>NZ_JAVBIN010000013.1:0-180223 GCF_032989665.1 Morganella sp. BCCO 40_0007 | reverse complement strand
TTTTTTAAGGATAAACGGCGCATACGGCCTCCCGGTCAGATAACAGAATCCGTTCTGTCATGGTGTGTCTGCTCCTGTTTTCCCGAATGCACCCAGTGAGTTAACCACCGGAGTGGTGTCCTCAGTGTGATCCGGTGACGGGATCTCAGCCTGTGCGGCCAGTTTCTGTGTTTCGCCGATAATACCTGCCAGCGGGTTTTCCGTGGTGAATTCCACCGGCCCGGAGGCACTCTGCTTCATGTCATAGAACGGTGAAACCATCCACTGATAGATTCTGCGTTTTTCCAGAAACAGACTGGTATTGGCCTTCATGCCGTTTTGCAGGCTGAGTTCGCGGCCGTCATACGCAATCATCTGTTTTTCCGGGCGGACAATGACTTTGTAGTAGGGGATGGACTGCGGCATCTGACTGACTTTCGGTGCACCGGCGTAGGTCATCATTTCCTGCGGTGAGGCCGGGGTTTTGGAAATCATCTGAATGGAGGCAGCGAACTGGCCGAATTTTTCCGCCGGAAACGCCTCATAGCGGATATTTACAGCATCACCGATGTTCAGATAAGGGAGTGCATCATTGGGTACCCAAAGCACCAGCCAGTACTGACTGATATTTTCCGGCAGGATCTGGAGCAGGGTATCACCCGGATTAACCATCTGCCCGACCGTCACGCCGAGGGAATCCACACGGCCGTCAGTCAGGGCACGGACAATAATTTCGCCGCCGACATCGGTATTGACCATCTCTTTCTGTAACTCATAGCGCTGCAGTTCCATCTGATAAATCCGGTTATCAAATTCCGCAGCCTGAGTCAGGATCTGGCTTTCCAGTGAGGTAATTTGCAGGGCGTTCTGCTCATTCTGACCGCTTAATCCCAGCAGACTGTTTTGCTGGGAATAGTAAGTCACGACCTGATTAAGCAACTGGTCTTTATTAATTAATCCCTGTTTCTGATAGGACCGGTAATTCTCCATATTGTTTTTCATAATGGAGATCCCTTCTTCGGCACGTTTTACAATACCTGCCGAACGTTTGTAGGCATCAATATACAGCGATTTTTGTTTTTCCAGCGCATCCAGGGTATCGCGTTTATTATCTTCCAGCCGGGTGATCATACTATCAACCCGCAGAAGCTGGCCTTCAATTTCCCGGCGCTGATTATCACTGACCACACCGCTGGACGTTGTTTTGCTGACATCGATTATGTAAACCGGATCCCCTTTTTTAATATGCTGGCCTTCACGGACATATTGTTTCGTGACAAACCCCTGAGCATTAGCATAAATAGTAACGGCCCGCGGGAATGTGGTGACTTCACCAGTGGCATTGACCTGCCTGGTGTAAGATCCGAAAATAATAAAAATAAGAAAAACTATCAGGAATACGGAACATGCGGCCATAATTATCCACAGCGGAATTCCGGGCAGCAATAACGCTTTCCCCCGCCATTTCATTTTCCTGTTATCAAGTGCTTCCTGCCGGAACAATATGGACTCCAATCCTTAAAAGAGACAGTTACCCGTTAACATACGTAGCCTGCCTCTGTTTCAAACGGTAATTTTAGTCTCAGGAGATATTTTATCGTATCCGAAATTATACTTAATTACATAAAATAGCCGGTATAACGCTACTGTTCCTGTCTATTATCAGAATTATCGCAGTAAATAACATGATTTGAGTATTTAATATTGTTACGTAAATATTTGGTGTATTATCGTGAACGTAAAATGAGATTTTAATATTCGATGGCGTATTAATACTTGTTCAATTGATGCTCATGTTGTGAATTAAAATAAGAATAATATGTTTTTTCTAAGTGTAATTACATAAAATACGGTGTTTAGTAAGGCAAAATAAATAATCCATTTTTTTTTATGTTCTGAGGGAGTATACTCCGGAACAATTACAGGAATTATATCTTCTCCTGTAAGAACCACTGCGGTTATTAGTTAAAACCCGGTAACGGATATTATCCCGTCAGGGAATTAAAGGAATAAAATTATGAAAGAATTAACAACTCTGGAAATGAATGAAGTTAATGGCGGCCTGTTAGGTCTGGGTCTGGTATTCGGTGGTATCGGTGCTACTATGGGCACTGCTATCGGTGGTATCGTTGATGCAGGTTGTGCTGCAGGCGGCTACAAAACTAACTTCAAAGTATCCGGCGCAATGCTGGGCGGCGGTATCGGTGCAGCTGTAGGCCTGAGCCCGATCCTCGCAACAGCAGGTATCGGTTTTGGCGTGACCAGCATTGTCAGTAATGCAAAAAGCATTAAAGAACAGAAAAAAGTTGCGTAATTAAATACAGTATTATTATGGTTGCTGAAAAGCATATTTATCCGTAATAAATCTGATATATACAAATCCGCCGGATTATTTATGATGGCGGATTTTTTTATAAAAAAATGCCTGCAATATATATTGCAGGCACCTGGTGTTGACTTAAAATAAATAATTTAATTATCTTGTTATATTTTTAAATGCTTCGGTGGTGGCTTTTAGTGCCACTTCTGTCGGTAAACGCTCCATGGAGCTGGCCCCGTAAAAACCGTGGCAGTCCGGGCAGCGATCTAAAATGTATTGTGCATCTTCCGGTGTCGCAATAGGCCCGCCATGACACAATACAATAATATCCGGACGAATCGCTTTTGCTGCTTTCGCCCAGTCATTAATCATCTCAGCACAATCATCCAGCGTAGTCGCTGTTTCTGCCCCGATATTACCGCCGGTGGTCAGACCCATATGCGGCACGAGGATATCCGCACCGGCGTTGGTCATGGCAATGGCATCTTCACGGCTGAAAACATACGGCGTGGTCAGCAGATCTTTTTCGTGAGCTTTGCGGATCATTTCCACTTCCAGCGCATAACCCATCCCGGTTTCTTCCAGATTTGCGCGGAATTTACCGTCGATCAGACCGACTGTCGGGAAGTTTTGTACGCCGGAAAATCCGGTGGCTTTGATATCGTCCAGGAACTTATCAAACTGACAGAACGGGTCGGTGCCGTTAACACCGGCCAGTACCGGGGTGTGTTTGACAACCGGCAACACTTCTTTTGCCATATCCATAACGATTTCATTGGCATTACCGTAAGCCAGCAGACCGGCCAGTGAGCCGCGTCCTGCCATCCGGTAACGGCCGGAGTTATAGATAACGATGAGATCGATACCGCCGGCTTCCTCACATTTTGCTGACAGACCGGTACCGGCACCGCCGCCGATAATCGGTTCACCGCGTGAAATCATGTCATTGAATTTTTTCAGTAATGCGTCACGGGAAAGTGGCATCTTGTGTCTCCTTATTTCGCCCGTAATTGCTGGTGTTGGTTAATGACAAAACGGGTAAATTCCGGGTCATTAATATGATACGGGCATTTGCGTAAAATTCGTTTTTCTGTTTGTTTATAATGTGTTTCGAACGCCTCAATAAAGGCGCGGTCAGCTTCCGGTGACCAGAAAGGCATACCTTCAGCGTCGAGAGCGGAGAAACCGCCTTCCGGAATGATAAAAATGACATCACCGTGACACTGGTTCAGTTTTTCTGCTATCCAGCGCCCCATCTGTGCATTTTCTTCCGGGGTGGTACGCATCAGGGTGACCTGGGCGTTGTGATGATAAAACTGACGATCAGCATATTTTTCCGGAACCGTGGACGGGCGGCCGAAATTGACCATGTCCAGTGCGCCGCAGGAGGCGATATACGGTGTTTGTGAGCGGGCTGCCGCACCGAAACGATCGTCATCACAGGCCAGTACGCCGCCGAAAAGATAGTCACACACTTCCGTGGTGGTCAGGTCAAGGACACTGTCGAACTGATGATCATCCGTCAGTTTTTCCATAGCTTTACCGCCGCTGCCGGTCGCGTGAAAGACCAGACAATCGTAATCCGCTTCCAGTTCTTTGCTGATTTGCTGAATACACGGGGTGGTGACGCCGAACATCGTCAGGGCAACGGCAGGTTTATCAGTTACCTGCTCTTCCTGACAGAAGTAAACCGCCCCGGCAATCTGATTAGCCGCATTACGGAGAACTTTACGTGAAATTCGGTTCAGGCCGGAGACATCAGTGACAGAGTAGAGCATGGCAATATCGCTTGCGCCGATATAGCCGGAAATATCACCGGAGGCCATGGTGGAAACCATGAGTTTGGGGATGCCGACAGGCAGGGATTGCATTGCTGGTGTAATCAGTGCCGTTCCACCGGATCCGCCCAAACCGAGAAGTGCTGCAATATCATTTTGTTTTGCAAGGAAATGCTCAAAGGCGACAGCCATGGCCGCAATCGCACGGCCGCGGTCGCCGCAGAAAACCGCGCTTTCGCCGTCAGGGTGACAGGCAGCGACGTCGCGGGCGCAGACATCCGCTTCCCGGGTCAGCTGACCGGGTTTTGTGGTTAAATCCACAGTCCGTACTGCCAGGCCGGTGCGCTGAATCAGCTCACTGACATAAAAAATCTCATCACTTTTGGTATCAAGCGTTGTGGCGATATAGACAGCGCCTTTATTGCTGTTCATGGTTAACCTCAAAGGGATATCGGATGTCTGATAACGCATCATAACCATAATGAGACTGTAGTATCATTTTGTTTGCCCGATTTTGAGACATCCATCTCAATTTGTCTACATTTAAATCATTTTTTTGACAAAAAAACAGCATTAGGGTGTTGCCGGCAGGGATGTTGTGTAAGATAGCCGCGAAAAATTCACAGAAATCATGAAAGGAAAATCAGTTATGGCCTGTACTGATGACGGAACACCTTACTCCGGCACGCGTAAGCGGACATTTAATCTGCTGGTTAATACCGCGCTGACCCTGTTTGAACAGGGCGCGATTCCGTCAGTCTCTGAACTGGCGGCGGAGGCCGGGGTGTCACGGGCAACGGCTTACCGCTATTTTCCGACACAAAGTGATTTAATCGCCGCGACAGTCGATGCCAGCCTCGGGCCGATTCTGACCTGGCGCTCTGACAGTCCGGAAACCCGTGACCGGATGGAGCAGTTGCTGGCGTTTGCCTACCCGCAGATGTTCCGCCACGAAGGCGCACTGCGTGCAGCACTGTATGTGTCATTGCAGCAGTGGGCGCAGGATCGTTCGGCATCGGCCAAATCGCAGATTAATGAAGAGAAAAAACTGGTCAGAGGCCACCGTAAGGCGATTCTGGCCAATGTCACGGAGCCGCTGAAAGCGCATGTCGATCAGGAAACACTGGATAAAGTGGTCCGTGCATTCTCGCTGGTGTACGGCTCGGAAGTGTTCCTGGTGATGAAAGATATCTGGAAGATGAATGACGGTGAAGTCATTGATATTACACAGTGGATGGCAAAAGCGATTCTGAATCAGGCGATGGCGGACAGCCGGGCGCAGCAGGACGAACAGCCGTAATAACGGCTGTTATAATGTCTTGCGGAAGTAAATACGTTCATGTACCCGGGGATAGGACTCCGGTGTCAGCACTTCCTCAAAACCCATTTTCAGATAAAAAGGGCGCGCCCGGAAACTGAAAGTATCCACCCGGGCAAATTTTGCACCACGCTCACGGGCGCACTCCTGCGCCTGACAAATTAACGCTGTACCGATACGTTGCCCGCGCAGGCCATTCTGCACCACACTGATCTCCGCCTCTGATGGCGAGAAGGTTACCCGCATAATTATATCCTCTGTAATTAATTTGCTCCGGTGATAAACTGATTTTCTGTACCGGCAACCGGCTGAAATAATAACAATATGAATATTATCAAAACAGCAGCGGGAATTTCAGCCTGTTTCGCCACCGGGTCAGGGCTGGCATATCTGAATGTGCCGATGGCACTGATGTTCGGTCCCATCATTCTGATTATTATTGTGCACCGTTTCAATGTTTCGCTCACTATCCCCGGGGGAACATTAACCTTTGTTCAGATGGTACTCGGGACATCCGTCGGGCTGATGTTTACCCGTGTCGATCTCAGTCAGTTTGATAATCTTTTGCTGATTATGCTCACGATGGTGTCGTGTCTGGCCGTGCAGTTTACGGTCAGTTTTCTCTGGTTCCGCAAACGGGTGGGGTGGTCAGTTCAGGAATCGCTGCTGGGTGCGGTACCCGGGGCAATGGCGGCGATTCTGGCGCTGACAGATCATACCGGTACGCCGCCGCAGAAGGTGGTGATTTCGCATACTATCCGCCTGATCATCCTGATTATGCTGGCGGGTGTGGTGGTCGGCAGTGATCATCCTGTCCTGCCGCCTGCGGATATTCCGCCGCAGAGTCTGGTGTCTGTACTGTGGCTGCTGGTGATTGCGGTGTGCGGGTATCTGTCCGGCAAAGTGCTGGAAAAAATCAATGTTCCCGCCCCGTTTATGCTGACGTCACTGGGTGCGGCGATCGCCGTGCAGAGCATGGTGAGTACTTACATTGTTTTCCCGCTGCCGCTGAATGATATCAGTATGACGCTGATTGGCATGTATATCGGGCTTTATTTTGTGCTGTTTCCGCTGAGGTCACTGCTGCGTAATATGGTGATTTCCGCACAGGTGGTACTGATCAATATTATGCTGACCGCGCTGATTGCATTCGGTGCTTCTCACCTGACCGGATTCCCCTTCCCGGTACTGCTGCTTTCCTGGGCGCCGGGCAGTATGGAAGCGATGACATTTGCTGCGATTACCATGGGTATTGATGCGGGTTTTGTGATGCTTAACCATATTCTCCGCATGCTGATTATTCAGAGTGTGCCGTCAGTGGTGCTGTATATTCAGGAACGGCGGAGTAAATAATTAAGCGTAGTAAGTCATTACTCCGCTTTTTTCACGGTCAGCCGCAGGGAATAAACCGGATCAGAACTTCCGCACATAGTGCCGTAAGCTGCGCCTTTGATCTTTATACGGACGTTGCCGCGCTCAGGCGGTATTCCCTGCAAACGGGCGGCGATCAGCGGGCGCTGACCGGCTTTCATCACCCGTGTCTGCCACTCCTCTTTGGTGATAAGCGGAAGCCATTCACCGGCCTCATTTTCTGACATCAGCGTGACTGTCATCCAGTCCGGTTTATCACTGACATAAAACGGGATCATCCCTGTATTCCGTGCGATTTCAATGGTCTGATCATACGGGCGGCCGGTTACCGCATCCGGCAGCGGAATTTTTGTCACTGACTCTGACGGCGTAAACAGGGCCATACTGCCGCACATGGCACCATAAAATACCCCGCAGCCGCTTAACATCCCGCACAGCAGCAGTACAGACAGTCCCCTGACAAACAAATAAGCCGGACGCACTATTGTTTCTTCCCTGATATTCAGACAGAAAATATATCAGTCAGTATAAAAAAAGTGCACGGTAAAAACTGTGTCCGGTGTCAGCCGGGACAGAAAATCACACAATATGTACTGGTTAATACGAATCAGTCTTGTTAGACTTTAAATGTGTACTATGCAGTACATTTTATAGATGTCTGTTAACTGTGTGAGGAGCAATAATTCAATGACAGAGAAAGCGCAGGACCCGTCAAGACGGTCTTTCCTGAAAAATGCCGGTCTTGGTACTGCGGGGCTGGCGGCAGGTGTACTCGGCAGCCATTCTGCATTAGCGGGCGGCAATGCCGTGCTGGCGGGGGCTGATGATAAAAATAAACGTTATATCAAAACCGATAAGCGTAATAAGCTGATTTATAACGGCTATCTTATCACTATGGATGAAAAATACGGTGATATTCCGGACGGTGCAGTGCTGGTTGACGGTGATAAGATTGTCGATATCGGCCCGGTGTCTAAATTTGCCGGGGTTGATGCGGAGCTGATTGATGCCGACGGCGGGATTATTCTGCCGGGGATTATCGACAGTCACCGTCACACCTGGATGTCACTGCTGCGCGGGATCTCCGCAGATATGTCACTGGCCGGATTCCTCGGTTCCACCTTCTACGGTATCGGCTCGGTCATGGAGCCGGAAGATATCCGCATGGCGGCGCTGGTGGGATCAGTGGAGGCACTGAACGCCGGGGTGACGACCATTCTTGACTGTTGTGACTGTGTTAACTCACCGGATCATGCACCGGCAGCGATTGAATCCCTGCGCGCCTCCGGTATCCGCAGTATCTATGCCTATGGTATGCAGGCGTATGATTATAAAGGCAGTAACCGCTTCCGCAGCCATCAGCAGCGTCTGGATGTGATGAAAAATATCCATCAGCACTATTACGGTCACAGTAATAAAAGCCTCAACCAGATGGGGGTTCTGCTGAGTGATTTCGGTACGATCCCGTTTGCTGATACCGCGAAAGAGATTGAGCTGGCCAATGAACTGGGGATTTTTGTGGCGTCCCATACCGGGGCGGCAGAAAAATCGATTCTTCTGAAAGGGTTACATGAGCTGAAACACAATAATCTGCTTAAGCCCGGCCATCTCCATATCCATTGTACTTCTCTCGATAACAGTGAATGGAAGATCCTGAAAGAGACCGGCGGCAAAGTTTCTATCGCACCGGAAACCGAAATGCAGATGGGGATGGGGCGTCCGCCGTTCCGCGCCAGCATTGACCACGGTTTTAAACCCGGACTGAGCAGTGACATTGTGTGTGTCGGCTCCGGTGATCTGTTCTCACAGATGCGTCTGGGTCTTCAGTTCCAGCGTTGTATGGATAATGAAGCGGAAGCAAACCGCACCGGCAAAACCACCACTAAGATTGACCTGAGTGTGCGCGATGCGCTGACCTGGGCAACACACGGCAGTGCGGAAGCGATGGGGATGGAGAAAGAAATCGGTTCCATCAGCAAAGGTAAAAAAGCAGATATTATTATCGTTTCCCAGAAAGAGGCGTTTGTGCCGTCGAGTTATCCGGCGGGATCAGTGGTACTGCAAACCACTGCGTCCGGGGTGGATACCGTTATCGTCAACGGGGATGTGAAAAAACGTTTTGGTCAGCTGACACAGCAGAATACCGATAAAATCCGTTCTGATGCGACGGAAGCACTGCACCGTATTCAGAAAGCGGCGAAAAAGCTGCCGGAACAGACAGCAGCAGAAGTGGCTGCATTCTTCGATACCGCACAGGAACAGGCGCGTGAGAATTTCTCAGCCGGTTACCGCTATAAAAAATAATTGACCGTCAGTGTGAGAAGCACAAAAAAACCGCCTCTTTTTACGGAGGCGGTTTTGCATTCATCGGAAAATTACTGCTCTTCCGGCAGAATAAACATACCGTAAGGGTGGATTTGCAGGAACAGGCTGTCGCCGACAGACGGCTGTAATTGTGTGGCGTTAATCTGTAACAGCATAGATTGTCCGTGCCAGTCGACGGTCACCTCATACTGCGGCCCCATATATGCCACGTGAGATACGGTACAGCGCTGGCTCTCATCACCCTGTAAACTGAGAGTAATGGCTTCCGGACGCACGCCCACGGTGACATTGGTTTTTTCCGTGACAAACTGCGGCGGACGCGGCAGGCGATAGCTGAAAATCTCAACGGCATCACCGGTCAGTGTGGCCGGGAAGATATTGGCGTCACCCATAAAGCTTGCCATAAATTTTGAGGCCGGCTGACGGTACAACTCCTGCGGTGAGCCCAGCTGCATGATTTTCCCCTTATTCATCACCAGCACCATATCCGAGACCGCAAAGGCCTCGCTCTGATCGTGGGTCACATACAGGGACGTGATATTGAACTGCTGCTGCAATTCACGGATTTTTTCCCGCATGCTGCGGCGCAGGTTGGCGTCGAGGTTACTCAGCGGCTCATCAAATAACAGCACTTTCGGTTTGAGGATCAGCGCACGGGCCAGGGCGACGCGCTGCTGCTGTCCGCCGGAGATCTGATCGACAAAGCGATCGCCGAACCCGGCCAGATCCACCAGTTCCAGCGCCTCTTCCACGCGCTCTTTAATTTCTGCCTTCGGGCGTCCCAGCATTTTCAGCCCGTAGCCGACGTTATCGCCGAGGGACATATGCGGGAACAGCGCGTAAGACTGGAACACCATACAGATATCACGCTGCTGGATGGAACGGTCTGTGACATCTTCGCCATCGATAAACATTTTGCCTTCGGTCGGCTTTTCCAGCCCGGCCACCAGACGCAGCACGGTAGTTTTCCCGCAGCCGGACGGACCGAGCAGGGTGACCATACTGCCCGCCGGAATAGAAAGACTTAAATCGTCGATGACCGTATTGGTGCCAAAGCGTTTAGTCACATTTTTTAATTCAACAAAACTTTGTTGTGTCATGTCGGTTACCCCATGATTACTGTGCATTTTTGGCTTTGGAACGTGAAACACGGGCTTCGCCAATCAAAAAGTCGAACAGGAAAATAATCGCCAGCATCACGACGATCAGGATTGAGCCATAGGCAATCGCCACACCGTACTCGCCGTCTTCTACGCGGTTCAGAATATAGGCGGTGGCCACACGGGTATCCGGTGTCACGAGGAACACAATGGCACTGACCGTGGTGATGGCGCGGACAAAGCTGTAAATCAGCGCAGACAGGATCGCCGGACGCAGCAGCGGCAGCAGGATGTGGAAAATCGTCCGCATTGAACCGGCACGCAGGCTGAGTGACGCCTCGTCGAGGGATTTGTCGATTTGTCCCAGACCGGCGATACCGGCGCGGATACCGACCGGCACATTTCGCATCGTCATGGAGATAATCACGATTGCCGCGGTTCCGGTTAAATAGAACGGGGAATCGTTAAAGGCGAGGATGTAAGACACACCCGCCACCGTACCCGGCACTGCGAAGCAGAGCATCGTGGTAAATTCGATGGTCTTTTTGCCGCGGAATTCCTGGCGCACCACAATGTAGGCGATCAGCAGACCGAGCACGGCAGTGATCGGTGCGGCGATCCCGGCGTAGAGCAGGGTGTCGAGCAGTGAAGGCCATGCGCCGTCATTCATGCCCTGACCGAACAGCTTGATAAAGTTATCCAGGGTTAAGGTGTAATCCACGCCCCAGTTCACGGTGAAACTGCCGTAGAAAATACTGCCGTACAGTACCAGGTTGAAGATGACCCAGATAGCGAGGAAAGTGGTAACAAAAGCGACCAGCGCGGCAGGCAGCGGCTGGACATCCCCGCGGTACGATTTACCGGACACCGTGACATAAGAGCGTTTACCGATCCACATATACTGCACACAGAACACCAGCAGCGAGAAGACCAGCAGGGACGCACCGAGGGTACTGGCGGCCTGATAATCGAGCTGGGAACCGGTGATATAGAAATAGATCTGGGTGGCGAGCACGTCAAAGTTACCGCCGAGTACCAGCGGGTTACTGAAGTCTGCCAGGGATTGTACAATCACGATCAGGAATGCGTTGGCCAGCGCCGGTTTCAGCAGCGGCATAAAGACATTAAAGAACGTCTGGAAACGATTGGCACGCAGGGTGTAAGACGCTTCTTCCAGCGACGGGTGAATGGTTTTGATGGCACCGTCGAGGATCATAAAGGACATCGGGGTAAAGGCGAGCACCTGTGCCAGCCAGATCCCGGTAAAGCCGTACAGCCAGTTGGTGTTTTCCAGCCCCGCATAGGCAGCGAGGAATTCGGTCACATAACCGGAACGCCCCATCATCAGGGTGACACCCAGGCCGACAATAAACGGCGGAGTGACAATCGGCAGGATGGAGAACACGCGGCCGATAACCGCCGAGCGTTTTGCGATACGGCTGGTATAAATCGCCAGAATCAGTCCGAAGAACGTACAGCCCGCACCCACCGCCAGCGAAAGCATCACGGAGTTCCAGATGACCTGCACAATATGGGACTGTGTGAGAATCGACACAAACGCAAACGGTGCAAAATCCCCGTTATTGTCGGTGAACATCGGAATAAAAATCGCGACACTCGGGAACACAATAAACAGCGCAATCAGCCCGACCACCGCAATCAGCGAGCCGATAACAAACTGGTCACCGCCCAGCCATTCCAGGCGCTTAAGGGCGAGTGTCATAATCATGCCGAGTGAGATAAACAGCACGATAGCGGAATAGCCCAGGCCTTTTCCTTCCCATACAGCGCTGACAACCGCCACCACCGCCGTCAGAACGGCAACAGCGATATCGGTATAGTGACGTCCCCGCTGGTCGCGGGATGCCGGTGTCAGCGAACGGAAAAACAGCACTGACGGCAGAAGATACCAGAGCCAGCTGACATTCAGCCCGTTCCAGCCGTAAGCGGCAAAAATTTCATCTGGTGTGGAGTCGGTTAAACCATAATCAAGGCTCCAGGACGGCAGCAGGGCAAAGCCCAGCCACGCGATCAGCAGCCATAAGAAGATGGAATCCCGTCCCTGTTTTGAAGACAGAGTCAGGGTCTGAGACATAAAGACACTCCCTTGCTCATTCTCATCCGGGCGAATGAGTCAGAACAATATAATAATTATAATTAAAATAACGCCGCGCGGCAGGACACCGCGCGGCGGACAACATTACTTACTCATTTTGACTTCGGTGACCCACTTGTTGATCAGATTCTTACGGGTATCTGCATCGCCGTATTTATCCATATCGTAGTTGATCAGTTTCAGATCAGAGAGTTTCAGTGACATCGGCGAGGATTCCGCCGTGGTATTGGTCAGGATCTGGTAAGATTTACCCTCTTTCCAGCTGATTTCCTGGGCTTCTTTGGACAGTACGAAATCAACGAACAGTTTGGCGTTGTCCATATTGCGGGCATTTTTCAGGATACTGATGCCGCCGATCTCATAACCGGTGCCTTCACACGGTGAAATTAACTCCAGCGGCGCGCCGTTTTCCACTTCCAGAGAATAGTCGTGCAGGAAACCGATACCGATAGCGGATTCACCACGGGCGGCGTTACGCGCCGGGGCAATACCGGATTTGGTGTACTGGGAGATATTACTGTTGAGTTTTTTCAGGTAATCGAATGCCTGATCGGTGCCCCACAGCTGGTCAAATGTCGCCAGCGCGGTGTAAGCAGTTCCGGAGCTCTGCGGGTCAGCAATCTGGATTTCGCCTTTATATTCCGGCTTGGTCAGATCTTTCCAGCAGGTCGGGATTGGCAGGCCTTTCTCTTTCAGACGGTCTTTGTTCACACCGAAACCTAAGATGCCGACATAAACCGCAGAGGAGTAGTTGCCTTTGCGTTTGGCCGGGTCGCGGAACTGCGGCATGATCTGATCTAAATTCGGGGATTTGTACGCTTCCAGCAGATCCATCTCACCCGCCTGTGAATGCGGATCTAATGTGCCGCCGTACCAGACGTCAGCCTGCGGGTTGCGTTTTTCAGCTTCGATTTTGGCCAGGGTGCTGCCGGAACCGTTACGGACAAATGTGGTTTTCACATCATATTTTTTGGCGAAAGCCTGTGTTTCCGCTTCACACATGGCGTTGGTCGCACTGCAGTAAACCACCAGACGACCGGCGGCATTTGCGGATGTGGTAACAGCAGCCAGCGATAAACCGGCAGCGGCGAGAGCAGAGAGAGTCTTGAGTTTCATTATAAGTTTATTCCTTATTGTAGGGTTCTGTCACCGGAGAGTGAAACAGAGCCTGCCAGATGTTCCCGCTTGCTGACATTGGCTATCAGCAGCGGCATCAGCAGTAATCCCGTCAGTGCCGCGGCACTGGTCAGCAGGGTAAACATGCCCTGCCAGCCGTAATGTGCCATGACCTGCGCGAGCGGCCACCCGGCCATTGCCGCCCCTAAGTAGGCGTAAAGACCCAGGTAACCCGTTACCGTACCGGCGGCTTTTTTATGGCAATATTCTGTCGCCGCCAGTCCGATTAACATTTGCGGCCCGAATACAAAGAAGCCGGTACTGAAGAAACACACCGCCAGCAGTCCGTAATGATGAATCGGTATTAACCACAGGGCGCTGACAGCAATAAACAGGCCGAGGGAAAACAGCAGAATCATCGGGGCGCGCTGACCACGGAATAAAATATCCGATCCCCAGCCCGCACAGACCGCACCCAGCAAACCACCCAGTTCAAACAGTGACAGCGTCGCGTTGGCACTGAGCAGATTGCTGCCGTGTGTTTCGGATAACCACAGGTTTCCCCAGTCATTGATCGCCATCCGGATGAGATAAACGAGAATGTAGGAAAAACCGAGTAACCAGATCATCCGGTTACATAAAATTGTCTCTTTCAGGATCACCCGCATCGGCAGCGGCGGGGATAACTGCTCCTGACGCAGCTCTGACGGGTCATGCCGCCATTGTCCGACAGACGGTAATCCTTCCTCCTGCGGCGTGCCGTGCAACCGGCCGCACAGCCACAGGCCGGTGACCATCCCGATAATACCGGGAACTATCAGGGCAGTCTGCCAGCTGTAACGGGTCGCCAGCCAGGCGGTCAGCAGCGGCAGGGTAATACCGCTGAGATTGATGGAGATATTCCATAATCCCCACCAGAAGCCGCGTTCGTTGCGTGAATACCAGTGTGTCAGAATGCGGGCACACGGCGGCCAGCCCCAGCCCTGAAAAAATCCGTTCAGTGTCCAGACAATCAGCAGAGCAGGGAATGACAGGCACCAGGCGAACACAATATTCAGCACACCGGTCATAAACAGTCCGGCCCCCATAAACCAGCGGTAACCGGTGATATCATGGAAAATACCCGATACAAATTTTGACAGACCGTAGCTCAGATAAAACGCGGTCGCTATCAGACCGATATCACTTTTATCGAGATGCAGTTCGGTCTGCATCACCGGCATCACAAAGTTGAAGCTCTTCCGGGTCAGATAAAACGTGGCGTAACCGATTATCATCGATAGCATCAGTTTGTTGCGCCAGAATTGATAGGTTTTATCCATGGTTTCGGTCTGTTTTCCGGCCATTATGTTATTTTCCGTTCCGGCTGCAAATGTAATCAATCTGTCAACAAAAAGGATGAGAGAAGGTAGTAGATGACTAAGAATAAGTCTTAGTTTTCGTGATTTTCATCAGAAAATGTGGGCAGGTTAACAATAATCCGGGTTCCGCCGGCGGTGGTCAGTGTCCAGTCACCGCCGAGCGCCCGGACACGCTCCTCAATACCGCGCAGACCAAAGCCACCGCGGCGTTTGCTCTCCGGGATACCGATGCCGTTATCAGAGACATGAAGCTGTATCGTGTCACGTTGCTGTTTCAGGATGATGAGGATATGGGTGGCACCGGCATGCTTACTGATATTATTTAACAATTCCTGCACCAGCCGGTACAGAGTGAACAGCACCGTTTCATTTTCCGGCTGTTGTTCCAGTTCGTAATGAAACTCACACTGAATACCGTTTTCGCCGAAAGCAAATTCCGTAATCAGATGGCGCAGTGCATTTTCGAGAGACATTTCACTGAGTACCGGCGGGCGCAGTTCACGCAGCAGCTGGCGGGTGGACTGGTGAATTTTCTGTGCCAGGTCATTGATTTGTGCTGCCGCACGGCTGCTTTGCGGATCTGGTGCGGTTTTTCTGACCAGCATCGACTGGATCTGAATTGCCGTGATGTTCTGGCCGATTTCATCATGCAGCTCACGGGCAATGGCTTTTTTGACATCCTCTTCCGTGTGCACCAGTTGCTGCATCAGATCCCGCCGTGCCTGTAACTCCTGCTCCAGCCGTTCGCGGTAGCGCTGTAAATTACGTGACAACTGCTGCTGACGGCTGATGGCAATCCCGAGGCCGATACCAATCAGCGCCTGGGTGCTCATAAACATCTGTAATTCCTGCAAATCAGCAAATGCGCCGTTAAACTGGCGGGCAAAAGTGATAATCAGACTGCCGAGCAGAGCGGAGAGCACACCGCCCTGCCAGCCGTAGCGGTATGCCATAAAGACATTGGGGATAAAGACCAGCAGCACCAGCAGGCGCTCAATTTCCGGGGTAAAAAAGATCTGGGCGCTGAGCCCGGCCAGGCAAAACAGAAAACACCACATCAGTAATGAGGTGCGCAGCTGCGGATCAGGTGTGCCGTAATCCAGGATCAGGCGGAAATGCTGTTCATGGAGGTATTCATAGATCAGATAGACGAACGGGGTCAGCAGAATACCGCCGGTCAGCGTGGTGAGGAAAATCTGGCTGACGCTCAGCGGGGTCAGCAGGCTGAACACCAGGGTGTGCAGCAGACTGTTGATACCGACACCGGCGATCAGCAGTAACAGCCGCTGCCAGTAAAGGGTGTAGCGCCACCAGGTGGTCTGGATAATAAAGGCGCTGATAAGGCTCAGCAGCGGCGACAGCAGGATCACCGGCTGCGACAGCAACTGTTCCTGCGCCAGCCAGATATTCAGCAGCAGCTCCGCCAGCAACAGGCTCGGCCAGAAACGCCGCCACAGCAGGATCATCAGCGCCAGCCGCAAGCCTTCCGGCAGAAAAAACGCGGATAACACACTGTTCTGACTGAGATAAAAACCGATGATCCACAGACCTATCCAGGTCAGTGAATAGGTAAACAGCAGAAACACCGACTGTAACAGCAGACGAGCGCCGCGCCTCATGGCTTATTGCCCTGCGATCAGGTGATGCGCCAGGGCAAAATGAACCAGATCAATTGTGTTTTCACACTGAAGTTTACCCAGCACATTGGCGCGGTGGACATGCACGGTTTTATGGCTGAGCGCCAGTTTATCCGCAATAGCCCGCACACTAATCCCGGCCACCAGCAGATCAAATACCTCACGCTCACGCGGGGTCAGTTCTTCCAGCGCACGGTTTTCCGGTGGTGACTGGCGCAGTGCGCGCATGGCATCCGCACACAGATAGCAGCCGCCCTGATGCACGGAACGCACCGCCTGCACCAGTTCTTCCGGGCCGCAGCGCTTGGTGAGATAAGCACCGGCACCGGCATCCAGCGCACTCTGCACAAAGGCGGGGGTATCATAAATACTGAGGATAATGGTACGGAACGTGGTTTTGCGCCCGCGCAGACGGGCGAGCAGCTGTAATCCGTTTTCATCCGGCATGGAAATATCCATGATCACCACATCAATATCCGGACGGCTCAGTTCAGGCCAGGCTTCCGCTGCACTGGCATATTGTCCGGCGATAGTGATATCCGGCTCCAGTGTCAGGAGCTGAGCGAAACCGGATCGCACAACTATATGGTCATCGATGAGCACTATTTTTATCATGTCCGGACAGCGTATTATCAGCAGAGAGGGATCAATTATTGACAGAGGTTATATCAATATAGCGGGTGATAATCGAGGATATTCATACAGAAATCCGCTCTCCGGCTGTTTTTTTACCGCTTAACCGATTCGGTTGCAGGGAAATTATTTCACATAAGCAAGCAACGGCAGTGAATCACGTGCCAGTGCGGTGCATTTGTAGTTTTCCGGCAGCTTTATCTGTTTGATGTCGAAATAGTTCTCTTTATTCATTGCCGCCATCTGCCGGGTATCATAATTGCTCATATCCCAGCGGTTACTTTTGGCAAACAGTAAGATCGCTTTTTCGATACGGGAATTCGGCAGATCTTCATAACCGCAATCATTTTTCAGATAAATAAAAACCGCAGTCAGTCCGGCGAGGTCCTCAGCCTGTGACGGCGTCAGCGCTTTCGCGGGAAGGGAAAGCAGCAGGACACAGCTGAATAAAGCGTGAAAGAATAGTTTCATAGTGAGTAGTTTACCGGTATCGCCTGTCAGTTTATGTGAAGATTTTAATAGTTTTGTCGCAGATTGCATCCGCTGACTAAAGAGATGTAAAGACCTTATTCCCGCAAAGGTAATACATTGACCTTGCCCTTAGGGCAGGGTTTAGCCTGCGCTATAACAGAACCCAATCATTTTGTCATAGCATATCACCACTGATGATAAAGGAAGCATATCATGCAACGACGCGATTTTTTGAAATATAGCGCATTCTTAGGTGCTGCCACGATGCTGCCGGCATGGAGCCGGTTTGCCTTTGCGGCGCAGGAACGTCCGGCACTCGGCATTCCGCCGCTGTTAACGGCGGATAATGCACAAAAAATCACCCTGAATATTCAGCAGGGGCAGATGGTGTTTATTCCCGGAAAAACCACCCAAACCTGGGGATATAACGGCGACCTGCTGGGCCCGGCGCTGAAACTGCGGCGCGGTAAGCCGGTTACGGTGGATATCGTCAATAAATTGCCGGAAGCGACAACCGTCCACTGGCACGGCCTGGAAATCAGTGGTGAACAGGATGGCGGCCCGCAGGCCATTATCGCCCCGGGCAGTACCCGTACGGTCAGTTTCACGCCGGATCAGCCGGAAGCCACCTGCTGGTTCCACCCGCACACCCACGGCAAAACCGGCCATCAGGTCGCAATGGGACTGGCCGGACTGGTGCTGATTGAAGATGATAATACCGCATCAACCGGCCTGCCGGGTGAGTGGGGAACGGATGATATCCCGGTGGTCTTGCAGGATAAGCGCCTGACCGCAGACGGTAAAATTGATTATCAGCTGGATGTGATGTCCGCCGCAGTCGGCTGGTTTGGTGACACCATGCTGACCAACGGTGCGGTTTACCCGCAGCATATGGCACCGCGCGGCTGGCTGCGCCTGCGTCTGCTCAACGGCTGTAATGCCCGCAGTCTGCGGATGGCGGCCGGTGACGGACGTCCGCTGTATGTGATCGGCAGTGACGGCGGCCTGCTGGCCGAACCGGTAAAAGTGCAGGAACTGCCGATGCTGCCGGGAGAACGTTTTGAAGTGCTGGTGGATACATCAGACGGAAAAGTCTTTGATATTGTCACCTTACCGGTACGTCAGATGGGAATGACGCTGGCACCGTTTGATGAGGCGCTGCCGGTGCTGTCCATCCGTCCGACACTCGATGCCGCGCGCGGCAAACTGCCGGATGTGCTGGCGGCGATGCCGGCTCTGATCGATACCTCCCGCCTGCCGGTACGTGAATTTCGTCTGATGATGGATATGCGCCTTGATATGCAGGGCATGATGATGCTGACCGATAAATACGGCCCGCAGGCGATGGCCGGAATGGGCATGCACGGCAACATGGGCGGCGGCCATATGAGCGGCGGACATATGGGCGGAATGAAAGGAATGAGCCGTGGTATGCACAACGGCGGCGGTCACTGCGGCTCCGGCGATGTTGATCTGATGAACGCCAACAGTATCAACGGTATTCCGTTCTCCATGACGGAAAGCGCATTTGATGTGAGGCAGGGACAGGCGGAGCGCTGGGTTATCTCCGGCGTCGGCGACATGATGCTGCACCCGTTCCATATCCACGGCACCCGTTTCCGTATTCTCAGTGAGGGCGGACGTACACCGGCGGCTCACCGGCAGGGCTGGAAAGATATGGTCAGGATCGAGGGCAATGTCAGCGAAGTACTGGTGAAATTTGACCATCCGGCCACTAATGCGCATCCGTTTATGGCGCACTGTCACCTGCTGGAACATGAAGATACCGGTATGATGACGGGCTTTACTGTCACGGCCTGAATATAAAATTACCCGGTGACAATCCGCGTCAGTCATGGCGCGGATACTGTTTATCTGTCCGTGGTATGCTAAACTAACGCGCTTTCTGACCGGTATTAAACCGGGTTTAATGCCGAACCACTGAAACAGCGTACCGTTGACGACAAAAATCATGAAGAAACACACCTTAGATACAATGATCTCCGAAGCTGAGATCCAGCAGCGCGTTGCCGATCTCGGCAGCGAAATTTCCGCACACTATCGTCACAGCAACAAAGAGCTGGTCTTAGTCGGGTTACTGAAAGGATCTTTTATTTTTATGGCTGACCTGTGCCGTAAAATTGATGTTCCTCATGAAGTCGATTTTATGACGGTATCCAGTTACGGCAGCGGCACCTCGTCCACCCGTGATGTGAAAATTGTCAAAGACCTGGACGAAGATATCCGCGGCAAAGACGTGCTGATCGTGGAAGATATCATTGATTCCGGCAATACATTACACCGTGTACGTGACATTCTGTCTCTGCGCGGCCCGAACTCCGTGGCTATCTGCACTCTGCTGGATAAACCGTCCCGCCGTGAGGTGGATGTTCCGGTTAACTGGGTCGGCTACGCAATTGAAGACAAATTTGTGGTGGGTTACGGCATCGACTACGCCCAGAGCTACCGCCACCTGCCGTATATCGGTCATGTGACACTGCTGGAAGAGTAATTTTTCCGGTTGTGAATATAAAAACGGCACCTGCGGGTGCCGTTTGCTTTTACAGTGATCAGGACGACGGCATGTTCGAGAGTTTGGCGACGGCCTGGCGGTAAACCAGTTCCATTTTCTCGCGGCTGTCAGAGCTGATATCCAGATCATGCAGCAGACCGTTGTTAATCCCGTAGATCCAGCCGTGGATCATCACACGCTGGCCGCGTTTCCACGCTGCCTGCATAATCGTCGAGTGACCCAGGTTATAGACCTGCTCCACCACGTTCAGTTCACACAGGCGGTTGATGCGATCCTGCGGTGCGAGTTCGCCCAGCAGGGAGCTGTGCTGATACCAGATATCGCGGATATGCAGTAACCAGTTATTGATAAGCCCCAGCTCGGTGCCCTCAATGGCCGCCTGGATACCGCCGCAGTTGTAGTGACCGCAGACGATAATATGTTCAACCTGGAGCACATCCACGGCATACTGGATAACTGACAGGCAGTTCAGATCGGTATGGATGACAAGGTTGGCCACATTACGGTGCACAAACAGATCGCCCGGTGCGGCGTCGATCAGTTTTTCGGCAGGAACACGGCTGTCAGAGCAGCCGATCCAGAGAAAACGGGGCTTTTGAGCCTGTGCTAACTCTTTGAAAAACTCCGGATCTTTTTCATTTACAGATTCGGACCACTGTTTGTTATGCGCAAACAGTTCTTCGATTTTTTTCATCATGACGGATAGCCTGTTGCAGATCCTTTCGCTAGAATCTCTTGTATAAAAAATTTAAATTTTAATAAATTGTTATTAAATAATTTCAGTAAAGAAGACGAATTGTCAAGAACCGATTTCGGTTCGCAGGTATTATTGCGGCTTATATTGCACCCAAATTTCTAAATTAAAAAGGTATTTTTCTGTTATGACCTATGCACTGGAAATATCACAATTAACCAAGCAGTATGCGGGAGGCGTGCAGGCTTTACGGGGAATCGACCTGAAAGTCAGTGCCGGCGATTTTTACGCCCTGCTGGGTCCGAACGGCGCGGGAAAATCCACCACTATCGGCATTATCAGCTCGCTGGTGAATAAAACCGGCGGAAAAGTCTCCGTGTTCGGTTATGACATCGATACCGACCTGGTTTTAGCCAAACGTCAGCTCGGCCTGGTACCGCAGGAGTTTAACTTTAACCCGTTTGAGACGGTACTGCAGATCGTTTTACAGCAGGCCGGCTATTACGGGGTGCCGCACAAACTGGCGCAGGAGCGTGCGAAAACGTATCTGACGCAGCTGGATTTGTGGGAGAAACGTGATGAGCGCGCGATGCGTCTGTCCGGCGGGATGAAGCGCCGTCTGATGATTGCCCGTGCTCTGATGCATCAGCCGAAATTGCTGATCCTCGATGAACCGACAGCCGGGGTGGATATCGAACTGCGCCGCTCGATGTGGGGATTTCTCAAAACCCTTAATGCACAGGGCACCACGATTATTCTCACCACGCATTATCTCGAGGAAGCGGAAATGCTGTGCCGTAATATCGGGATTATCCAGCACGGTGAGCTGGTGGAAAATACCAGTATGAAAGAGCTGCTCGGCAAACTGGAATCTGAAACCTTTATCCTCGATCTGGGATCGAAAAATCCGCTGCCGCAGCTTGAGGGCTATGCTTTCCGGCTGACCGACACCTCAACGCTGGAGGTGGATGTCCGTCGCGGACAGGGGCTGAACGGTGTTTTTGCCCAGCTGAATGCGCAGGGTATTGATATCCTCAGTATGCGTAACAAAGCGAACCGGCTGGAGGAGTTATTTGTGCATCTGGTGAATCATGATTTGGAGGCTGCGAAATGATGTCGCTGTACTGGGTGGCGCTGAAAACAATCTGGCGCAAAGAAATCACCCGTTTTATGCGGATTTGGGTTCAGACACTGATCCCCCCGGTGATCACCATGTCACTCTATTTTATTATTTTCGGCAATCTTATCGGTAACCGGATTGGTGAAATGGGCGGTGTCGGTTACATGCAGTTTATCGTACCCGGCCTGATTATGATGTCAGTGATTACTAACTCCTATGCCAACGTATCCTCATCGTTTTTCGGGGCAAAATTCCAGAAAAGCATTGAGGAACTGCTGGTGGCACCGGTGCCGACGCACGTGATTATTGCCGGTTTTGTCGGCGGCGGGGTGGCGCGCGGTGTGCTGGTCGGAATTTTAGTCACGCTGGTGTCGCTGTTCTTTGTGCCGTTACAGATCCACTCCTGGTTTATGATCATCACAACCCTGCTGATGACATCCGTTCTGTTCTCGCTGGCAGGGCTGCTTAACGCGCTGTTTGCGAAAAGCTTTGATGATATCAGCATAATCCCGACGTTCGTCCTGACGCCGCTGACCTATCTTGGCGGGGTGTTTTATTCGCTGACACTGCTACCGGCATTCTGGCAGGGGGTGTCCAAACTGAACCCGATTGTCTATATGATCAGCGGATTCCGTTATGGTTTCCTCGGTATCAGTGATGTCTCTCTGACCACCACTCTCGGGGTACTGAGCCTGTTTATTGCGGCGTTCTACCTGCTGACCTGGCGTCTGATTGAAAAAGGACGCGGCCTGAGAACCTGATCCGGTATTCTGATAATCAGCCCGGCACATTGTTGCCGGGCTTTTTGTATCTGTCCTTATTATTTTCTTGCGCTATGTAATTATTTTTCCTCGGTTTATCCCTGATTAATACAGACCTTCTCCCGTTCCCTCCGGTGCCAAAGCCAAATCACAGAATTAGTATGCGTTTATTCCTTACCAAATAGATTAATTAAATTAATGTGTCTATCGTGTGCGGGCTGGTGAATTCCGGCGGTTAACTGATGTTTAAGGATAAATTTCATTCTGTTTTATTATTACATACGGAGATATTTTTATGAGTATCGCTGCATACGGCACAGAAGACGGGTGGACGCTTATCGATGAGGTATTGAGCAGTCCGGGGCGGGGAGGCGGGCGCCTGATTAATAACAAAATCTCATATGATGCCTTTGAGGCCGGAAACTATATTGCCAGAACGAATACCGGCTGGAATGGTGCCGGGATTACCGGGCAGTCTGCTGAAGTGACTTATTCATTCCCGACGTGGGAAGGGATTTATTATAACGCGGCAGGAAATACCGGTTTACGGGGATTCAACGAGTATCAGAAAGACCAGGCACGCTTATCATTACAGTCCTGGGCAGATGTGGCAAACATTACATTTACTGAAGTCGAGGCCGGAAGAGGGGAGATTTACACCAATATCACTTTCGGGTATATCAGTGATAAATATACACAGGCATATGCCTGGCTGCCGCACACCACAGATAACTATGGCCGGCCATACACAGATGCCCGCGGCTTTGATGTTTCCGGTCAGTCCTGGTACAGCTCGGAGCCCGGAGCGCTGAACGTGACACCGGTGGCCGGAAACTACGGGCGTCTGACGTTTACTCATGAGATTGGTCATACCCTGGGATTAAATCATCCCGGCAATTATAACGCGGGTCAGGGCGTGCCTTCTTACAAAGACGCGGATTATGCGGAGGACACGCGCCAGTACAGTGTAATGAGCTACTGGAGTGAGAAAATCACCGGCGCGGATCATAAAGGCTATTACGCTTCCGCGCCGCTGCTGGATGATATTACCGCGATTCAGAAACTGTACGGTGCAAATTATCACACCCGTACCGGTGACACCGTTTATGGCTTTGATTCCAATACCGGGCGAGATTACTACTCTGCAAAAAGTACCTCAGATAAGCTTATTTTCACCGTCTGGGACGGCGGCGGAAATGACACCCTGAATTTCTCCCGTTATAAGCAGGATCAGAAAATTTCGCTGCGGGAAGGCGATTTTTCGGATGTCGGCGGCCTGACCGGAAATGTGTCAATCGCACATGGTGTGAAGATTGAAAATGCGTTTGGCGGGCGCGGAAATGATGTGATCATCGGCAACGACGAGAACAACATCCTGAAGGGCAACGGCGGGGATGATGTGCTGTACGGCGGAGCGGGACAGGATCAGCTCTGGGGCGGCACCGGGAGTGATATCTTTGTATTCTCGGCAGTGACGGATTCTCTGTATGACCGTCCGGATCATATCCGTGATTTCTCAACCGGTCTGGACATGATCGATTTACAGGGGCTGAATCAGAACCGTGACGGGGAAAAATTTATCTATTTCACCGATAAATTCAGCGGTGCGGCCGGTGAAGCGGTCGTGCAGTATGATGGCGGGCGGAATCTGACAGAGCTGCTGATTAATGTCAGCGGAAATCAGTGTCAGCCTGATTTTAAAGTGGATATCACCGGTATGGTGAATGTTCACACTGACTTTATCGTTTAACGCAGCAGGCGGGCGCGGCCGGTGCGGCGTCCGCAGCATTCAGGAAGTCACCATGCAAATCAGCAGACCCTCATTATTACTGTTTTCGCTGCTGTTATCAGGGCAGAGCACGGCAGTCAGTCAGAGAATTCCCGCCGCTGAAGAACTTCAGGGTAACTGGCAGTTCACGGAAGACGGGCAGACACAACCTGTCACGCTGACGAGTGTTCCCGATAAAACAGCGGAAGGATTTCAGCTGCATTTTCCGGGACAGCCGCAAATATCAGCCTGGCGTCCGGCACCGGACGGCATTGCTTTTGTGACATCAGACGGCACCACCCGTTATTTCTTTTCTGCCGAATCCC
Organism: Morganella sp. BCCO 40_0007; assembly: GCF_032989665.1. Classification (NCBI taxonomy): domain Bacteria; kingdom Pseudomonadati; phylum Pseudomonadota; class Gammaproteobacteria; order Enterobacterales; family Morganellaceae; genus Morganella; species Morganella sp. BCCO 40_0007. The sequence goes on along the minus strand of NZ_JAVBIN010000013.1, from coordinate 155,496 downwards.
CCGGCCGTTACCGTGCGGAAATCTGGCATGAAAAGGGTGCATATCTTCTGAAAGAGTAACGGTTCTCTTTATTCTATGACAAATCATCTTACATCCCGGCGGGTATGCCGGGCGGAGTCCCTGTGTATGCTTTCCGGGAAAACCAGAAATGACATTACGGCATTTATTGCCGCCCGAAAATCCCTGTTTATCTCACTCGCATTATTCAGTGCGCTGATTAATCTGCTGATGCTGGTGCCGTCTGTGTATATGTTGCAGGTGTACGACCGTGTTTTGCCCTCGGGCAATGAAATGACACTGCTGATGCTGACACTGATGATGGCCGGATTGCTGGCACTGACCGGCGGTCTGGATTATCTGCGTAATATGCTGGTGATCCGCATGAGCAACCAGTTTGATCTGGCACTGAATACGCGCGTCTATGATTCGGCATTTCAGGCAAAACTGCACAGTACTGCGGGCCATCTGCCGCAGCAGGCACAGAGCGACCTGATGATCCTGCGCCGGTTTATAACCGGTAACGGTATCTTTGCCTTTCTCGATCTGCCCTGGTTCCCGCTTTATCTGCTGGTGATCGCGCTGTTTAATCCGTGGCTGGGCGTATTTGCCTGCGGCGGCGCAGCGGTGCTGATAGCGCTTGCACTGCTTAATGAACGGCTTTCCGGGCCGCCGCTGACCGCCGCGAACCGCTTGTCTGCCGCTGCACAGGGTATGCAGAGCAGCCATCTTGCCCATCCGGAGCCCGCAGAGGCGATGGGGATGCAGCAGCATCTGCGTCAGCGCTGGCTGAACCGCCACTGCGGCAGTTTGCATGAGCAGACGCGGGCCAGTGATTATTCAGCAAAAATTATGGCAATCACCAAAACCGTCCGCCTGATCCTGCAATCCCTGATGCTGGGGCTGGGCGGCTGGCTGGCGCTGGATAATACCATTTCACCGGGTATGATGATCGCCGGGTCGATTCTGCTGGGACGGGCGCTGTCGCCGGTTGAGCAGGTCACCGGAGTGTGGAAAAGCGCGAAAGAGGGCAGACTGGCGTATCAGCGGCTCGCGGCACTGCTGGCGGCTCATCCGCAGCCGCCTCAGAAGCTGGCACTGCCGCATCCGGCAGGGAATTTGTCTGTTTCCGTGATGCAGGCGGGTTATCCGGGCTGTGACGTACCGCTGTTACACAATCTGCATTTCAGCCTCGGACCGGGAGACGTGCTGGGGATTATCGGCCCGTCCGGAGCCGGGAAATCCGCGCTGGCTAAATTACTCGCCGGGTTGTGGCCTGCCGGGCGGGGAGCTGTCCGGCTCGACGGGGCAGATCTCTGTCAGCAGGATAAAGCCGTATCCGGGCAGTATATCGGTTATCTTCCCCAGGAAGTTGCGCTTTTTCCCGGCACAATCGCTGATAATATCGCCCGTTTTGACCCGGATGCGGACCCGGAAAGTATTATCCGTGCGGCACAACTGGCACAGGTACATGAATTGATCCTGCAACTGCCGCAGGGATATGAAACCCTGACCGGCGCAGACGGCACCGGGCTTTCCGGTGGCCAGCGTCAGCGGATCGCGCTGGCACGGGCGCTGTACGGCTCACCGGCACTGATCATCCTCGATGAACCCAATGCCGCCCTGGATGATGCCGGGCTGAATGCGCTGATATCTGCTGTTAATACACTGAAAGCACAGAAAAAAACAATCGTTCTGATTACTCACCATAAACCACTGCTGTCGGTGACAGACAAACTGCTGCTGTTATCCGGCGGACGGATGCAGCTTTTTGGCCCCACAGAGAAGGTCATTGAAACACTTAATCATCAGGCGGGTAAAAATAATGATAACTAAATTGCTTTCAGCGGAGCCGGGGGTAAAAACAGACACACGCGGATATCAGCGGGCAGGATGTTTTGTTATTGCCGCCGGTCTTGCCGGTTTTTTGTTGTGGGCGGGATTTGCACCGCTGGATCAGGGTGTTGCCGCCTCAGGAACCGTTGTGGTTGCCGGTAATATCAAACAGGTGCAGTCCCCGGCGGATGGTGTGATTGCTGATATTTATGTACAGAATGGTCAGCGGGCGGAGAAAGATCAGGTGCTGGTGCGGCTGCGTCCGGTGCAGGCTCTGGCGCAGGCGGAGTCACTGGCCGGGCAGCTCGACAGCACGCTGCTGATACAGCGGCGGCTGGAGGCCGAACTGCGCGGTGAACAGGCATTTACACCGGCGGCGGAAGACATATTTTATGCACCGCCTGACTATCAGCAGGCACAATTGCAGGCACAGAATGCACTGCTGGCTGACCGGCGGCTTGAGCTGGAGAGTGACATTCAGGCCCGTCAGGTTGTGATTGACGGGCTGACGCGGCGGCTTATTACCCTGCGGGAGATTATCCGCAGCACCATTCAGCAGTCAGACAGCCTGACAGCACAGGCTGCAAATCTGAAATCGCTGGCTGATGAGGGATATCTGCCGCGCCACCGCTACCAGGAAATCGTGCGGGAAAGCGCGGCACTGCGCAATCAGGCGGATGATACCCGGATACAGATAAGCCGTGCGGAAGAAGAGAAAGCCGCTCAGTCAGAACAGATCACACAGCGGCGGGCTGCTTTTCACAGCGGGATCCGCGAGGAGTTATCGCGTCTGTCAGTGCAGCGCAGTGAGCTGAAAAAACAGCAGGTTATTGAGAATGACCGGCTGGATCAGCATGTCATCACCGCACCGGTGACCGGCACTATTATGGATGTATCGGTGTTTACGGCCGGTGGTGTGGTGCGGGCAGGGGAAAAACTGATGTCCGTGGTGCCGGAACAGCAGACGCTGATTATTGAAGGCAAATTATCACCGCAGTGGATAGATAAAGTGGCTCCCGGTCAGACCGCCGATCTGTTGTTTACCGCGTTTAATCAGAACCTGACACCCAAACTACGCGGCGAACTGACGATGATCTCCGCCGATCGTCTGACAAATCCGGCAACCGGTGAGCCTTATTATCAGATTCAGATCGCGGTGCCGGAAACGGCCGCCGCTCAGGTGATCAAACCCGGGATGCCCGCTGAGATTTTTATCCGCACCGGGGAGCGATCTCTGCTCAGCTATCTGTTTAAGCCGGTGACTGACAGGCTTTTTTTCGCGCTGACAGAGGAGTGACGGGTATGTATCCTGCAAATATTTTTTGCGCGGCGCTGTTGTGTTTGCTGTCCGCCGCTGTGCAGGCGGTGACATTATCAGAACTTCGTCAGCCTGCGCTGGAAAACGATCTCTCATTTCGTGCGGCAGGTAAGGCCTATGAGGCGGAACAGGCGGAGGCTGACGCCGGGAAATCACACCTTCTGCCCTCAGCCGGACTGAGTTATCAGAGTACGCCGTATAACCGGCTGACACAGCGGGCACCGGTGACGGATCAGCGGCGTTACCGCAGCCACTCTCTCAATCTGGTCGTCACGCAGCCGCTGCTGGATTACACCGCATATCATCAGTACCGGGCGGCACAGATACGCGGTACAGCCGCAGAAAGCGGATTGCAGATACAGCAGGCAGCGCTGATGAACCGGCTGGTATCGGCCTATCTGAATCTGGCCTGTGCCCTGGAAATACAGAAAACAGACCGGCTCCGGCTGGCGCTGGACAACTCGCAGCTGACCGCCGCACAGCGTCTTTTAAAGCTCGGGGAAGGAACGATGACAGAGGTGGAATCAGCCCGGGCCCGTCTGCGTCAGCGTCAGGCTCAACTTGCTGAAACAGAGGCGGAAAGCCTGAATGCGCTGCTCACCTTATCGGATCTCACCGGCCTTCCGCAGTTGCGGATGCAGGATGTTCCGGTACTGAAACCGGGGGCGTTCCGGCTGCCGCAACTGAAGGAAGCGGATTATGCCGCGCTGGAGCGGCAGATGCTGACAGTACATCCGGAAATCAAAGCGGCACAACATGAAACCGCACTGGCCAAAGCCGCGGCAGAGGTGCAGCGCGGGGCATTTATGCCGTCAGCACAGATCTTTGCGGCCTGGTCCGATACTCAGTCAGACAGCAGTGACACGGTGGGGCAGCGTTACAGGAATCTCAGTGCCGGGTTTCATCTTTCGGTTCCGCTGTTCAGCGGCGGAAAGGATATGGCAGGGATGCGGAAAGCATCTGCTCAGATTCAGCAGTCACAGTATGATCAGGATGCGCTGGTGCAGACACGCCTGCGTGATCTGAGGCGTCAGTATCAGGTATTCCGTCACAGCGGTGTCCAGCTGGCGGCGCTGGAGCAGGCTGCTGCTGCTGCCGGGCTGTTGGTAACCGCAGCGGAAAAAGGGTATTCAGCGGGACAGAAAAGTCAGCAGGATGTGGCAAATGCCCGGGAGCAGTATTATCAGGCGGAACCAGGCCAAAAGCCCGCTATGACGGGCTTTTGGCCTGGTTCCGGCTGCATCATTACAGCAGCACGCCGGAAACCGGGCTTTTCAGGCAGATTGAACGCTATTTACAGTGACGGAGTCGATGTATCACTGTCTGCCGGGTTCGGCATATTGACGTGCAGGCAGTCGATCAGGCGGATATTCCCCAGCCAGGCGGAAGCCAGGATCACAGCCTGTCCGCTGTTGACCCGCACAGCCTCCAGATCATCAGCATCACAGATCTCCAGGCTGATATCACGGAATCCGGCACGGCTCAGATCATCACGTGCATTATCCAGACTTTCGGCAATGGCGCTCGGGCGTTCACGGATCATATCTGCCAGAGTCTGCATCACCTGATACAGGCGCGGTGCTGCCTCTTTCTCTTCTTTGCCCAGCAGGGAATTACAGGAACTGAGTGCCAGCCCGGTTTTTTCCCTGACGGTCGGGATCGCGGCCAGCGCAATGTCATAATTCAGATCACGGATCAGACGGCGGACTGTCAGGAAACGCGGATGGTCATTGGTGCCGAAGAAAACAATATCCGGCTGAACCAGGTTGAACAGTTTGCACATCACGGTGGCGATTCCGCGCAGGCGGGTTCGCTGATGAGGTTCATCACACTGACTGACCAGCGGCGGCACAATCACCTGAGTCTGGTGAGTGAATCCGTGAGGATAGACATCACTGACCGCCGGTGCATACACCAGATCCACCTGAGCTTTGCTCAGTTTTTCGCAGTCTGCCTGGAGTGTGCGCGGGTAACGCTGCAAATCATCTTCCCGCGGGAACTGAAGCGGGTTAACAAAAACAGACACCACGACAATATCCGCCTGTGCGCGGGCTTCTTTTACCAGTGCCAGGTGGCCTTCGTGCAGGTTTCCCATTGTCGGGATAAACGCAACACGTTTGCCGTCAGTCCGCAGACGGGCAATCTCTTTGCGCAGGATCAGCGCAGTTTCAATAATCCGCATCAGTGTCTCCTTTTGTCTGTCTGTTGAGCAGAGCGTTCAGCGTACCGGCTCTGATGATGACCAGAGGCCAAGTCCGTTTTCCGGGGTACGGGCAACAACCGCTGCCAGTGATTCGCCGTCCGGCAGTATCAGCCCGGGGGCGATTTCTGCCAGCGGATACAGCATAAATTCACGCACTTTCAGGCCGTAATGCGGCACCGTCAGCCGCGCGTCACTGATGACCTTATCACCAAACAGCATGATATCTAAGTCTAATGTGCGGGGACCCCAGCGCTCATCTTTGCGGACACGGCCGTGAGCCAGTTCAATGGCCTGGGTGGCGTCGAGCAGCTGGTGCGGTGTCAGATCGGTTTCCAGCAGAGCAGCCGCATTGAGATAATCAGGTTGTCCTGCGGGTCCCATCGGTGCCGTACGGTAAAAAGAAGAGTGGCGCACCAGGCGGCTTTGCGGGATCGTATCCAGCGCTGCAATCGCCCGGTTTACCTGATCCAGAGGATCGGCAAGATTACTGCCGATCGCAATATAGACCGGAATCATGATTCGCTGTTTCCGTTACCCTGACGGGCACGCGGATGGCGGCGGCGCGGACGCGGACGGCGTTTGACCGGATCACTGCCCAGTTCGCTTACCATCGAGCGCTGCTGCGGGGCATTCGCCAGCTGGAAATCAGCCCACCAGTGAGCCAGCTCCTGCAATTCATGACGTCCTTCCACATTGGCCCGCAGTTCCAGCAGATCAAAGGCGGCGCGGAATTTCTGATTTTCCATCAGACGGACAGCGCGTTTGCCCTGACGGCGCGGCAGACGTAACTGTAACTGCCAGATATCACGCATGGTGGTGGTCAGGCGCTTCGGAATGGCAATTGCGCGGCACTGTTCATCCAGGATGTCATTAATGGCGATAGCGAAGGCTTCGTAATAGGCCAGTCCGCTCTCCTGAGTTACTTTTTCCGCATGTTCACACAGCGGATACCACAGCATCACGGCAAACAGGAAAGCCGGATTGACGCGCTGATCGTTATGAATACGGTAGTCGGTATTTTTCAGTACCTGATCCACGATACGGGACAGCGGGGTGTCCGGGTTCTCTTTCAGCGGTCCGGCAACCAGCGGGAACAGCATATCCAGCAGATCGTATTCACGTAATAATTCAAAGGTACGGTGTCCGTCACCGGCCTGTAATAACTTGAGGACTTCCTCGAACAGACGTGCAGGCGGAATATCGCGCAGCAGTGTGCTCATCGTACGGATAGGCGCGGCCGTTTTCGGCTCGATGGTCATATCCAGCTTGGCGGCAAAACGGATAGCGCGCAGCATACGCACCGGGTCTTCCCGGTAACGGGTTTCCGGATCACCAATCAGGCGGATAATCCGCTGCTGTAAATCCGCGAGCCCGCCGACATAATCGCGGACAGTAAAATCAGCCACACTGTAATAGAGGCTGTTAATGGTGAAATCGCGGCGGACAGCATCTTCTTCGATGGTGCCGAAAATATTATCACGCAGCAGCATGCCGTTTTTGCCCTGCTGAGAGCGGGCTTTGCCGTCATCAGCCGGTTCGTTATTGTCATGCGGACCACGGAAGGTTGCGACCTCGATAATATCCGGTCCGAACATAATGTGTGCCAGACGGAAACGGCGGCCGACCAGGCGGCAGTTGCGGAATAATTTTCTCACTTCATCCGGCGTGGCATTGGTCGCGATATCGAAATCTTTGGGTTTGCGTTCCAGCAGCAAATCACGGACACCGCCGCCGACCAGGTAAGCATCGAAACCGGATTTATTCAGGCGGTACAGGACCTTCAGCGCATTTTCGCTGATATCCTGGCGGGAAATAGAGTGACTGTTGCGGGGAATTACCGTTGCGCTGACTGTCCCGCTGTTATCCATATGTTTTGCCGGTTTTTTGCGTTTAGCGGCAGGACGCGCGGGGGAAGCTTCACGGGGTGACGGATTCCGCTGCGTATGGTCAGCATCCGGGGCCGGCCTTTCACTGGCAGCCTCTGTGCAATCTGCTTTATTCTCGCGGGAAATCAGACTGCGACAGAACTTTGCGACTCGGTTTAAAATGGTACACCTCTGTATAACAATTAAATGATCTAAAAAATAAGCGACTAATAATATCGTACACTTGGTTTTTTGAGAATGCCTTACCCGGGATATTGCGGAATTATTCCCGGTCTGTCACCACATCATCACGTGGCACGGCGCTAATATCCCAGTTCTGCACACTGTATGCCAGCAGTTCAGTCAGAGAAAGAGACTGCGGATCTGTCTCCGGCAGCGGCTGCCGGAGCACCTGCAACGCCTGCCATAACAGCGGGCGCGGATCACTGAGCGGCACCGGGGTGGCATGATTTTGCTTGGAGAGTTTACGCGCCGCCGGGCTCAGCATCAACGGCAAATGCAGATAATGCGGCTCAGGCAGCCCGAGCTGTCGGTATAATGAGAGCTGATGTGAGGTGGGATACAGTAAATCCGCGCCCCTGACCACCTCGGTCACACCCTGATAATCATCATCAAGTACCACCACCAGGTTATAGGCAAACAGCTTATCTTTGCGGAAGATAATGATATCTTCCTCTGCCGTCGCGTTATCCGTAAACACATTTCCGCGCAAACCATCGGTAAAATGGTACACCGGATGGGTTCTTCTCAGCCGCAGCGCCGCATTATCCGGCGGCAGCCCGCGCTGACGGCAGGTACCGGGGTAGTGGCCGCCGCTGTCGTGGATATCATGCCGTGTGCAGGTACAGTAATAGCACAGTCCTGTTGCTTTCAGCTGTTCAATCACATCACGGTAAGCGTCATGGCGGCGCGACTGATACAGCACATCGCCGTCCCAGTGCAGACCGTAGTGATCAAGAATACGCAGAATAGCATCCGCAGCACCCGGGACTTCGCGGGGCGGGTCAATATCATCAATACGGAGAAGCCAGCGTCCGCCGAGATGACGGGCCTGAAGATAACTCCCCAGTGCGGTGACCAGAGAGCCGAAATGAAGCGCACCGGAGGGAGAGGGTGCGAAGCGGCCGGTATAACCGGGCGCTGAGCCGGCAGAATATTCCATCATCTGAAGAGGCAGAAAAACGGACGGCGCTGTTAAAGCGCCGTCTGTGGTGAACCTGTCAGCCCGCCATCTGCTTTTCGCGGATTTCAGCGAGTGTCTTACAGTCGATACATAAATCTGCGGTCGGACGCGCCTCTAAACGGCGGATACCGATTTCGACCCCGCAGGACTCACAAAAACCAAAATCGTCGTCCTCAACCTTTTTGAGGGTTTTTTCGATCTTTTTGATCAGTTTGCGCTCGCGGTCACGGTTACGAAGTTCCAGGCTGAATTCTTCTTCCTGAGCGGCACGGTCAACCGGGTCCGGGAAGTTAGCGGCTTCATCCTGCATGTGCGTGACAGTGCGGTTTACTTCATCCCTGAGTTGGTTGCGCCATGCTTCAAGTATCAGCTTGAAATGGGCCAACTGGGCTTCGTTCATGTATTCTTCGCCTGCCTTCTCGTGATACGGCTCCACGCCGGCAATGGCAAGAATGCTCAGGGACGAGGTTTTACGTTTTTGCCCTTCTTGCATAATGCTTCTCCTACACACGCATGTCTGACAATATCCCTTAGAGGGGAAAAATAGGCCGCTATAGATAGCAGATGATTATGGATAATGCAACCCTTGATCTCATTAGTTTTGTAAGGTGTGAAGAACCGCGTGTTTATTTACTCCGAAACTTACAAAACATCCTATTTATTATTAAAAAAATTGATATTCACCCCATGAATGAGAAGGGTATCTTTTCTCCGGCAGTGATGCCATCCGGTGTTATCCGCATTCTGTAGCAAATAATCTCTGTTCCGGATTGTGACGCCTTCTGCAAAAGTGATGAATATTTTTTATCAATGTGTGCTGCATCCGATACGGCCTCAATCCCTGAATGCAGTACAGCAAAAAACAGAACAGCACGATTTCCCGCTTCAGCAATTGCTTGTAACTCACGTACGTGTTTTTGTCCACGTAAAGTTACGGTGTCGGGAAAATATCCGTGTCCGTTTTCCAGCAGCGTGACGGATTTCACCTCCGCATAGCAGGGCTTTTTCTCCGGGTCCGTCAGTAAAAAATCAATCCGGCTGTTTTCGCTGCCGTATCTTACTTCCTGCGTGAGCGTCTGATACCCGGCAAGTTCCGGGATTCGGTTCTGCGCAATGGCCTCTGCCACAAGCCGGTTTGCCTGCTGGGTATTCACGCAAATCAGATGCCCGGCCTGTGTTTGTGTCAGTTCCCAGCTGTACGGATACTTGCGTTTCGCATTAGCGGATTCGGAATACCAGACGGTATCACCCGGCGTGGCACAACCCGTCATCGCACCGGTATTGGCACAATGAATAGTAATTGTGCGGCCGTCCTGCGTGATAATATCCGCAAGAAAACGTTTATAACGCTGTACCAGTGTGCCCGCCTGTAACGGGGGATGAAATTCCATCACAACTCCTGTCAATGTGACTGCACTTTTCAGGGGGCGGCAATGCTACAATGTTGTGCGTCGAAAGTTAAGCAGATAATGATGAGGTTTTTGTGACATATTCCCCCGTTTGTAACATTTATCCGGCACTCAGTACGGCACTGAGAAGTGCCCCGCAGGTATTGTTACAGGCACCCACCGGCAGCGGAAAATCCACTGTTCTGCCGCTGCTGATGCTGAAAGATGCTTCTGTCACCGGGCGGATTATCATGCTGGAACCCCGTCGTATCGCGGCCCGCAGCGTGGCACACCGTCTGGCGTCACAGCTCGGCGAACGTCCGGGGGAAACGGTCGGTTACCGGATGCGCAGCGAAACCCGGGTCAGTGCCGCCACCCGGTTTGAAGTTGTTACTGAGGGAATTCTGGTCAGAATGTTACAGCATGATCCGGAATTATCCGAAGTAAGTATCATTATTCTGGATGAATTCCATGAACGTAATTTACAGGCCGACCTCGCCCTTGCCCTGTTGCTGGATGTGCAGTCCTCGCTGCGTGATGATCTGCGTCTGCTGGTGATGTCCGCGACCTTAGATAATGAACAACTGCTGTCTCTGCTGCCGCAGGCGGAAGTGATCACCGCAGAGGGGCGTGCGTTTCCGGTGGAGAGACGCTATCAGCCGCTCAGTACACATCAGCCTTTTATCAGTGAGGTGGCCCGTGCGGTGTTGCAGCTGTATCAGCAGGAGGAAGGTTCCGTGCTGGTATTTCTGCCGGGGCAGGCGGAAATCTGCCGGTTACAGGAACAACTGACCGGTAAAACTGATGCGGATACCCTTATCTGCCCGCTGTACGGCGCACTTTCCCTGAAAGAGCAGCAGCAGGCGATTGAACCGCCGCCGCCCGGTATGCGCAAAATCGTGCTGGCAACCAATATCGCCGAAACCAGTCTGACCATCGAAGGTGTGACACTGGTAGTGGACAGTTGTCTGGAGAAAACCGCACAGTTCGATCCGCGCAGCGGTCTGACCCGTCTGGTGCGCAGCCGTATCAGCCGCTCATCAATGACGCAGCGGGCAGGTCGGGCAGGACGTCTTGCCCCGGGGATCTGCCTGCACCTGTGCGGTCAGGCGGAAGCGGAACGTGCTGCTGCCCACAGTGAACCGGAAATCTGTCACAGTGACCTGGCCGGGCTGATGCTGAATCTGGCGCAGTGGGGTTGCCGCGAAGTATCTCAGCTCTCCTGGCTTGATACCCCGCCCGCCGTGGCGGTACAGGTGGCGAAAAAATTACTGACAGAAATGGGCTGTCTGCTGCCGCAGGGCGGACTGACCGCCAAAGGTGAGGCGATGGCGGCTTCCGGCACGGAACCGCGCCTCTCTGCATTGTGGCTGTACACACTTAATGAAGAACCGGCACAGATATATTACGCTGCCCGGCTGATTGCGGCACTGGAAGAACCCTCCCGCGAGGGAAGCGGTAATCTGCTGCATGATCTGACTCATCCCTCCGCCCGGTGGGATAAGCGGGCGCAACAGCTATTACAGGCCGCCGGTCTGCCGGTCAGAAAACCGGTACATGATCCGGACAGTGGCTGGCTGTGCCGTACCTTATTACAGGGCTTTCCGGACAGAATTGCCGGAAGCCGGGGACGCGGCGGCACCTTTCTGCTGGCAAACGGCACCGGCGCGGTCACGGATGAAAGCAGCCCGCTGGGCAATGAGCCGGGGCTTATCGCCCCGCTGATCCTGCAAAATGATCAGCAGGCTAATGCGCGGATACTGAAAGCCGTACCGTTTGCACTGTCACAACTGACAGAAATGGCACCGCATCTGCTGAAAACCGAAAATCGTCTTACCCGTGATGAAAACAAAGGCAGCTGGCAGGCATGGCAGGCGGTCACCTGCGGACAGCTGATTATTGAGCGCAAACCGCTGGCGGCACCGTCTGATGAGGTTGTCCGCGAAGCTCTGCTCAGCTGGGTCCGCGAACAGGGATTGTCTGTTCTGCCGTTCAGTGACGCCTGTGAGCAGTTACTTATCCGCCAGCAGCTGGCACACGATCTGTTTCCGGAACAGACACTGCCTGCCGCAGATAATGATACACTGCTCGCCACGCTTGAGACGTGGTTGTCGCCGTATCTGACCGGGGTGCGCAATCAGCAGCAACTGGCAAAGCTGGATCTGTACGGCGCGCTGCGTCAGCGGATGGACTGGTCACAGCAGCAATGGCTGGATGCACAGTTCCCGCGTCATTTTGAAGTACCCACCGGGACCCGGATACCTGTAGAATATGCCGCGGATAAACCGCCGGTGATGGCAGTCCGGATTCAGGAGATGTATGGTGTCCGTGAAACGCCGGTGGTGGCGCAGGGAAGACTGCCGGTGACGGTCAGTCTGCTCTCCCCCGCACACCGCCCGCTGCAGGTGACCGCTGACCTGAAAGCCTTCTGGGGCGGGAGTTACCGGGACGTACAGAAAGAGATGAAAGGGCGTTATCCCAAACATTTCTGGCCGGATGATCCGGCAAACGCGCTGCCGACAAAGCGTGTAAAAAAGTTTATGTAAATGCAAAGATAGCCTTTGTTTAACGGATTTTTACTGTGTCTGTTGCCGGAATCGGCGACAATAGCGACTGATGAAATAACCGCCTGTCCCGCCCGGCACATCACTGTGCGGCAGACAGACTGACGGGAGAGACCATGTCTGATTTTGATCGTGAACCCACCGGCCGCAGGGGCAGTAAAGCCTCTGCCGGTAAAAAAAGAGGGCGCTCAGACCGCCGTCGCCGCCGGGATGAGGATTATGACGATGATATTGAATACGATGATGAATTTGGTGATGACGAGCCGGATGATGATTATGACGATGAAGAGGATACTGCGCGCATGAGTAAAAAAGGGCGCAAAAACAAGCCGCCTAAACGACGCTGGCGCTGGTTCTGGTTCCTGGTCAAACTCGGCATTGTGATGGCTATCCTGCTGGGGATCTACGGTGTTTATCTGGCCGGAAAAATCAGTGACCGCCTGGACGGCAAAGTCTGGGATCTGCCTGCCGCGGTTTACGGACGCACCGTTAACCTTGAGCCGGGTATGGATTACAGCCTGAATGAGATGGTTAAACTGCTGGAAGGTATGCAGTACCGCAAAGTCACCAAAATCACCCGTGCCGGTGAATTTTCTGTGACCGGTAATACCATTCAGATGCTGCGCCGCCCGTTTGATTTCCCGGACAGTAAAGAGGGGCAGATCAACGCCCGTCTGACCTTCGGCAGCAGCGGACTGGAAAAAATTGAAAACGTGGATAACGGCCGCGAATTCGGCTTTTTCCGCCTCGATCCGAAACTGATCACCATGATGCAGTCCGCGAATGGTGAGCAGCGTCTGTTCCTGGCCCGCAGCGGCTTCCCGGATGAGCTGGTCAAAGCCCTGCTGGTGACCGAAGACCGCAATTTCTATGAACATGACGGTATCAGCATCACCTCTATCGGACGTGCCCTGCTGGCAAACCTGACGGCGGGACGTGCGGTACAGGGCGGCAGTACCCTGACACAGCAGCTGGTGAAAAACCTGTTCTTATCCAACGAACGGACACTGGTGCGTAAAGCCAATGAAGCCTATATGGCACTCATTATGGATTATCGTTACGACAAAGACCGTATCCTGGAACTGTACCTCAACGAAGTGTATCTGGGGCAGAGCGGGGATGAACAGATCCGCGGCTTCCCGCTGGCGAGCCTCTATTATTTCGGCCGTCCGGTGGATGAGCTGAGCCTCGACCAGGTGGCACTGCTGGTGGGTATGGTGAAAGGGGCGTCAGTCTATAATCCGTGGCGTAACCCGAAAAATGCGCTTGAGCGCCGTAACGTGGTGCTGAAACTCCTGCAAACCCAGGGTGGTGTCATCGATCAGGAAATGTATGATGTCCTGAGCGCACGTCCGCTGGGTGTGAAAGAGAAAAGTGGTGTGATCACGCCGCAGCCTGCGTTTATGCAGCTGGTTCGCCAGGAACTGCGCGAGAAGCTCGGCGATAAAGTGGATGATCTGTCCGGGGTGAAAATCTTCACCACGCTTGATCCGGTTTCACAGGATGCGGCTGAAAATGCCGTTGAAGAGGGCGTGAAAGCTATCCGTGCGGAACGTAAAAAACCGGAGCTGGAAGGCGCGATGGTGGTGGTTGACCGCATCAGCGGCGAAGTCCGTGCGATGGTCGGCGGCTCCCAGCCTCAGTTTGCCGGGTTTAACCGCGCGATGGCAGCGGAGCGCTCTATCGGCTCACTGGCAAAACCGATGACCTATCTTACCGCGCTCGGTATCCCGGACTCTTACCGTCTGAATACCTGGCTGGACGATCAGCCGCTGACCATCAATGTCCCGGGCGGCGGCGGGACCTGGTCACCGCGTAACGACAGCAAAACCTTCAGCGGCCGTGTGATGCTGGTGGATGGTCTGGCGCGCTCTATCAACGTGCCGACGGTTAACCTCGGTATGGCGGTCGGTCTGGATGCGGTAGCTGATACCTTTATCCGTCTCGGCGCACCGCCGAAAAATATCCAGAAAGTTCCGGCGATGCTGCTTGGCGCGGTAAACCTGACGCCATTGCAGGTTTCTCAGCTGTTCCAGACCATCGGCAGCGGCGGTAACCGCGCGACATTGTCCGCTCTGCGTTCCGTGATTGCGGAAGACGGTACGGTGATTTACCAGAGCTTCCCGCAGGCACAGCGTGCTGTTGCCCCGCAGGCTGCGTATATGACGCTCTACGGTATGCAGCAGGTAGTGGAACGCGGTACCGCAGCGCGTCGTCTGGGATCGAAATTCGGTAAATACCATCTGGCCGGGAAAACCGGGACCACCAACCTGATGCGCGACAGCTGGTTTGTCGGTATTGACGGCAAAGAGGTCACCGTTTCGTGGATGGGACTGGATGATAACAGCCCGTCCGGCCTGTACGGTGGCTCCGGTGCGCTGGTGCTTTACGGCCGTTATCTGGACAATCAGCCGCCGCTGGCGCTGAACCTCACACCGCCGGAAGATATCGCAGAGATGGCAGTGGATGCGGACGGCAATTTTGTCTGCAACGGCGTGGGTGTCACCCGGACATTACCGGTCTGGACAACAGATGCACAGGCACTGTGCGGACAGCAGGCCCCGGCTCAGCATCAGGGCGAAGAAGCCCCAGGCTGGCTGAAAGATATGTTTGAACAGTAATCCCCTGTTCTGTGAGAAGCAGTGAAAAACCCGCCGTAAGGCGGGTTTTGTTTTAGGGTATACGCCCAGCTGTTGCATGATGAGTAACACCATGATACGGTGTTACATGTCAGGCAACAGAAGCTGAAATGATGATCAAATCATTCAAACACAAAGGGCTTAAGCAACTTTTTGAAAACGGTGTTATTTCAGGGATTCCGGCTCAGGATGCTGTCAGAATTAATGATCGTTTGCAGGCTATTGATTCTGCAACCATGATTGACGATTTAAATATTCATATTTATAAATTACATCCCCTGCGGGGGGATCGGGTGGGTATCTGGTCAATAACAGTGAGAGCCAACTGGCGTATTACATTTGAATTCAGAAATGGCGATGCGTATATTTTAAATTTGGAGGATTATCACTGATGAAACAAGCTATTGTTTCACATCCCGGTACAATCGTAGCCAATATACTGACTGATCTGGGGGTGGGAGTCCGTCAGTTTGCCGGAAATATCGGGGTAACACCGGCAACGGTTTCCCGGTTTTTATCAGGTAAAACGGCGCTGACCCCGGCACTGGCGATACGGATAGCGGCAGCGTTAGGCAGCAACCCGGCATTCTGGCTGCGCTTACAGGCAAATTATGATTTGCACCGCCTGGAAAAGGAAATCGATATTTCGGGGATCACGCTGTACGGTTCTTCTGAAGAAGATGGTTTTTGTAATACATCACCGGATAAATAAACAGAATCTGAAAGCGCACCCTGAGGTGCGCTTTTTGGTGTCATACAGAATGTTTCAGCTTACTTCTTCTTCGCTTCCTCAGCAGCTTCTTCGGCTTCCACTTCTTCATACCAGCGCGGGTGATGTTTCTTCGCCCAGCGGCGGCTGACTTTACCTTCCACCATACCTTTGATCGACCCTTTCACCCAGAAAGCCATATACATATGGATCAGGATAGCGTGGATCAGGATGATGGCCGCCGTTGCATGGATCAGCAGGCTCCAGCGGATCATCCACATCGGGAAGTAGTGCGCAAAGTACGGACGCCAGATGATGATCCCGGTGGCAAGCAGGACGAAGATCATGCTCATAATGCTCCAGAACATCATTTTCTGTCCGGCGTTGTATTTTCCGACACGCGCCACATGGTGCTCGTTGCCTTTCAGTACTTCGATAATGTTTTTAATCCACGGCAGATCTTCTCTGTCCGGGATGTTGTGCTTAACGAAGCGGAAAAACATAAACATCAGCACGACGAAAATCAGCACACCGAAGAACGGGTGCAGAATACGTCCCATCGCCGGTGTCCCGAATGTTTCCGTCAGCCATTGCAGTGTCGGGAAAAACAGCGC
Source organism: Morganella sp. BCCO 40_0007 (assembly GCF_032989665.1). Taxonomy (NCBI): domain Bacteria; kingdom Pseudomonadati; phylum Pseudomonadota; class Gammaproteobacteria; order Enterobacterales; family Morganellaceae; genus Morganella; species Morganella sp. BCCO 40_0007. The sequence continues at coordinate 139,159 of NZ_JAVBIN010000013.1, read as the reverse complement.
AATACCGGATAAGGAGACCAGGAAAAAGCAGATCACCACTGTCCAGTGACAGGCACGATCAATAAACTTCGTGCGGACAATCATTTTGCTTTTCTTACTCATGGTGAGTTTCCTCCTCTTCCTCATCGTCCGTTTCTTTGTTCGGGCCGATCCCCACGTAGTGGAAAACCAGTCCGGCAAAGGTGGCGATAAACCCGATAGCCGACAGCGGTTTCAGTACCCCTTTCCAGAGATCGATTGGTGTATCAATCTGCGGATCTTTCGGCAGCCCGTGATAGAGCTCCGGATTATCCGCGTGCTGAAGCACATACATCACGTGTGTGCCGCCGACACCGTCCGGATTGTAGATACCGGCATTGGCAAAGCCGCGTTTTTGCAGTTTCTGCACGCGCTCATCCGCCACTTCCAGCATGTCTTTTTTGGTGCCGAAATGGATAGCACCGGTCGGACAGGTTTTCACACAGGCCGGTTCCTGGCCCACGCTGACCCGGTCAACACAGAGTGTGCATTTGTACACCCGGTTATCTTTCGGATTCAGACGCGGGATATTGAACGGACAACCCGCAATACAGTAGCCGCAGCCGATACAGTGTTCTGACTGGAAATCAACGATACCGTTAGCATACTGAATAATGGCACCGGCAGACGGGCAGGCTTTCAGGCAGCCCGGGTCCGAACAGTGCATGCAGCCGTCCTTGCGGATAAGCCACTCCAGTTTGCCGTTCTCTTTGGTCTCGCTGAACCGCATGACAGTCCAGGATTTGGCGCTGAGATCGGTCGGGTTATCATAAACCCCGGTACAGAACCCGACGTCATCCCGGATATCATTCCACTCGGAACAGGCCACCTGACAGGCTTTACAGCCGATACAGGTGGATACATCGATCAGCTTGGCGACTTCAAACTTGTCGTCACGGGCCTGAGGAGGCGGCGTTATGCTGTTGGTCGCAGAACGTTTGATAATGTCTTGAGATTGCATGGACATAATTCCTCCTTACGCCTTCTCGATGTTAACTAAGAACGCTTTAAACTCAGGCGTTTGCGAGTTGGCGTCACCGACTCCCGGGGTCAGCGTATTGCTGATAAAGCCTTTTTGGGCGGCACCCTCAAAACCCCAGTGAATCGGAATTCCGACCGTTTCGACCGGCTTACCATCCACCATCAGTGTCTGAAGACGCGGTGTGACGACAGCAACCGCGCGGATAAAGCCGCGTTTACTGCTGACTTTTACTTTGTCGCCGCTGCTGATCCCTTTGGCATTCCCCAGGGTTTCACTGATTTCCACAAACTGTTCCGGCTGTGCGATAGCATTGAGCCGTGCATGTTTGGTCCAGGTATGGAAGTGTTCTGTCAGACGATAAGTCGTGCCGACGTACGGGAATTCCGTATGATTTCCGAGACGTTTTTTGTCGTCCTCAAAGATACGGGCGGCCGGGTTGGAAACGACTTCCGGATGCAGCGGGTTAGTACCAATCGGTGTTTCAAACGGTTCATAGTGTTCCGGGAACGGGCCTTCCGCCATTTTATCGATGGCAAACAGACGGCCTAAACCTTCCGGTTGCATGATAAACGGCCCGGTACCGGCGTCCGGTGCAGAGGTATTGAAGTCAGGGATATCGTTACCGACCCATTTTTTACCGTTCCATTCGATAAGAATACGGTTCTTATCCCATGGTTTACCCTGCGGATCAGCAGAGGCGCGGTTATAGATCACACGGCGGTTCAGTGGCCATGCCCATGCCCAGCCAAGGGTATTACCGATGCCGGACGGGTCACTGTTATCCCGTTTCGCCATCTGGTTACCCTGTTCGGTCCAGCAGCCGGTGTAGATCCAGCAGGAGGACGCGGTGGAGCCGTCATCACGCAGCAGGGCAAAGGAGCTGAGCAGTTCGCCTTTTTTCGCCTGTAAATTGCCGTTGGCATCATACAGATCTTCAAGGGCCACGCCGTTGTTCTCTTTGGCGACTTCGTCGGATTCCGGATTAAACGGCTGCTTGTAATCCCAGGACATTTTCATCAGCTGATCAACACCCTGACCGCCTTCCTGTTCATACAGTTCGCGCATTTTCCACAGAATACCGGCAAGGATCTGACCATCGGTACGGGCTTCTCCCGGGGCATCCGCCGCTTTCCAGTGCCACTGTAACCAGCGGCCGGAGTTGGCAATCGAGCCGTCTTCTTCCGCGAAACAGGTGGATGGCAGACGGAACACCTCAGTCTGAATGGATGCGGTATCGACATCATTCATATCGCCGTGGTTCTGCCAGAAGCTCGCGGTTTCAGTGCTCAGCGGGTCAACGGTTATCAGGTATTTCAGTTTGCTCAGGCAGCTGACCACTTTGTTTTTGTCCGGGAAGGACGCAACCGGGTTAAAGCCCTGACAGATATAGCCGTTGATTTCGCCTTTATTCATCATGTCGAAATACTTCAGCACGTCATAAGCCTGATCCCACTTCGGCAGCCAGTCATAGCCCCACTGGTTCTCTTTGGTTGCTTCATCGCCGTAGAACGATTTCATCAGGCTGACGAAGAACTTCGGATAGTTGCTCCAGTAGTTGACCTGGCCCGGCAGCGTGGCTTTCGGCGTATTCGCGTTCAGATAGCTGCCGATATCGGTCTGTTTCTCAGACGGCAGAGTCAGATAACCCGGCAGGCTGGTGGAGAGCAGACCCAGGTCTGTCAGCCCCTGAATATTGGAGTGACCGCGCAGGGCGTTCACGCCGCCGCCTGCCACACCCATATTGCCGAGCAGCAACTGGATCATCGCCATGGTACGGATGTTCTGCGCACCGACGGTATGCTGGGTCCAGCCGAGGGCGTACAGGAAAGTGGCCGCACGGTTGGCCGGGCTGGTGGACGCCAGAATTTCACAGACTTTGAGGAAATCTGCCTGCGGTGTGCCGCAGATTTTTTCCACCATATCCGGGGTATAACGGCTGACATGCGTTTTCAGCAGATTCCACACGCACTGCGGATGTTGCAGAGTGTCGTCACGCAGGGCATAACCGTCTTCACCGAACTGGTAATTCCAGGTGGTTTTGTCGTAACGGCGTTTTTCAGCATCGTAGCCGCTGAATAAACCGTCGCTGAAAGCATAATCCTCACGGACCAGTAACGGCGCATTGGTGTAATGGCGCACATACTCGTCGTGGAATTTCCCGTTTTCCATCAGATACAGGATCACACCGGAAAGGAAGGTAATATCGGTTCCGGAACGGATCGGGATGTAGTGATCTGCCACCGATGCGGTCCGTGTAAAACGCGGATCGACAACAATCAGTGTGGCATCGTTGTTATTTTTTGCTTCCATCGCCCAGCGGAATCCGACAGGATGTGCTTCCGCAGCATTCCCGCCCATTACCACAACGACGTTGGCGTTTTTGATATCAACCCAGTGGTTGGTCATGGCACCGCGACCAAATGTCGGAGCAAGACTTGCTACCGTTGGTCCGTGTCAGACACGCGCCTGGTTATCGACTGCCAGCATCCCGAGGGAACGGGTAAATTTCTGGGTCAGCATCCCGGTTTCGTTACTGGCGGCAGAGGCGCAGAGCATCCCGGTGGTCAGCCAGCGGTTTACCGTAGTGCCTTCGCTGTTTTTTTCAATGAAGTTAGCATCACGGTCGGCTTTCATCAGGCGGGCGATACGCTCAAACGCGTCATCCCAGCTGATACGCTGCCATTTATCAGAACCCGGCGCACGATACTGCGGATAACGCAGACGGCTCTCACTGTGAATATAATCGAGCAGACCGGCACCTTTCGGGCATAACGCTCCGCGGTTAACCGGATGATCAGGGTCACCCTCGACGTGGAAAATTGCTGATTTGGCATTCATGGCACCATCGCCCATGCTGTAAATCAGCAATCCGCACCCGACGGAGCAGTAGGTACAGGTGTTACGGGTCTCTTTTGAACGGAGTAATTTGTATTCCCGGACATTGGACATTGCTACTGACGGCATAAAGCCTAAAGCGGCGGCAGTTGTTCCGGCGAGACCACCGGCACAAACCTTAAAGAACTGTCTGCGGCTGAAATTCATCGCATCCTCTTTTTTATTTATTTGTAAAAAATCGTGAGGAGAATATCAGCAAAGGTTGAATTTATATTGCCTGAAATCAATGAAAGTGAACTTTGATGTTTAATAATTATTAATTGAGGTTTTTAGTGTTTTGTAAATAATCACAAAGTGGTAGTAAGGTAAATTTAAATTTGATTCAGATCAATTAAACAAAATACATAAAAAGAGAAAACAGGAAAATAAATCAAATGTATTCCGGACATCATAACAAAATTATATTTGTTAAAAAACAATTTAAAAATGGCGGATATCCGAATCGTCATTTTTAAAATGGGAAGGGGATTGCCCCATCTGTTTTTTAAACATAATGGAAAATGCACCTGCACTGTTGTAACCCAGCTCATAGGCCACTTCGGTAATAGATTTCCCGGACAAAATATGAGACAGCGAGTTAAGCAGGCACGCCTGCTGCCGCCACTCTGAAAACGACATCCCGGTCTGGGTACGGAAAAAACGGCTGAAAGAACGTTCGCTTTTATGCAGCTGCTCAGCCCATTCCCCGGGCTGTGAGGTAATCACCGGCTTGCGCATAAACTCGCGGCACAGACGGCCGAGTTTCTCATCACGCGGGATCGGCGCGAAAAACGGCAGCGGAGGCATACGTGCCAGTTCGCAGAGAATAAGCTGCATCAGCATACCGTCACGCCCCTGAATATCATATTCCGCCGGGATATCCACGGCTTCCAGCAGCAACTGGCGCAGCAGCGGGGAAACACTCACCACCTCACAACTGACGACGTGGCGCGGTTTTGCTGCCGGTTCGATATACAGACTGCGGGTGCTGACATTCAGCATCCGTGTTTCATGGGCGACCTGTTCCGGTATCCATACCCCGCAGGACGGCGGGATCACCCATTCACCGTCCGCGGTGCTGACTTCAATCAGTCCGGTGGCCGGATACAAAAACTGCGCCCGGCGGTGAGCGTGATATTCCAGCAGGGTATCAGGCAGATAATCTGTACCGAGCGCAATGACATCCCGCGCGATATTATCCACGCTTTTTAACGGAATATTTCTCATAAGTGCTGTGCTCCGTATCTGACTGAAAGGAAAAACCGGCGGGTGTTATATCAGATCCCGTCACCGCAAAACAGGTCTTATTGTGATAATAACGGAACCGGATGCCGCATCTGTATTTTTACGGTAACAAATACAAAACGTTCAGTTAACAGTAGCGGGAAAGAGGCCGGAATTCAATTGTCGTTGTCTGATTTGCGCATGGCGGCAATATATTAATCTATTACTATCTTGCTGCCGCCATTCTGTTTGTTCAGATTATCATTATTACCGGTTATTAACTGATTACCGGCGGTGTGATGTTATTTCCGGTTATTTAAAATTAAATAATATTTATTATTTTCTGATTGTTAAATTCCGCAATGTGTTTCTCACTCGGGGTAAATCTATTATGAGTCATCAATCCGGCCACCATAATGAAAAATCCGCCGCGCCCGGCGAAATAAGCCGCCGCCGTTTTATACAGGTCAGCTCCGTATTATCTGCCGTCCCGTTTCTGGCCTCTGAAAGTATTGCATCCGCGCCGTCTGATCCGGCACATATTCCGGTTCATCAGGCGGATGACGGCGTGCGCATTGTACCGACCTGCAGCAGCTTTGACTGCGGCGGGAAATGTGATATCCGCGCTCATATCAAAGACGGAAAAGCTGTCCGCATCACGACCCGGCCGGATGCGGATCTGAATGAAGAGATGCCGATCATGCGCGCCTGCGTACGCGGACGCGGTTACCGGAAATTTATTTATCATCCGGATCGCCTGAAATACCCGATGAAGCGGGTCGGTAAGCGCGGTGAGGGACGTTTCGAGCGCATCAGCTGGGATGAGGCCACCAGCCTGATTGCCGCCGAATGGCAGCGCATCAGTGATAAATACGGCCCGGCGTCGCGGTTTGTCAGCCTGAGTACCGGGGTGACCGGCGGGATTTTTTCCGGCGCGAACATGCTGCGCCGCCTGTTTAATCTGACCGGCGGATTCCTGGAAAACTATCACTCGGTCAGTAACGGTAACACCATGGCCGCCACGCCGTATACCTACGGAACCGCCGCCAGCGGCAGTACGCTCGATACCCTGGAAAACACCCCGCTGGTGATCCTGTGGGGGCATAATCCGAATGAAACGATTTTCGGGCACAGCAACCACTATTTTCAGAAGATGAAAAAGAACGGCACCAAATTTATTGTCGTTGATCCGCGCTACTCCGATACCGCGTCCTCGCTGGCCGATCAGTGGATACCGATCCTGCCGACAACTGATAACGCCATGATGGACGCGATGATGTATGTCATCGTGACAGAAAATCTTCATGACCAGTCATTTATTGATAAATACACCCTGGGATTCAGCGAAGACCAGATGCCGGAAGGCGTCGCGGATAATGAATCGCTGTCAGCGTATCTGACCGGTAAAAAAGACGGCGTTGCCAAAACCCCGGAATGGGCAGAAAAAATCACCAAAGTCCCTGCGGACACTATCCGTCAGCTGGCACGTGAATATGCCGTAACCAAACCGGCGGTACTGATGCAGGGCTGGGGACCGCAGCGCCATATCTGCGGTGAGCGGAGTGCACGCGGTGCCACGCTGCTGGCAACCATCACCGGTAATGTCGGTGTGCGCGGCGGCTGGGCGGCAGGTTACGGCATGGCGCTGAACCCGGAACTGCGCAAAACCATCGCCGGTCCGGCGCTGTTTGATAACCCGGTCAAAGCCAAAATTAATATCACCAACTGGGTGCAGGCGTGTGAAGACAAAACCCTGGTGACCCCGGAGAACGGACTGAAAAATGCAGACAAACTCGGCACCGAAATCAAAATGATGTTTTCGATGGCGGGTAATTACATGACCAACCAGAACACCGATATTCTTCATGCCGCGAAAGTGCTGGAGGACGAATCGAAAGTCGAATTTATCGTGTGCAGTGATCTCTATCTTACACCGAGCGCCAAATATGCCGATTTGCTGCTGCCGGAAACCAGTTTCCTCGAACGCTGGAATATCGGCGGTACCTGGAGTTACGGTGATTACCTGATCCTGTCTGAAAAAGCCATTGAACCGGAGTTTGAGCGCCGCACGGACTATGACTGGCTGTGTGAGGTTGCTGAAAAACTGGGGGTCCGTGATGAATTTACGGAAGGTCACGAAACGGATCGCGACTGGATAGAATTCCTCGTTAATGATGCCGCACAAAAGCGCCCGGAAGATAACATCCCAACCTTTAATGAACTGCTGGTTAAACGCCGCCATTTATTAACGCATCGCCCGCATACGCAGAATGTGGCCTTTGAGAAAAATATTCAGGATATAGAGAACAACCCGTTCCCGACCCCGTCCGGCAAAATCGAGATTTTCTCCAAACGCCTGTATGACATGCACAATCCGGAGATCCCGGCGCTGTCTCACTATGTTCCGGCAACAGAAGGGCCGGAAGACAGCCTGACCGGGAAATACCCGTTACAGCTGATCACCTGGAAAGGGCGCAACCGTGCGAACTCCACCCAGTTTGCCAACCCGTGGTTACAGGAAGTGCAGCGCCAGGAGCTGTGGATCAACCCGGCGGATGCGGCGGATCGCGGTATCGGTGACGGCGAAAAAGTGAAAGTGCATAACGAGCGCGGGATCACCATGATCCCGGTGAAAATCACACAGCGCATTATGCCGGGAGTGGTGGCATTACAGGCCGGTGCCTGGTGGCAGCCGGACAGTAACGGCATCGATCAGGGCGGATGTGCCAACGTGCTCACCTCGTCACGCAGTACTGCGCTCGCCCACGGCAATGCGCACCAGACACTATTAGTTGAGGTGGAAAAAGTAGTTGAGGTGGAAAAAGCATGAGCAAATTTATCGTTTATCCGGCAGTCAGCGACAAACAGTTAGGTTTCTATATTGATTCCGCCCGCTGCTCCGGCTGCAAGGCGTGTCAGGTGGCGTGCAAGGATAAAAATAATCTTGATGTCGGCCGCCGCTTCCGCCGCGTGTATGAAATGTCAGGCGGCGGTTACAGCCGCAATAAAAACGGTGCACTGATCAATAACGTGTTCGCCTATACGCTTTCCATCTCCTGCAACCACTGCAAAGACCCGATCTGCGTGCGCAACTGCCCGACAACTGCGATGCATAAGCGTGAAGGGGACGGCATCGTCATGGTCAATACCGATAAATGTGTCGGCTGCGGTGCCTGTGCGTGGTCATGTCCGTACGGTGCGCCACAGATGAATCCGGAAACGAAACAAATGTCGAAATGCGATTTCTGTATTGATCTTCAGCAGAACGGTGAGCAGCCGGTGTGTGTCAGCACCTGTCCGCTCGGGGCGATTCAGTTCGGGCCGATTGAGGAATTGCGGGCGAAATACGGTGACCTTGATTACGTGACCGGGCTGCCTGATCCGTCGATTACACATCCGAATCTGGTGATCAATCCGCATCAGGGCGCAAATTTTGATGATATGAACAGTGAGAGAAAAGAAAAATGAATGAGTGGTCACTTTTAATTTTCACTTACATGATGAATGCGGCGGCGGGGCTGTGCGTTGTGAGCGGGGTGTTTGCCGTGCATCTCAGCCGCCGCCTCCCGGCAGACAGTTTTAAACGTTTTATGATGCTGACGATTTTTATTATCTGTGGCATCGCCGGTGCGGGCTCAGTTGCATCAATTACTCACCTCGGTGTGCCGCTCAATGCCCCGAATGCGATTAATAATGTGTTCAGCGCCTGGCTCAGCCGGGAAGTGGTGGTAACGGCGGCGTTTGTCGGCGCGCTTGGTGTCAGTTTTCTCTGGCTGTGGAAGACAGGAAAATTCTCTTTCCTGTTATACGGCGGGGCAATGGCGATCGGGCTGGCGGATATTTTTTGTATGGCATCGATTTACCGCTATACCTCGATTCTGACCTGGAATGACATCAACACCTATCTGATGTTTTACGGCACAACACTGACACTCGGTGCTGTCCTGTTTGTTCTGGTGGTGATGGTGATCCGGAAAGCCGGACACCGGGCCGGGATGACATTGCCTGCTGACGCACTGTCATTATCATCATTATGGCAGCTGTGGAGTGTGATGGCGGTAAGTCTGATCGGGCGCCTGCTGTATCAGCCGTTTTATGCGCATTACCTGACGCGTACGCAACTGACACACAAATCAATCACCTTTCCGCTGTCACCGATTGAGGCGTATGACAGTATTGCCGGGCTGCGGATTGGTGTCTGGATGGCGGCGGTGATTGGTGTGGTACTCTGCGGTATCTCTCTGGTGCGGGCACAGAAAAAAGCACGCAGCGGTTTACCGGTCTGCGGCGGGTTTATCAGCGGCTGTCTGCTGACCATCGCGGCAGAGTTTATGCTGCGCTATGTGTTCTATTACATTCATATCTGACGGGGGATGTTATGAGCAGAACAGCTCACTATGCGGCTGCATTTAACGTGCTGGGGATCTGCTATCTGTTCCCGCCGGATGATGACAGCAACCGGACTGCCATGCGCCTGTTTACCCTGCCGGGATTTGCACAGCAGTGGCCGTGTGAGGTGGATGACACACTTTGCCTGCAACTGAGCCGTACGGCTGCTGCGGGCACAGAAACGCTGAAATCTGCATGGCAGTCACTGTTTGCCGGGCCGGGGGCGTTACCGGCTCCGCCCTGGGGTTCGGTATATCTGGATGCGGAAGGATTATTGCAGGGGGATTCAACCCTTGCACTGAGTGCGTTTTTAAAACAGGAACGACTGAAACTCAATACTCCGTATCCGGAACCGGCTGACCATATCGGACTGATTTTATTTCAGGCGGCGGTACTGGCCTCTGAAATGCGGGCGGCGGCAGTAAACACGCTGCTCAGTCAGCACCTGATGAACTGGCTGCCGCGTTACGCACAGCGGCTGGATACCCACGGAAACAGCCCGTTTTACTCCGCACTGACCCGGCTGGCGCTGACCACCGTACAATCATTTATAAAAGCATAATATTCACAGTTATAAGGTTTGATTACATTGCTCGTAATCTTATACGCCTCTTTCTCCGGAGGCGTATTTTTTTGTTGCAGTACTGCGAGGTTTTCCTTAAGTTAAATTTTCTGCAGAGTTACAGTGCTGCCAATTTATCATCATGGTGATACGGAGCTGATTGCCGAATGAAACTGAAATATTTATCGCCGTTGCTGTTAGTACTGGTCAGTGCGCCGTTATTTGCCGCACCGGATATTGTCAGTGAATGCAGCAAACCCGGCCGTTCCGTTGACCGGGAAATGCAGATAGTGATGGAGCATACGCTTCATATTGATATAAAGCAGATCGATGAAAGCAAAACCAAAACAGAAATTCTGTCTGCTCAACCGGCCGGGGAATTGCTGATTTCTCAGTTTGCACAGGAAACTTATGATGCCCTGACAGACAAAGCCAAAAGCTCACCGGAATCCTATAAGAAACTGTTTTCCGCTAACCCGGCGTATAACCTGGTTTTGCGGATCACGTATGTGAATAAAGAGAATAAGAAGAATATCTTTATCGCCTCCGGACTGGCTGACAAGGATGAGTGCTCGGTTCGCTTTAACGGCTGGCTGACAGAGCAGCGGGAATTCTGATCCGGTAAGATTCAGTCAGCGGAAAGATACGGTGGCACCAGATCGTCCAGCAGGGCGATCAGCGCCGGATCGCCGTAATGATAATCATCTGGGATCTCAAGGACATGAAGGGGTTTGTGATCCAACAGGCGGGTAAATTCCGCTTTCAGGCGGTTTTTGTGTTTTTGCTCCATCACAAAAATCACATCAGCCCACTGAAGTAACGCCGGGGTAACCCGGCGTTTTGCATTGCGGCTGGTACCGGCGGAACGAACTGACCACTGCGGGTGATTCCGCCAGTGATGTTCGGCAGTCGGACTGCGCCATTGATTGCGGCTGCAGATAAACAGGACATTCATACTTTATCTTCCTCATCGCAGGCGTTGCGCGTCAGAACCGCCTGACTGATTTGCGGATATGCCATGCCCAACTGAGCCGCCCGGATCATTTTTTCACTGCGACCGTACATCATTTTCCAGCATTTTTCTGCCGGATAATCATATAACGATGCATCGTGCTTCTGATCACGGGATTTATTGATACGTTTTTTAAATCTGCGCCAGGCGCGGTTTCGGGTGTTATCCATCTTTTTCTCTTTTTCAGAATTGAATTACCGGGTTCAGCAGCCGCGGTAATACGGAAAAAGAGTGGGCTAACAGAGGGAATTTTAAGCAGAAAAAAAAAGAAAGCAAGACGAAAAACAAAAACGCCCGGACAGATGCCGGGCGTGACGGGTTATGCGGTATTACAGTTTTGAGAAGGCGTAAGCGGCCGCATCGATGGTTTTACGGATATCTTCATCACTGTGAGCGACAGACATAAATCCGGCTTCAAAGGCGGATGGCGCCAGGTAAATGCCCTGTTCCAGCATCAGATGGAAGAACTTCTTAAAGCGCTCAACGTCGCAGTTCATCACATCCTGATAGCAGGTGACCGCCGGTGCATCGGTAAAGAACAGGCCGAACATCCCGCCGACATGGTTAACCACAAACGGAATACCCGCTTCACGGGCTTTTTCGCACAGGCCGTCCGCCAGCATATCCGTCAGTTCGGTCAGGCGCTGATGCACACCCGGCTGAGCGATTTCATGTAAGCAGGCCAGGCCCGCCGCCATGGCGATCGGGTTACCGGACAGGGTTCCAGCCTGGTAAACCGGGCCGGTCGGGGCCAGTTTTTCCATGATTTCACCACGGCCGCCGAAGGCGCCCACCGGCATTCCGCCGCCGATAATTTTACCCAGACAGGTCAGATCAGGTTCAACATCATAATGTGCCTGCGCACCGCCGAGGGCGACACGGAAGCCGGTCATCACTTCATCGATAATCAGCAGAGCACCGAACTCATCACACAGGGCGCGCAGGCCCGGCAGGAAGTTCGCTGACGGCGGTATACAGTTCATATTCCCGGCGACCGGTTCGACAATGATACAGGCGATATCGTGCGGGTGTTTTTCAAATGCCTCACGGACAGAATTGAGATCATTATAGGTGCAGGTCAGCGTGTGTTTGGCAAAGTCTGCCGGGACACCCGGTGAGTTCGGCTGGCCGATGGTCAGTGCGCCGGAACCGGCTTTGACCAGCAGGCAGTCGGCGTGTCCGTGGTAACAGCCTTCAAATTTGATGATTTTATCGCGGGCGGTGTAGCCGCGCGCCAGACGAATCGCACTCATCGTGGCTTCTGTGCCGGAGTTTACCATCCGCACCATATCCATGGACGGCACCAGTTCGGTGACAAATTTGGCCATTTCCACTTCATCGGCGGTCGGCGCGCCGAAGCTCAGTCCTTTTTCCACCGCTTTGATGACTGCGGTGCGGATGGCCGGGTGATTATGTCCCAGTACCATCGGTCCCCATGAACCGACATAGTCGACATAGGCTTTGCCGTCGACGTCATAAATATAGGCTCCGTTGGCGCGTTCGATAAACAGCGGAGTACCGCCGACGCCGTTAAAGGCACGAACCGGTGAGTTAACGCCACCCGGGATAAAATGTTGTGCTTCAGTATAGAGATTTTCAGAACGGCTCATGCAGGACTCCTGTCAGTCGGTGAGCGGGAAATTCCGGCTATTGTAAAGGAGAGCGCCGGTGAATCCAACTTATCGCATTATCCTCATGATAACTATATCCTTATTAATAATGTGGATACTGTGCTTTCTGTGTGACGAAACTTGAACGATTGCCGGAGGTGGTGGATAATCACCGGTAGTGTCCGGAAGCGGTCAGCTTCTGCGTGTGTTTACTGGTCGCGGCCAGTCTGGAGTAATAAATGAGCGATGATTCAGCAATGCCTCTGCAATTTACTGATGCGGCAGCTAAAAAAGTAAAAATATTAATCGCGGATGAAGAAAATCCGAACCTGCGTCTGCGTGTGTATATCACCGGCGGCGGCTGCAGCGGTTTCCAGTATGGCTTCACTTTTGATGATGCCATCAATGACGGCGACATGACCATCGAGAAAGAGGGCGTGGCGCTGGTGGTTGATCCGATGAGCCTGCAATATCTGGTCGGCGGTTGTGTGGATTATACCGAAGGGCTGGAAGGTTCACGCTTTATCGTGACCAACCCGAATGCCAAAACAACCTGTGGCTGTGGTTCATCTTTCAGTATCTGATTTATCCGCAGATAACAAATAAAACGGGCGCTTTTGCGCCCGTTTTGAGATTGCTGACAAAGCAGGATAAAACGTGGTTTTTCCTGCTTTGTGTTATTAGCCGAAAATCAATAAATTGATTTTCCTGGTTTATTTTTACAACCACTGTCGGTCGTCGCCAACCCCTGCGGGTTTGTCAACGGCCTGAAAACGGGCGCTTTTGCGCCCGTTTTGTTTTTATGCCGATAAGTATCATTAAAGAAAGAAGGGTTATTGTCTGCAACCTGTACCCATACAATAAAAGAGGATAATTGTTTATATCCGGCCTCAGACAGAGAAAATCGGTCATTCAGGATGATTTTATTCCGCTGCACTGCAAAAATCAGGATCTCCGGCTGAAACAGGAGCATATAAATACGGCGGATTATATTATATAACGGTGTAATACTAATATTATTTGTCAGATAAACTGATGAATTAATAAAATGAAATAAAAATATATTATTTAATATTTTTAATCCGGATTTTTTATTGCTATATAGTTTTTAATTTAATTATTTATTAAATATCAATCGCATTTACGGCATTTTAATGCAGTGCTGAAATCAGTTTATTATTTTGATTTATAATCATTTTTTATTTCCTTCTCCTGGCTTTATTATATTCAGCCTTGGCTGACTATATTATCGCTATATATTTATATCTATAGCGGTAAATTGATTTCATCTTGATCCCGCTCAATATGCCGGTATTTCACTCATTTACACTGAACATGTAAAAATATTACCTGTTCACATCGGTCACACCTGAAATATGAGAAATAAATGCAGGAATATACCGGACTATTTTATCTCAGCCAGTGATACCCGCCGGAGCGTTTCCGGCAGCGTACGTTAAGGAATCCCGATGATTTACCCGCTGACAGAACAGACCCCGGTTTTACAGCATAATGCGGCGTTGCAGCGGTATGTCCGGCGCTATGCCGATATTGAAAAACAGACACAGCAGGCCATTGCGCAGTACGGATTACCATTTGAAGCGCCACACCGCCGCCGGGCGGAAACGGATGCACTGCGCCGTGAAGTCAAAGCGCTGGGGGCGGTTTTTGCCAATAACGGCAAAAGTATTCACAGCCGCTGGCTGTCATCCGCGTGTGTGCAGTGCCGCACCGGTGAGGGCAGTTACACCACATTTTTATCACTGAAATGTCACCGCGACTGCTATTTTTGCTTCAATCCGAATCAGGAAAATTACGATGGTTTTCAGCATGAGATGCGTGATGCCATTGGTGAGGTGAATGCGATAGCTGAGGAGGAGTATCCGCTGACTCACATTGCGCTGACCGGCGGCGAGCCGCTGCTGTTTCGTCAGGAAAGCATCCGTTTTTTTGAGACGGTACAGGCGAAGCTGCCCGGCGTTCATACCCGGCTGTATACCGCCGGTGATCCGCTGGATCGCAATACGGCACTGGCACTGGCGGCAGCCGGTCTGAAAGAGGTGCGTTTCAGTATCAAAATTGATGATCCGCCGGAGAAAATTGAAAAAGTGCTCAGCCGGATAGCGCTGGCACGGGAGATTTTTCCGGATGTGATGGTGGAAATGCCGGTGATCCCGGGCAGCGAAGAGCAGATGTATGATTTGCTGGTGAAACTGGATGCTATCGGCGTGGACGGCATCAATCTGCTGGAATTCTGTTTCCCGCTGACCAACAGTCCGGCCTATCAGGAACGGGGCTTTGCCCTGAAAAATCCGCCTTACGAAGTTTATTACAACTACTGGTATGCCGGTGGTCTGGCGGTGGCGGACAGTGAACTTGCCTGTCTGCGGGTACTGAAATTTGCCCTCGAAAATCAGCTTTCCGCCGGTGTGCATTACTGCTCACTGGAGAACAAACACACCGGCCAGGTGTATCAGAGCAACGCGTTTCTCAGCGCGGAGCCGTATTACCTTTTTTCTCCCCGCGATTATTTTTTCAAAAGTGCGAAGGTGTTCGGTGAGGATTGCGCTGCTGTCGCGGCGGTGCTGCGCAAAGCAGATGTCCCCTTCCGGGAAGATCTCCTGCACGATTTTTTACAATTCAGTCCTGAATCGATTATGCACCTGACGGACACCCCTGAACTGCCTGTTCTGCTGACATCCCATATTGCGGAGGCCGATGAGCAGGGCAATCCCCTGATTAAAGAAGTGCGGGTTGAACTCACCACGCCCGCTGAATTTTCGCCCGACGATATCCACGGAGGTATGTGTGAACAGTGATGACCGGGACCCGGATTATCTGTATGCGCGTCAGTTTGCTTATGACGTTCTGCGCCGTCTGCTGACGGACGAGCCGACAGCGGAACTGCTGGTTTATCTGCGTGATGAGGGGCTGTCACTGTTTCCGGCAGATGACTCGCTGCCCGCCATGCAGAGTGCGCTTGATGCCATGCGGGATGATCTGAACACCCGTATGCTTAAACAGGGGGCATCTGATTTTGAGGTGCTGCACTGGGACTTTACACGTCTGTTTATCGGACCGGAATCACCGCCTGCACCGCCGTGGGAGTCAGTTTATGTCTCCCGCGACAAACTGTTGTTTCAGGAGAGCACCCTGAGCGTGAAAACCTTTTATCAGCAGCACGGTTTTCATCTGCCGGAAACGGAGTATGAGGCGGCGGATCATATTGGCTATGAACTGGATTTCCTGTGGAAGCTGAGTGAGCAGGCATCACAGGAACTTGATCGTGAACAGGCGATATGTGAGCGCATTACCGCACTGCTGGCGGTTTCATCTGAATTTATGCAGGCACATCTGCTGGCGTTTATCACACCGTTCTGCCGTGAACTGAATAATCACGCGGAAACAGGATTTTATCGTCAGCTCAGTACGCTTCTGGAAGTCTTTGTCCGGAATGATTATAAAAAAATCAATGAATTAATAAACTTACAATAATAATTTAAAAACATGATGATGAGGTAAGAGCAATGTCAGACAGACAGAAAACCGGCGTAACCCGCCGTTCATTTCTGAAATGGACGTCGGCAGCATCCGCCATGGCGGCACTGCCGCTGAGCAGACAACTTCATGCCGCCACCCCGGCACCGGCACAGACCACCCCGGCGGCACCTTCAGCCGCCAAAGGGCAGTGGAAACCTGTCGCCTGCTGGCATAACTGCGGCGGCCGCTGTGTTAATAAAGCACTGGTGGCTGATGGCGTGGTGATCAGACAAAAAACCGATGATGTGGTGGCCGATTCCCCGGACTTCCCGCAGCAGCGCGGGTGTCTGCGCGGCCGTTCCCAGCGCAAACAGGTGTTCGGGGCAGATCGCCTGAAATACCCGATGAAACGCAAAAACTGGGCACCGGGCGGCGGGGATAAAACCCTGCGCGGCCGCGATCAGTGGGTGCGTATCAGCTGGGATGAGGCGCTGGATATTGTGGCATCCGAAACCAAACGTATCACCGGACAATACGGCAATGAATCCCTGTGGGTTACCGGCGGTAACGGTACGGATTTTCAGAGTGTATTCGCTGCCGCAGGCGGTTTTACCGGTGACTGGGGAACAACTTCCTGGGGAGCGTGGTTTGAAACCCCTGCCCATCTGGGGCTGCTGGAAGGGTTCTACACGTTCGGCACCAATGACCGTTTTGATATGCGTAACTCACAACTGATTGTGATGTGGGGCGCGAACCCGGCGTGGTCCAGCCCGGGCAGTCCGACTTATAACTACTATCAGGCGAAAAAAGCCGGAGCGCGTTTTATCAGTATCGACCCGAGCTATACCGCCACCGCAGAACTGATGGATGCAGACTGGTATCCGATCAACCCGGGTACAGACCACGCGCTGGCGCTGGGAATAATGCATGCGCTGCTGGAGATGGACAGCCCGGAAAATCCGCTGATCGATTGGGAATTCCTGCGCCGCTGCACTGTCGGTTTCGATGAAAGCAATATGCCGTCAGGGGCCGATCCGAAGAAAAACTTCAAAGATTATCTGCTGGGTACCTACACCGGCAAACCGACCACTCCGGAATGGGCGGCAGATATCTGCGGTATCTCCGCATCGGATATCCGCTCGCTGGCACGTCAGATTGGCGGCACACAGCGCGTGGCGTTGTTAACCGGCTGGGCACCGGCGCGTATTCATAACGGTGAGGGGTGGGTTCAGGCATTTTCAACACTCGGCTTTATGACCGGCCATATGGGCCGCCCGGGCCGCATGACCGGCGCGTGTTGTCACTATGCCGCCGGGAACAACGGCACCCGCCTGTTGATGGCCGGTGCGAACGGCTTACCGGCAGTGAAAAACCCGGTCAGTCTGAAAATCAACCACAACGAACTGAACCGTGCTCTGCTGGAGAAAAAATTCCGTCAGCGTGGTGTCGGGGATGTGGATGCCAATATTCAGATGATTTTTCATCCGTTTAACGCCACCTTACAGACCCGCGCCAATATTATGCAGGGGATTGAGGCTTACCGCAGCGGTGTGGAATTTATCGCGACCGCAGCCTATGTCCCGCATACCTGTGCGAAATATTCGGATGTGATCCTGCCGGTGACAACCGAGTGGGAGCGCGAGGGAACCATTCTTAACCCGAGTAACCGTGAAGTAATCATTGCTGCGGTGAATGTGACTCCGCCGCTGTATGAAGCGAAAAGCGACCAGTGGATTGCGAAAGAGCTGGGTAAACGCCTGGGTGTCAATGTGGATGAGATCTTCCCGATCTCTGAAAAGCAGCAGTTCTTCAACAAACTCAACGGTGCAACCATCATTACCGAAGATGGTGTTACCAAAGCGCCGCTGTTCACCATTACACAGGCGGATATTGATGAATGGCAGGTGACCGGCACGCCGCAGGAAGGACGTATCACGCTGAATGAATTCCTGACCAAAGGGAAATATCAGGTGGAGCGCACCGCGGATGATAATTACGGTTATATTGCGTATGAGGACTTTATCCGCGATCCGGTTGCGAATCCGCGTCCGACACCAAGCGGTAAGTTTGAAATCTACTGTGAAACGCTGACGGAGAAAGCGAAAGAGTGCGGCTGGACAGAATTACCGCCAATCGCCGAATACATCCCGTCTGCGAGCGGTTATGAAGCCAGTTTTAAAGATTTCAGCAAAAAAGAGAAAGGGGATTATCCGTTCCAGGTCTATAACCCGCACTATCTGCGCCGTTCACACAGTACCCTGGATAACGTGCCGTGGCTGCGTGAGCAGTGGCCGAGCCCTATCTATATTAATGCCTCCGATGCCAAACGTCTGGATATCAAACAGGGCGAAACGGTTCTGGTGACCAGCCCGCAGGGCAAAATCCTGCGTCCGGCACTGGTGACCCAGACCATGAAACCGGGTGTGGTTGCACTGCCGCACGGCAGCTGGACCAATGTGGATGAAACCACCGGGATCGATATGGCCGGGGCGGATAACTCCCTGACGATTCAGGTACCGACCGGGCTGGGCACCTCCGGGTGGAACACGATGCTGTGTAATATCGAAAAATGGCACGGTGAGCAATTAACTGACGATGCGCGTCTGCCGCAGCGGATTATCGGATAAGGGGCACAGACATGGATAAGCAAGTTGGATTTTATATAAATGTCGCCGCCTGCATCGGGTGCAAAACCTGTGTTGTGGCGTGCAAGGATAAGAACGATCTTGAGGTCGGGCGTAACTTCCGCCGTGTGTATGATATCGAGGCCGGAGAATATCCGCGCCCGCGCCGCTGGCATCTCTCCATTGCCTGTAACCATTGTGACGATCCGCAGTGCGTCAGCCATTGTCCGACAACCGCGATGCATAAGCGGGAAGAGGACGGGGTGGTACTGGTGGATCATGACAAGTGTGTAGGCTGCCGTTACTGTACCTGGGCCTGTCCGTATGAGGCGCCGCAGTTTGATCCTGCGCTCGGTATGATGACCAAATGTGATACCTGTCTGGATCTGCGGGAGCAGGGTGGCAATCCGATGTGTGTGGATTCCTGCCCGATGCGCGCCATTGAGTTCGGTCTTATCAGCGAACTGCGCAAAAAATACGGTACCAATGCCGATATCGGCGGTTTGCCTAACTCATCCGTTACCCGGCCGAACCTGGTTGTCGGCACCAAAGGATAAGGAGAATGATCATGCATGAACTGCCTCTTGTTATATTCACCTTATTTATGCAGGCTTCGGTCGGCTGTCTGGTGATCACGTTACTCTGTTACTTCCGCCTGTTCGGCTGTACGGATGCCCGCACCGCGATGAAATGGGTGCGTGTTCCGCTGATCGTCTCATTCCTGCTGGGCTGTGCCGGTCTGCTGGGTTCCCTGTTCCATATGGGGAATCCGTTCCATATGTTTTATACCATGCTGCACGTTTCCGACTCGTGGATGAGCCGTGAAGTCTGGGCGACGGCTGTTTATATGGCGCTGCTGTTCTTCAGTGTCGCGCTGCTGCTGTTAAAACAGAAAGTGAACGGCTTCCTGCTGCTGTTAAGTGCAGTGGCGGGGCTGGTGTATATGTATGTGATGTCCGCGCTGTACGCAAACACCTTGTTTAATCTGTGGGGCGGACTGTTTACCTATACCGGGTTCTTCGGTTCCGTGCTGCTGACCGGCGGGATGATTGCCGGGCTGCTGCTGGTGACTGCACTGGGTTACGCCCGTGAGGATGTGCTGATTCAGCGTGTGGTGAAGATTGCGCTTGCGGCGGGCGTGGCGGGATTGCTGCTGATACTGCTGAGTGCGCTGCCGCTGACCGGTAACATCGGTGAGCCGATCTATGCCGGAATGACTCCGCGGGTTATGCCGGAAGGGTTGCTGAACCTGCATATTATCCGTGTGGTGCTGATCGGACTGGGAATGTTCTTTGCCGGACGTCTGCTGTGTCAGAAAAATGCACAGGTCACTAACGGCACGCTGATGATGGCACTGGCGGTTATCTGTGTCTTCGCCGGTGAAGCGGTCGGGCGTGTGGTGTTCTTCTCGCTCGGCGGGTAATACGCGGTATGAAACAAAAATCCGGACGTTTTTACGTCCGGATTTTTTATCAGCGGGTAAGAATGACATCCCCTAAAATATTATCTTTCAGCAATCCGCCGTTTTTGGCCTGGAACAGCACAAAATCAATATCCCGTGCCTGATAGCGCTCGCGCAGAATAGTGGTGATTTCCTTGATCGCCTTACCCTGCAATAATCCGTCAATCATCATCGCCAGCAGCAGAGACTGATCACGGTAGGTCAGCGGATTGAGTGAACCCATCACCCGGTTGAGGTAGTGATCAAAGATTGGCAGCGGGTTTTCCGGGAGCTCGCGGTTCAGTTTGATCTGCACATCGATCACCGTATTAAAATCAATACCGTAGTGTGCAATCCGGTCGCGCAGATCATTGACATAGCGATCAATATCATCGGAATACAGCGTGCTGATCGTGCCGCTGAAATTAAACAGATTCATGCCGTTCAGGCGCTGTAAAATATAAATGGCAATATAGAGATTGTAGCGTGACGGGATCAGCAGGCAGTTATCAATCCACCAGACCAGCACATGATGCGGGCTGATGCTGTCATCAATATATTTCACCGGCGGATAGATCATAATATCGGTATCTGTTAACTCGCCGAGATGTGTCTGGATCAGATTATCCACCTGACGCCAATCCAGCCCGCCGCTGCCGCAGCCGAGTGCCGGAATGGCCACGGATTTCAGTCCCTGTTTTTTAATCAGGGCTTTCAGCTCGCGCAGTCCGCTTTCGATAAATTCATAACCGGAAGGGGAGTCCCATTTATCGCGGGTCGGGAAGTTGATCACTTTCCGGCCGTGTTCGTCCGTAACTGACAACTGACCGGCGCCTATTTTATTTTCTTTGCATAAAGCTTCATAGGCGTGTGCGTTGACCGGATAATCCAGTCTGAACTGATAGGCAATTCCCTTTCCCATGACGCCCTGACAATTAACGGCATTTACCAATGCCTGCGCATCAGATCTCAGTAAATCACCTTTGAGGTATTTAATCATCGTTACAGTCCGTTTTATATTTCAGTCTGCAATATTGTCGCCTGCTATGACGCTGACGGGTATAGGAATTTTCTTGGGTTTACGGAATAAGAATAGTCACGGAGAAATAAGTAATAATAACAGGAAATATAAAAGTGAATTAAATATGGAAGAATTTAAAATGAAGAGTGAAATAAAATAAAACAAAAATATAATATGCCGCATAATAAGCGGCATATTATTAACATGATATATTCATATCAGGTGTTATTTATTTTTTCACACAATTCTTCCGCAGCCTTTAACAGCCGCGGCGTGCCGCGCTGGAACCAGTCGGCATTAATCGTAATTACCGGCACATCAAGCTGCGGAGACCAGAAGCGTTTTACATTCTCCACTTCGCGGTTATCCCCGGAGATCAGGATTATCGCCGGTCTGCGGATCAGTACCTGCTCACGATTGACCTGTGGCCAGGGAACCGGGCTGTCGGCAAACACGTTTTTACCACGGCACAGTGTGACCACTTCGCTTTGCAGGGTGGTGCCGGATGCGGTGAAAATCGGGTTTTGGCCGAACTGGAGAAAGATCCGTTTTTCCGGTTTATCACCGTAGCGGGCTTTCAGGGTTTCAATCCCGCTGCGCATATCTGAAGCAGCCTGTTCCGCCAGGGCCGGTTGCGGACTGTAAGAGGCAAGACGATCCAGATCATCCGCAATTTCACCGAGGTTGCGCGGATCAAAATACTCGACTTTTATCCCGAGATGTTCCAGCTGACTCAGCGGGCGCTGCGGGTTTCCGCCGCGCCAGGCCATGATCAGATCCGGCTTCAGGGCAATAATACGTTCAAGATTCAGTCCCTGCCAGCTGGACACCTGTTCGATATTTTTCGCTTCCGGCGGGTAATCCGCGTTGGCACTGACACCGACCAGGTTATCGCCCAGACCGGCGGCATAGGCCATCTCCGCCAGTGACGGGGAGAGGGCGATCACCCGCTGTGCCGCAGCCTGTGCTCCGGCGGATGCCAGCAGAAACAGCAGACCGGCGAAGCGCAATGATCGTCTGATCATTTCAGCGAATCAGTATTGGCGAGGATTTCCGCCACCATCAGGGAAGACTGCTTTGCCGCCAGCGGCAGAAACTCATCAAAACTGAGGTGAGAGGCTTTATCTGCCACATCAGAAATGGCGCGCACCACCACAAACGGTACCTGATACTGATGGCATACATGGCCGACAGCCGCACATTCCATTTCCACCGCCACCACGGACGGGAACGTTGCACGGATACGCGCCAGCGGCTCTGCACCGTTAATAAAGGCATCACCGCTGCAAATCAGGCCGCGTACGGCGTTCAGGCCGAGCGTCTGAATGCATTTCTCAGTCAGTGCAATAAGACCGGCATCAGCGGTAAAGGCAGGCGGGCATTGTGCCATCTGGCCCGGCTCGTAGCCGAATGCAGTGACATCCGCGTCGTGATAGCGGACTTCCGAGGAGACAACAATATCGCCGACATTCAGGTGCGGGGCGAGACCACCGGCCGAACCGGTGTTAATCACCACATCCGGTTTGCACAGCTCCAGCAGCAGGGTGGTACCGATGGCGGCCGCCACTTTACCGATACCGGATTTGAGCAGGGCGACATCAACACCGTTGATCTGACCGGTATAGATTTCACAGCCGCCGTGGCGGAGGGTTTGCATGTTGGTAATCTGATCACGCAGCAGGGTTACTTCCTGCTCCATCGCACCTATGATACCGACTTTCATTATGTCATACTCCCTGAATAGAAATTGAACTGCATAATAACGGATTAGCAACAGTTTATCACTGAATCCCGGCGGGCGGTGTCTTTTCCCGTGCGGATAAAAAGACGGAGGCGACGTGCCGGTGATCGATTTTAAAAAGAAGCTGAATTTCCACCGCCAGTTTGGTGCTTCAGCGGCGGAATCCGCAGAAGAGTTTCTGGTGAATCAGGCATTTGAAAGTGATCGCGGGCGCATCATCAATTCCGCCGCTGTCCGTCGTCTGCAACAGAAAACCCAGGTCTTTCCGCTGGAGCAGAATTCCGCTGTCCGCAGCCGTCTCACTCACTCTCTGGAAGTGCAGCAGGTCGGGCGCTATATCGCCAAAACCATCCTCAGTCAGCTGAAACAGTCACAACAGCTGGAAGAATACGGCCTGGATGAGCGCACCGATGCTTTTGAAAGTGTGGTGGAAATGGCGTGTCTGATGCATGACATCGGTAACCCGCCGTTCGGCCATTTCGGCGAGGCAGCGATTCAGAAATGGTTCGGCAGTCTGCTGGGTGAACCGCAGACCGGCGGGGAAGATCACTGTCAGATTGCCGCACTGCGCCTGACCGGTTCACCGCAGGCGGATAATCTGCGCTGTCAGCTGCGCCGCGATTTATGTCAGTTTGAGGGGAATGCCCAGGGAATGCGGATGGCGCACCATCTGCTGAAACTCAATCTGACATTTGCCCAGATAGGCAGCGTGCTGAAATATACCCGTCCCGCCTGGCAGTTAGAGCCGGTGCCGGAAGAATTCGATTATCTCACCAAAAAACCGGGCTATTACTGGTCTGAAAATACCCTGATTCAGCGACTGCGCGATGAGTTACAGCTCGGTGAGTTCTGCCGTTTTCCGCTCAGTTATATTATGGAAGCTGCGGATGATATCTCGTATTGCATTGCTGATCTGGATGATGCGGTGGAGAAAGGCATTCTGACCCCGGATACGCTGGTGACGTATCTGCGCCAGGAGTGGCAGGCGCTGGAAGGCTCAGAGGATTCCGCCCTGTTCCGGGATACGGTGGAGCTGGCTTACCAGTCGCTTACCCGCAGCCATCACCGCAGCCCGCAGGATCAGTTTTTTATGTATCTGCGGGTCTATATCACCAACAAACTGGTGCCGTACACCGCGCAACGCTTTATTGATAATCTGCCTGCGGTGTTTGCGGGTACTTACAATCAGGCGCTGCTGGAAGATAAAAGTGAAGAACACCGCCTGCTGAAGACCCTGAAACGGGTCGCGTTTAAGTATGTGTTTACCCATCACGAAGTGGAAGAGCTGGAATTGCAGGGATTCAGAATTATCAATGGCCTGCTGGATTTCTACCGGCCATTATTAATGATGCCGCAGGCCGATTTTGCGGATCTGGTCCGTGAAAATTTCCACAAATACTATTTTATCGAAACCCGGCTGTTGCATAAGCTGTCACGCAAGCAGCGGGCGGCTTACAGTGAAGCGGTTGCCGCACTGGCGGAACACCCGCCGGAAGAGCGGACGATTCTGGAATTTTATTACCGGGCCCGGCTGATTCAGGATTATATCAGTGGTATGACCGACCATTACGCTTACGAAGAATACCGGCGTTTCTCTGTTTGTCAGTAAGCTGCTGATTAATGGCAGCACTTTCTCACAAATGACCTGACAATTCCGGTTCAATATTACCGGAATTGTTGCTACGATTAATCTGCAGTTGTTGCTGAAATAGATTCACTGTATTCGGTGGCGGATATCTGTTATTTAAGGACGAAATATCAAAACAATTTGCGATGCAAATGTTAATGAATATAAAGCATATTGTTATTATTTCTTATTTTTTATATGTGCATCATATTATCGCAGCCTGAATATATTTCAGGGACTATACCGTCGCACCAAATGTATTAACCGGGATTACATCACGTATGCAAAAAGAGTATCGGGTCGGGATTGAATTTGAATATTGGCTGACGTTGTACCGGAATAAAAGTGCCGCCGGTATTAAATCTTTTGACAATATTACCTTGTCAGAGCTGGAGCCTGCACTGAATAACCGTCCGGGGATGGATGATGCCTCGCTGCATAAAGGGGATGCGGGCATTAAAGCCGGTTACTGGTATGTTGAGGGCGATGAGCGTTTTTCGCCGGAAGGTCAGCTTGTTGCACAGGTTATCAAAGGGATAGAAATCCGTACCCCGCCGGCAGAGTCAGTAACGGCAGCATTAAATTCCCTGCAAACGATAGAAATTCAGCTGAGTGAGCGCCTGAAGGACTGCGGGCTGGGACTGGGGATCAGCGCTTATCACCCGGTTTCGCCGCGCTATCAGTTTAATCCGCCGCTGAATGCGTGGGAAAAAGACTTTCGCGAGGAACATGCCGCATTCCGCCATGCCGACCTGGTGATGCAGACCTGCGGGCCGGATATCAATATCTCCGTACCGGAAATGAGCGATGTCCGTGTTGTCCAGGCAGTGGAAAAACTGACCTTTTTCGCGCCGTATCTGGTGGCTCTTTCGCTGAACGGCCCGCTGGAAAACGGGCAGTTATGGGGCGGTTTATCCCGCCGTACCGCACTGCGCAGTTGTCATCGTCCGGCCTGCAAAGGGTTTCTGACCAACTCGGCGGTGTATCCGCATGACTTTATTTACCCTGCGCGTAACGAGGGAGAGCACGGACGGATTGAGTTTAAAGCGTTTGATGCCGTTCCCGATCCGGCGCTGCTGGGTGCATTCTGCGCGTGGGTTCTCGGGCTGGTGCTGGATGATACCATCTCCTTTAATTACGGCGTGCAGCCGGATTCCCGCTTTAATGCGATTGCCCGTGATCCGTTTGCGGATCTGACCGTTTCCACGGTGGCGGAAACGCTGCTGAACGCCGCCCGCCGGGCGCTGGAACAACATGGTCTGCTGCATGAAGCAGACCGGTTGCAGTTACTCAGTGAACGCCTGGCAAACAGAATGACGCCTGCGGATGAAATGATCACCCGTTTTATGGTCAGTGGTGAGTTAATGCATTTCGGCGGGCTGTGGCCGGATCTGAATGCGTAACACCGTCATATCAGGATACATTTTTGTTACCGGCAATAATAAACCGTTATTTTTTTAATAACGGTTTTTTTTGCGGTAAAAAAATCAGCACTGGTAAGTTCATGTAAATTTAATATTTATCAGAGACTGATCCTGCGTATTATTCACAGAATGCTGCTGTCTCTGACAGCATTAATAATGAAACCGGCAGCCCGGTGGCATAACGATAAATATTATTTATCATTTTAATAAATAGTGCTGAGGTGCTATCCGGCATTATGGTATCATCAGCAGCTCGTATTTTTACCGGTTTACAGCGTGTAACCTGCAGCGTACCCGAATAATCCGTTGGTCAATACGCTGCTTTATGGGAAAATCACCGGCCTCACAGACAACGTTTTTTATCATTATGGCGCAATTTTATTCTCAGCCCCGTCAGACCCCGCGGCAGTCCCGTACTGTCACTGTCACCGCTGACTCTCTCGATGCTCTCGGGCAGGGCATTGCCCGCCTTCAGGGCAAAACTGTTTTTATCCCGGATTTGATGCCGGATGAGTCCGCACAGGTCAGGCTGACGGAAGAAAAGCGCCACTACGCCAAAGGCAGTGTGGTGAAACGTCTGTCCGATAATCCGGCACGCCGCAAACCGGCCTGCCGTCATTACGGACAGTGCGGCGGCTGTCAGCAGCAGCACATTCCGGTTGCGATGCAGCGGGAAACCAAAGCCGCTTACCTTTCTTACCTGCTGACCCGCGAAACGGGTGAGGCGTGCGGGGATGTCCCTGTACTGAGCGGGGAAGAGTACGGCTACCGCCGCCGGGCGCGGCTGGCTCTGGTGTATTCCCCGAAAACAAAACAGCTGACAATGGGATTTCGTCAGGCGCAGAGCAAATCAACGGTCGCCGTAAAACAGTGTCCGGTACTGGTTCCGCGCCTTGAAGCATTGCTGGTACCCTTACAGGGCTGTCTCTCTTCGCTGGCTGCCGCACCGAAACTCGGTCATGCGGAACTGGCGGATACGGAAAGTGGTCCTCTGCTGGTGCTGCGCCATCTGGCGCCGCTCAGTGATGCGGATATGTCGGTACTGACGGCATTTTGTTCTGAATACAGCACAGCGCTTTATTTACAGGGCAGTGCGGATGCTCCTCCTGTGTCAGTTTGTGCGCAGCATCCTCCGTATTACGCGGTGGCCGGGTTAAAATTACAGTTCAGCCCGCAGGATTTTATCCAGGTGAACGGTGACCTGAATGAGCAGATGGTCGCACAGGCGCTGAACTGGTTGGAGCTGACAAAACACGATCGCGTGTTAGATCTCTTCTGCGGGATGGGAAACTTTACGCTGCCGGTGGCGGAACGCGCCGGTGAGGTTGTCGGGGTGGAGGGCGTGGAAGCGCTGGTCCGCACGGCCCGGGAGAATGCCCGTCTCAATCATCTGGCGAATGCCGCGTTTTATCACGCGGATTTGTCGCAGGATATTACCGGGGAGCCGTGGGCGGCTTCCGGGTTTAATAAAGTTTTACTGGACCCGGCGCGTGCCGGGGCGGCTGAGATTATGCCGCATATTGTTGCGCTTTCCCCTGAGCGCATCGTTTATGTTTCCTGCAATCCCACAACACTTGCAAGGGATAGTCAGGTTCTGCATGGTGCCGGGTATCACCGGAATGCTGTCCGCATGCTGGATATGTTTCCGCAAACCGGCCATTTGGAGTCGATGGTGCTTTTCACGAAGACACCACCGGTCAGTCAGTAGGGAGAATGTATGGTCGCGGTAAGAAGTGCGCATTTAACACCGGCCGGTGAGTTTGACCCGGCACACTGGATTAACAGCCTCGGGCTGCATAACCCGGTGACGGGTGAAAAACTGGAAGAGGTCTGGCATTACTGTCATCAGCAGGTTGATGGTCATCAGGATGCGGCGCTGTTGTTGGGGCGCGGTATTGAGATGGTGGAAATTTTATCCACCCTCAGTATGGATCTCGACAGTCTGCGTGCAGCGTTGCTTTTTCCGCTGGCCGAAGCGGAGATCCTCGGTGAGGAAGAGATAAGCGAAGCCTTTGGCTCCGCTATCTGGCTGCTGGTCAAAGGTGTGATGGATATGGATGCTATTCGTCAGCTGAAAGCCACCCATAATGACGAAACCAGTTCGGTGCAGGTGGATAACATCCGCCGCATGCTGCTCTCCATGGTGGAAGATTTCCGCTGCGTGGTTATCAAGCTGGCGGAGCGGATCGCCCATCTGCGCGAAGTGAAAGATGCCGGTGAAGACGAACGCGTCCTGGCCGCCAAAGAGTGTTTCAATATTTATGCCCCGCTGGCGAACCGCCTCGGGATCGGGCAGCTGAAATGGGAGCTGGAGGATTACTGCTTCCGTTATCTGCACCCGGATGATTACAAACGCATTGCCAGCCTGCTGCATGAGCGCCGTCTTGACCGCGAAGAGTATATCGATAATTTTGTGACGTCACTGCGTGAAGACATGAAAGAAGAGGGGATTCAGGCCGAGATCTACGGACGGCCGAAGCATATCTACAGCATCTGGCGCAAGATGCAGAAAAAATCACTTTCTTTTGATGAACTGTTTGATGTCCGCGCCGTGCGGATTGTGGTGGAGCGCCTTCAGGACTGTTACGCCGCACTCGGGATTGTCCACACTCATTTCCGTCATCTGCCGGATGAGTTTGATGACTATGTGGCGAATCCGAAACCGAACGGCTATCAGTCCATTCATACCGTGGTGCTGGGGCCGAAAGGCAAAACTCTGGAAATTCAGATCCGTACCCGGCAGATGCATGAAGATGCGGAACTCGGCGTTGCGGCACACTGGAAATACAAAGAAGGAACCGCAGGCGGCGGAAAAACCGGCAGTTACGAGAACCGCATTGCCTGGCTGCGTAAACTGATTGCGTGGCAGGAAGAGATGGCCGATTCCGGCGAAATGCTGGATGAGGTGCGCAGTCAGGTGTTTGACGACCGTGTTTACGTCTTTACCCCGAAAGGGGATGTGGTG
This sequence comes from Morganella sp. BCCO 40_0007, assembly GCF_032989665.1. NCBI lineage: Bacteria > Pseudomonadati > Pseudomonadota > Gammaproteobacteria > Enterobacterales > Morganellaceae > Morganella > Morganella sp. BCCO 40_0007. Next base: position 110,165 of record NZ_JAVBIN010000013.1, on the reverse strand, counting down.
GATTTACCGGCAGGCTCCACGCCGCTCGATTTTGCCTACCATATCCACAGTGATGTGGGGCACCGCTGCATCGGCGCGAAAATCGGCGGCCGTATCGTGCCGTTCAGCTACCAGTTACAGATGGGCGATCAGATTGAAGTCATCACCCAGAAACAGCCGAACCCGAGCCGTGACTGGCTGAACCCGAACCTGGGGTATGTCACCACCAGCCGCGGGCGGGCAAAAATCCATAACTGGTTCCGCAAACAGGATCGCGATAAAAATATTATTGCCGGACGGCAGATGCTGGACAACGAACTGGCCGCGCAGGATATCAGCCTGAAAGAGGCGGAAAAACTGCTGATCGCCCGCTATAACGTGCATTCGCTGGATGAAGTGCTGGCCGGTATTGGTGTGGGTGATATCCGCATCAACCAGTTGTCGAACTTCCTGCAAAGTAAGCTGAACAAACCGACAGCGGAAGAGGCTGATCGTGAAGCCCTGAAAACCCTTGAAAAAGCGCCGCCGGCCAAACCGGCACCAGCTCACCAGAGCAGCGGCCGCATTGTGGTTGAGGGGGTCGGTAACCTGATGCATCACATCGCCCGCTGCTGCCAGCCGATTCCGGGGGATGATATTATCGGTTTTATCACCAAAGGCCGGGGGATCTCCATCCACCGCGCGGATTGTGAACAGCTGGCGGAATTGCAGGAACAGGCACCGGAGCGTCTGGTGGAAGCAGTCTGGAGCGCGAGTTACTCCAGCGGCTATTCTCTGGTGGTGCGGGTGGTGGCAAATGACCGCAGTGGTCTGCTGCGCGATATCACCACGATTCTGGCTAACGAGAAAGTGAATGTTCTCGGGGTACGCAGCCACAGTGATGTGAAACAGCAGATTGCCACTATCGATATGGACATGGAAATCTATAATATCCAGACTCTCAGCCGTGTGCTGGCAAAGCTGAACCAGCTGCCGGATGTGATTGAGGCAAAACGTCACACTCAGTAAAACGGCCGGAAATCGGTTACACTGAAAAGCAGACTCTGGTCTGCTTTTTTTATCACTCGCGGAAATCATATTCAGGAACTAATCACATGTCTGTATCAGTTGAACGCCTGCTGGCGATCATGTCGCAGTTACGCGACCCGGAAAACGGCTGTCCGTGGGACAAAGCGCAAACTTATGCCACTATCGCCCCTTACACCCTGGAAGAAACCTATGAGGTGCTGGATGCCATTGAGCGGGCTGATTTTGACGATCTGAAAGGTGAGTTAGGTGACTTACTCTTTCAGGTGGTGTTCTATGCACAGATGGCGAAAGAAGAAGGGCGTTTTGACTTTGAGGATATTGCCGCCGCGGTCAGCGATAAACTGACCCGCCGCCATCCGCATATTTTTGCCCGTGAGCAGGGGATCGGCGCGGAAGCGGCTATTTCCGGCTGGGAACAGCGCAAAAGTGCGGAGCGCGCTGAAAAATCACAATATTCCCTGCTGGATGATATCCCGGCGACGCTGCCTGCCCTGATGCGTGCTTATAAAATCCAGAAACGCTGCGCATCCGCCGGATTTGACTGGGACACACTCCCGCCGGTGCTCGGCAAGGTGTACGAGGAACTGGATGAGGTGATGGAGGAAGTGAATCAGCCGCAGGTGAATGATGAGCGTGTGGCCGAAGAGCTGGGGGATTTACTGTTCGCAGTGGTTAATTTTTCCCGTCATCTGGGACATAAACCGGAAATGGTGTTACAAAAAGCCTGCCGCAAGTTTGAGAATCGTTTCCGGCAGGTGGAGAACGATATTGCCGCCCGCGGACTGACGATGGAATCAGCAACACTTGATGAAATGGAGAAAAGTTGGCAGGATGTTAAATCCCGTGATGGGTAAGCTTAATGCTTTCAGCTAATGATTTTACCGGAGAATGAAAAGTTTTTTATAAAATGTAAGACGTTGATTAGTTAGTGTAAAAAGGCGGTTTTTACCGCCCCGGGAGCGACGGATAACCGAAAAGAGGTGACGAGATTATTTGTCGCCAAAATAAGGTTAGGGTATACTATTTTCCCGTCCTGTTATATCCATCATCTATTACACCTAAACTTTCAGGTTCAGCATGAAAACTAATTATATTTTTGTGACCGGCGGGGTCGTATCCTCTCTGGGTAAAGGCATTGCCGCAGCCTCTTTAGCGGCTATACTCGAAGCCCGTGGACTCAATGTCACCATGATGAAACTGGATCCGTACATCAACGTCGATCCGGGAACCATGAGCCCGACCCAACACGGGGAAGTTTTCGTCACTAACGACGGCGCTGAAACTGATCTCGACTTAGGTCACTACGAGCGCTTCATCCGCACCAAAATGACCCGCCGTAATAACTTTACTACCGGACGTGTTTACTCTGAAGTCCTGCGCAAAGAGCGCCGCGGCGACTATCTCGGTGCCACCATTCAGGTTATCCCGCACATCACCAACGAAATCAAAGACCGTATCATCCGTGGCGGTGAAGGTCATGACGTGGTGCTGGTGGAAGTCGGCGGGACTGTCGGTGATATCGAATCACTGCCGTTCCTGGAAGCTATCCGTCAGATGGCGGCGGAAGTCGGCCGTGAGCACACCTTATATCTGCATTTGACTTTGGTTCCGTATCTGGCCGCAGCCGGTGAAGTAAAAACCAAGCCGACTCAGCACTCAGTAAAAGAATTATTATCCATCGGAATTCAGCCGGATGTGCTGATTTGCCGTTCAGACAGAGTGATTCCTGCTAACGAACGTGCGAAAATCGCGCTTTTCTGTAACGTTCCTGAAAAAGCGGTTATCAGTCTGAAAGATGTCGATTCCATTTATAAAATCCCCGGCCTCTTGAAATCCCAGGGATTAGATGATTATATCTGTAAACGATTCAGCATTAATGCTCCGGAAGCAGATCTCTCCGAATGGGAGCAGGTGATTTATGAGGAAGCCAATCCGTCAGGTGAAGTCACCATCGGGATGGTCGGCAAATATGTTGAACTGCCGGATGCCTATAAATCTGTTATCGAAGCACTGAAACACGGTGGCCTGAAAAACCGCGTTACTGTGAACATCAAACTGATTGATTCTCAGGATGTGGAAACCCGCGGTACAGAACTGTTACAGGGACTGGATGCGATTCTGGTGCCGGGCGGCTTCGGTTCCCGTGGTGTGGAAGGTAAGATTATGACCGCCCGCTATGCCCGCGAGAACAACATTCCGTATCTGGGCATTTGCCTGGGGATGCAGGTGGCACTGATTGACTTTGCCCGTAACCTGGCCGGTATGGCAGATGCGAACTCCACGGAATTTGATGCTGATTGTAAGTACCCGGTCGTTGCGCTGATTACTGAATGGCGTGATGAAGACGGCAATATTGAAGTCCGCAGCGAAGAGAGCGATCTCGGCGGTACAATGCGTGTCGGCGGTCAGTTATGCCACCTGACGAACAATTCTCTGGTTCGCCGGATGTACGGCAAAGATGCGATTACTGAACGTCACCGTCATCGTTATGAAGTGAACAACATGTTACTGAAGCGTCTTGAAGATGCAGGTCTGCTGGTTGCCGGCCGTTCAGTGGACAACAAACTGGTGGAAATCATCGAGAACCCGAATCATCCGTGGTTTGTGGCTTGTCAGTTCCATCCGGAGTTCACCTCTACCCCGCGTGATGGTCATCCGCTGTTTGCAGGTTTTGTCAAAGCGGCCTCTGATAATCAGAAAGGTCTGCTAAAATAAGATGTGAGGTGAGTGACCGGCCGTAAGTACCGGTTACTTATCTGAAAATTTAACTTGTACTGAGGAAAACCTAATGTCCAAAATCGTTAAAGTGATCGGCCGTGAAATCATCGACTCCCGCGGTAACCCGACTGTAGAAGCTGAAGTACACCTGGAAGGCGGTTTTGTGGGTATGGCTGCTGCGCCGTCAGGTGCATCGACCGGTTCCCGTGAAGCACTGGAACTGCGTGACGGTGATAAATCACGCTTCCTGGGTAAAGGGGTTCTGAAGGCTGTCGGCGCGGTAAATGGTCCGATTGCACAGGCGCTGCTGGGTCAGGATGCCAAAGATCAGGCTAAAGTTGACCAGATCATGATCGACCTCGATGGTACTGAAAACAAATCCAACTTCGGTGCAAACGCGATTCTGGCTGTGTCTCTGGCAAACGCCAAAGCCGCTGCGGCATCAAAAGGTTTACCTCTGTACGCACACATCGCAGAACTGAACGGCACGCCGGGCAAATACTCTATGCCGCTGCCGATGATGAACATCCTGAACGGTGGTGAGCACGCTGATAACAACGTGGATATCCAGGAATTCATGATCCAGCCTGTCGGTGCACCTTCTCTGAAAGAAGCTGTCCGTATGGGTTCTGAAATCTTCCATCACCTGGCGAAAGTGCTGAAAGCGAAAGGCATGAACACCGCAGTGGGTGACGAAGGTGGTTATGCACCAAACCTGGGTTCTAACGCTGAAGCGCTGGCTGATATCAAAGAAGCTGTTAAAGCAGCAGGCTACGAATTAGGTAAAGACGTTACCCTGGCGATGGACTGTGCCGCTTCTGAGTTCTACAACAAAGAAACCGGTATGTATGAACTGAAAGGTGAAGGCCGTACCTTCACATCTCAGGAATTCACCCATTACCTGGAAGAACTGACCAAAGAATATCCGATCGTCTCTATCGAAGATGGTCTGGATGAATCTGACTGGGATGGTTTTGCGTATCAGACTAAAGTTATGGGCGACAAAATCCAGCTGGTCGGTGATGACCTGTTCGTGACCAATACCAAGATCCTGAAAGAAGGTATCGAAAAAGGTGTCGTTAACTCCATTCTGATTAAATTCAACCAGATCGGTTCACTGACCGAAACACTGGCTGCTATCAAAATGGCAAAAGATGCCGGTTACACCGCGGTTATCTCTCACCGTTCCGGTGAAACCGAAGATGCCACCATTGCAGACCTGGCAGTCGGTACCGCAGCAGGCCAGATCAAAACCGGTTCTATGAGCCGCTCTGACCGTGTTGCCAAGTACAACCAGCTGATCCGTATCGAAGAAGCGCTGGGTGAACGTGCACCGTTCCACGGCCGCAAAGAGATCAAAGGTCAGTAATTGTTACTGTGAATGTTAAAAAAGGTGTGTCCGGCGGACACACCTTTTTTTATGACTCCGTTATCTTATCTTACGAATATTTCCCCGGTTTTTATCCGTTCCCTCAATGACTAAAACTGGTCATTTACCATGCTATGACAAGTTTTTTTACTTATTCTGTTGCCTCAGATCGCAAAATGGACGTTTTGTGATGTATTTTGTTATTAATACTTTTTATATTTCACATGAAGATAAATTGTTTAACATTTTTAGCATTCATGCAAAAACGCCGGTTATTAAACTATGACAGCAACCGGTTTCGTGAATGCTTTACATCCTACTGAGGGAATTATCATGGACGCTTCAGAAACGCTCACCCAATCCACCGGGCTGAGTTCTTTTAATACAAAAGGACTCATCATCCTGGCTCTGGATATTGTGCTGCTGATACTGCTGCTGAAATATCTGCCCTACAGCGACAAAGAGAATGCCGGGCTGGCGCTGATGGTGTTCGTTGCTGTTTTATGGCTGACAGAAGCAATTCATGTCACGCTGACCGCGTTACTGATCCCGATTCTGGCTGTATTTCTCGGATTACTGGGCGCGGGTAAGGCATTGCAGTCATTTGCCAGCCCGACGATTTTCCTGTTCTTCGGCGGTTTTGCACTGGCGACAGCACTGCATATTCAGGGGCTGGATCGCCTGATTGCCAACCGTCTTCTGCTGATCGCCCGTGGCCGGTTATGGGCGGCAGTGGTTCTGCTGTTCAGTGTCACCGGTGCGCTTTCCATGTGGATCAGTAATACCGCGACAGCCGCGATGATGTTACCGCTGGTACTGGGTATTCTGGGCAACCTGGACATCCGTCACGACCGTAACACGTTTGTGTTTATGCTGCTGGGGGTCGCTTACAGTGCCAGTATCGGTGGTCTGGGGACCATGGTCGGCAGTCCGCCGAATATCATTGCCGCAAACCAATTGGGTATGGATTTCTTCACCTGGATGAAATACGGCATTCCGATGGTATTGATCCTGATGCCGATTATGTTCGGTATTATGTATCTGATGTTACGTCCGAAGCTGGGTGCCCGTTTTGAAATTGAAGTGGAGCAGGTTCACTGGACACCAAAACGTCTGCTGACACTCGGTATTTTCGGTCTGACGGTTATCTGCTGGATCGGCAGCGCACCACTGAGTGAACTGCTGGGTAACATTAAGGACTTCGATACCATTATCGCCCTGAGTGCCGCCGCGCTGATTGGTATTACCGGGGTGGCCAGCTGGTCACAGATCCAGAACAACACGGAGTGGGGCGTTCTGTTCCTGTTTGGTGGTGGTCTGACACTGAGTATGATCCTGAAAGATTCCGGTGCCAGTGAAGTGATGGCGGACTGGATGAAAACCTCATTTGGTAACAGCAGCTGGCTGGTGATTATTATCGCCGTCACCACCTTTATCATTGTGCTGACCGAGTTCACCAGTAACACCGCCAGTGCCGCGCTTCTGGTGCCTATCTTTGCCGGTGTGGCTGATGGTCTGGGAATGCCGGTTATGGCGCTGACCATGATTATCGGTATCGGTGCATCCTGTGCCTTTATGTTGCCGGTGGCGACACCGCCGAACGCGATAGTCTTCGGAACCGGGTTTATCAAACAGTCTGAAATGGTACGGGTTGGTGGTGTACTGAATATCGCCTGTATCATTGTTATCTCGGCGTTTGCCTGGTTGTTCTGGGTATAACAGTCCCTCTGACGATAAAGATACAAACAAAGTACAACGCAAGAAACCCGCTGATTTATCAGCGGGTTTTTTTATACCGGCAGCAAAGAATATTGGTACGGATGCATCGATACCGGGATACCGCAAAAACGCGAAAGAGCAGAAGAGAAGAGAAGAGAAGAGGAGCTGAAGATCAGTCGGAGAGAGACACAGGTATTATCAGATATAAAAAAGCCCTGCATCAGGCAGGGCTTCGGATACGAGAGATGATATCAGCCGCGTTTATTCGCAACATACACGGTTAATTCAACGCCCGGATGTAAATCCTTCATTTTGACTTTACTGTTCCAGGACATCAGTTCTTTCAGTGTCACGCCATGACGCTGTGCGATGCTGTAGTAAGAATCACCCTGACGGACTTTATACTTCGCCAGACGCATTGCATTTTTGGTGGCCGCTTTTGATGGTTTCACCACCGGACTGCCTTTCACCCGTAATGTTTGTCCCGGTTGCAGAACAGCGGCGCTTTTCAGTCCGTTCAGCTTTTTCAGCTCAGCAACGGTCATCTTATGGCGGTTAGCGATGGCATAGAATGAATCACCGCTTTTCACTTTATACTTCGCAGCCTGTGCACGACCGGCTGGTGTGCTTAACTGTTCTGTACGCTGATTGTTTTTCGCGACTGCTGTGCGGATATCATTAAGCACTGCATCATCAGATAACGCGCTCATCAGCTGGTCGACTTTGGTTTTCGGCAGCATCAGATAGTGAGGACCGGCCGGAGATGTTACACCGCGTTTCAGGCTCGGGTTGTAATCTTTCAGTCTGGAAACCGGCATATCCAGCAACTGTGCCGCAACATCCAGGGAAATCTGCTGGCCGATATTTACCCGTGCCAGGGCGCGTTCTGCATTGGGTACCGGTAAATTCACACCGTTGCGGTCGCTGTTGCGGATAACATTGCTCAGGGCAAAAATACGCGGCACATAATCCATGGTCTCTTTCGGCAGGGATAATGACCAGTAATCCGTTGGTTTTCCGGCTGCGGCGTTTGCTTCCATCGCGCGCAGCACACGGCCTTCGCCGCTGTTATAGGCAGCCAGGGTCAGTGCCCAGTCTCCGCCGAACATATTATTCAGACGTTCCAGCAAATCCAGAGCGGCAGTGGTGGAGGCGGCCACATCACGGCGGTCATCAACCCACTGGTTCTGATTCAGCCCGTTTGCTTTGCCGGTGCTCGGGATAATCTGCCATAACCCGGCAGCCTGAGCCGGTGAGGTGGCATGCGGATTAAAAGCACTCTCCACTATGGGCAGCAGAACCAGTTCCATCGGCATGTTACGTTCATCGATTTTGCCGATGATCCAGTACATGTAAGGTTCTGCGCGCAGTGTCACATCGTGGAGATAGCTCTTTTTGGCGAGGTAAGAGGCTTCTTCAGCCCGGATACGGTCGTTGTCCGGGATGTTCATTTTCATCTCATCGCGGATATAACCCCAGATGTCATCTTCGGGGCTGACAGAGGACATTTTTGCCGTGTCCATCTGCTGAGCAGTCAGTAAAAAGCCGTTACCGGAAGGATAATGAGGTTTCTGAGTGGTTTTCTGCGGCGCAGTCTGACACCCCGCCAGCAAAATAGCGGCGGCAAGAAGTGTGGCTTTGATTTTCATGTTGGCGGAATCAGCATTATTATTCTTCAGTCTGTAGGTTTCGCAATCATACTGGTGTTATTCCGCCCTGACAACGATTACGGCTAAAATTGATCTTTTTTTGCGCGTAAAGACGTAAAAGTTTCCTCAGCCGTCGCAGTATGTTTACTTACTGATAAATTATGTTGCAGATCAATGTTATCACAGTTAAGAAAAACATTAATTTTCCTTTCTGTTTTCAGTGTGACGGGCAGTGTGGCTTCATGATTACGGCGTAATTGTTCAATATAATGCTGATATGCCTGAATATCGGTGTTTTCCGGCCAGACTGCGTGAGCAAAGGCAAGATTGGACTGTGTATATTCATGCGCACAGCAGACCAGTGTCTCATCCGGCAGTGCCGCAAGACGGCTGACGGAGCGGAACATCTGCGCCGGTGTGCCTTCAAAAATCCGGCCGCAGCCGCCGGAAAACAGCGTATCGCCGCAAAAAAGATACGGTTCACAGTAATAAGCCACATGACCGAGTGTGTGTCCCGGTACAGCCATAACCTGAAATGTCAGCCCGCCGCAGGTGATAGTGTCATTATCCTGTACGCAGTGATTTGCCCCTTTCGTCATGGTTTCAGCGGGGCCGTAAACCGGCAGGCCGGGGTAGTGTGAGACAATCTCAGCCGTACCGCCGGTGTGATCCGCATGGTGGTGTGTCAGCAGGATGGCAGAGGGGGTCAGTCCCTGCTCCCGCAATGTCTTCAGCACCGGCGCACTGACGCCGGGATCGACGATGACGCAGGTGTGCGCATTATCCCGTAATAGCCAAATGTAGTTATCTGATAACGCGGAAATTCTGATAAGCTCCATAGATACCTCACCTTTTTGAGTGTAAACCAAGGATAAAGCCATGTTTTCTGCACGAGCGACAAAAACTCTGACGATGCCGGACTCGTGGAGCGATATCCCCTGCGGGCGCCGCTTCCGGCAGTCGCTGGAAGCACAACTGGCACCCTGGTGGCCGAAAATGTTTGGCTTCCATCTGATTAAGATCGGTGCACTGAGCTGTGAAATTGACAGCAGCAACTGCATGATACCGCATCAGGTGAATATGGCACCGCAGGGTAACACCTTACAGGTATTCGGGGAGGCGGCGCAATTGCCGTTTCTGGACAAATCCGCGGATGTCTGTGTGCTGGCACATAATCTGGGGTACAGCAGTGACCCGCACCGGCTGCTGCGCGAGGCCGACCGTGTCCTGATTGAGGACGGCTGGCTGATTATCAGCGGGTTCAACCCGTTAAGCCTGCTGGGGGCGCGTAAACTGATCCCGTGGCGTCTGAATCAGCAGCCGCAGTGCAGCCGGATGTTTTCACAGTTCCGCATGCTGGACTGGCTCAGTCTGCTCAACTACGAAATTATGTATCACCGGCTTACCACTCCGATCCCGTGGTGTAACCCGGACAGCGCCGGCAACCGCTATGCACGTATGTTTGGCTGTCTGGGAGTGATTGTGGCGCGTAAACGCACGGTGCCGCTGACATTCACACCGCAGAAGCTGCGCCTGCTGCGGCCGAAACTGAATAATGTGGTGGGCGCGGCCCGCGAGCAGACGCCGCCGCGCTGTCTGAAACGCCGCTGAGGATTATTCAGCGGCGGGCTGATAACCGGTATCGTTCTGTGACGGGGACTCTGCCGCCGCACGGGCAAGCTCATCACAGCGTTCGTTTTCCGGATGTCCGGCATGGCCTTTCACCCACTGCCAGTCAATCTGATGGCGGGTGATAGCGGAATCCAGGCGCTGCCACAAATCGACATTCACTACCGGGGATTTATCCGCTTTACGCCAGCCGCGCCGTTTCCAGTTATGTATCCACTGCGTGATCCCCTGGCGGACATACTGGCTGTCCGTGGTCAGCACGATATCACACGGGCGTTTGAGCGTTTCCAGCGCCATAATAGCGGCCAGCAGTTCCATCCGGTTATTGGTGGTGAGAAAAAAGCCCTCACTAAGCGTTTTCTCACGGCCTTTATAACGCAGCAGCGCACCGTAGCCGCCGGGGCCCGGATTTCCGAGGCAGGAGCCGTCGGTGAAAATTTCTACCTTGTCACTCATCTCTGGTAGACTCTTCCTCTGATTGATTGGCAATTACCTGAGTCTGACACAAAACGCCATTATGAGCACTGATATTACACGACAAATTGTTCTCGATACCGAAACCACCGGTATGAACAAACTGGGTGCCCACTACGAGGGGCACAATATTATTGAGATCGGTGCGGTTGAAGTGATCAACCGGCGCCTGACCGGCCGTAATTTCCATCTGTATATCCGGCCTGACCGGCTGGTGGACCCGGAAGCCTTTGGTGTGCACGGGATCAGCGATGAATTCCTGATGGATAAGCCGGTCTTTGCCGATATCGCGGATGAATTTATTGAATTTATCCGTGGCGCAGAGCTGGTCATTCATAATGCGCCCTTCGATATCGGCTTTATGGATTATGAATTCCGCAAGCTGAACCGGGGGATCCCGCCGACGGCTGAATTCTGTACCATCACCGACAGCCTGACGCTTGCCAGACAACTATTCCCGGGTAAACGTAATAACCTCGATGCGTTATGCGACCGCTATCAGATAGATAACTCAAAACGTCTGCTGCACGGTGCGTTACTCGATGCCGAAATTCTGTCGGATGTCTATCTGGCGATGACCGGCGGCCAGACATCGCTGGCTTTTTCAGCGGATAATGAGAGCGGCGGCGAAGAGAACGTCCAGGCTATTCAGCGGATTGCCCGCCCGCAGAGTGGCCTGCGCGTGGTATATGCCACGGATGAGGAAATTGCGGAACACGAAGCACGTCTGGATCTGGCTGAGAAAAAAGGGGCCAATCCTTGCATCTGGCGGAGCTGACCTGCCGCAGCGGGTGCGGCGCCTGTTGCACTGCGCCATCCATTTCATCCCCCATTCCCGGTATGCCGGAGGGGAAACCGGCCAATACCCGCTGTGTGCAGTTGTCAGCACAAAATCTGTGTCTGATTTTCGGCTCACCGCTGCGCCCGGCTGTTTGTGCCGGATTACAGCCCTCGCGGGAAATGTGCGGGGAGGGCCGTGATGATGCGATGACTTATCTTCTTGATCTGGAAAAACAAACGTCTCCCTGAGCACGGATGACTGCGTGGCGTGATAGTGTATGTCGTGTGCACTTTTCCGTATCAAACCGGTTTCTCAGGCGAAAAACTGTGCAATTGCATGGGTTTACACAAATCAGCTATTGACGAACGGAAACCGGCATCGTATTATTCGCACCGTTCCCGAAAGGAACACACGGAGCGGTAGTTCAGTTGGTTAGAATACCTGCCTGTCACGCAGGGGGTCGCGGGTTCGAGTCCCGTCCGTTCCGCCAGATTACAGAAGCCCTGACAGCAATGTCAGGGCTTTTCTGTTTCTCGCTGTATAATTTTGCACTGTACAATTTTTTTCTGAATAATCGCGTTGTATCATTATCATCCCCCGGTATTACCTCTCTTATCATTTTGATAATACTTTGTGACCGCACTCATGCTTTATGTGAATAAATAATGTTCAGGTGCTGGCACATATCTTGCTGTTTGTTTTCCGTAACCGGTTGCGCGGTTGGCGCTGCTGTTCCGGTAAAAACAATAAAACAGATCACAGAGGTTGTATTATGAAAACAAACACCGGGAGTGATGAAGTTAATGAAATGATGCCGATGCGGAAACTGTTTCCGTATGCTGTTCAGCATATTTTTGCCATGTTTACCGGCACTATTGCCGTGCCGATAGTGATTTCCCAGGTTCTGAAACTGTCGCAGGAAGATACGACCCTGCTGATTGCCGCGGCGATTTTTGTCTCCGGCGTGGGAACGCTTATCCAGTCACTGAATATCACCAAATATGTCGGCGTCAGTCTGCCGCTGATCCTCGGCACTTCGTTTGTGGCGATGCCGCCGGTTTTTATTATCGCCTCGCAGTTTGGCGGGGGAATTGAGTCACTGCCTTATGTCTTCGGCGGGACACTGGTTTCCGGGGTGCTGCTGTTCTTTCTTGCGCCGTTGTACGGAAAAATTGCTTTCTTATTTAAACCGATAGTTATCGGTTGTTATCTTATTATGCTCGGCGTTTCCCTGCTGCCGGTTTCGTTTTCCGGCATTGTCGGCTATCCGGGGGAGGCTTCCTACGGCGACCCGGCCGGTATTTTTCTCGGTGTGCTGACTATCGCGGTGATTGTGCTGTTAAACCGCTTCGGTAAAGGCGCGTTGCGGGAAATGTCGATTCTTATCGGCCTTATCGTAGCCACTTTGGTCGCAGTGGTGATGGATATGGTTAATTTCGGCCCGGTGAGCAGCGCAGGGTGGTTTTCGTTTGTCCGTCCCGCCCATTACGGCATTCAGTTTGATCTGACCGCGATTATTCTGATGTTCCTCGGTACCTTTATGGCCACTCTGGATTCTGTCGGTACTTTCTCCACCGTCGGCCGCCTGTGTAACCGCTCTATGGAAGGCAATGCCCTGAACTCTCCGATGCGCGGGGAAGGGGTGGCAGTGACCATTTCCGGTCTGTTTAACTGTACGCCGCTGACCTCTTTTATTAACAATGCGGGGGTGATTATTATCTCCGGTGTGCGCAGCCGTTATGTGACGGCGTGCAGCGGAGTGATCCTGATTATCCTCAGTATTATTCCCAAATTCTCTGCGATTGCGACTATGATCCCCGCTTCTGTTTTCGGCGGTGCGACCCTGGTGATTTTTGCTTTTATTACTGTTGCCGGGATAGACACACTGACAAAATCCGTCGATATGACCAAAATGGGCAATATGATGGTTGTCGGGATTTCAGTCAGTGTCGGACTGATGTTTAACGGACAGGGGGAAGCCCTTTCTCAGCTGCCGGAAATGTTGCGGATTATTCTTTCCCAGGGCGTGATAGTGACCTTTGTTCTGGCTATCGTGCTGAATCTTTTATTTAATTTTGACAGTGTGATCGGTAAAAAAGAAAAACAGTAATATCTTTGCCTGCCGGTAAGCGGAATTTTTCCGTCACCGGCAGGAAACGCCTGCCATCCGCCGGATAAGCACACAGAATGCAGTATTTCCGCTTGCTATTCATTGTGGTAATCGGGTTTAATAGGTCACTTCCGCTGTTGCGCAATACCTGGTGCTAAAACGATTTAGTCAGCGAAAATGCCGCCTGTGCGAAGTCTTGTTTCTGTTCTCAGACACGCCTCGCCTGACGTCTCATTGTTGTCTTTTCAGCCCCGACCCTTTGCCTCTGACCGGTGATAAGGATTGCCATCCGTGCGCGGCACTGCGAAAATAGCCTGTATCTGCTTTTTATCCGAACCTGGAGTAGACAATGACCTCTCGTAAAACTCTTGCTAATGCGATTCGTTTCCTGAGCATGGACGCGGTGCAAAAGGCAAATTCCGGACACCCCGGCGCACCAATGGGCATGGCTGATATCGCGGAAGTACTGTGGCGCGACTATCTGAAGCACAACCCGACCAACCCGCACTGGAGTGATCGTGACCGCTTTGTGCTGTCAAACGGCCACGGCTCAATGCTGATTTACAGCCTGCTGCACCTCACCGGCTATGATGTATCTGTGGATGACTTAAAAGCCTTCCGTCAGCTGCATTCCAAAACCCCGGGTCACCCTGAATACGGTTACACCCCGGGTGTGGAAACCACTACCGGCCCGTTAGGCCAGGGTATCGCAAACGCAGTCGGTTTTGCTGTGGCAGAACAGACACTGGCGGCGCAGTTTAACCGTCCGGGTCACGATATTGTTGATCATCACACCTACGTCTTTATGGGCGACGGCTGTATGATGGAAGGGATCTCCCACGAGGCCTGCTCTCTGGCCGGTACCCTGAAACTGGGTAAACTGGTTGCCTTCTACGATGACAACGGCATTTCCATCGACGGTAACGTTCAGGGCTGGTTTACTGATGATACCGCCAAACGTTTTGAAGCTTACGGCTGGCACGTCGTGCGCGGCATTGACGGTCACAATCCTGATCAGATCAAAGCGGCGGTTGAAGAAGCCAAAGCGGTTACTGACAAACCATCCCTGCTGATGTGCAAAACAGTTATCGGTTTCGGTTCGCCGAAGAAAGCCGGTACTGCGGATGCACACGGTTCTCCGTTAGGTGATGCGGAAATCGCCGCTACCCGCGAAGCACTGAACTGGCCGTATGCGCCATTCGAAATCCCGCAGGAAATCTATACTGAGTGGGATGCGAAGAAAGCCGGTGCTGCTGCTGAATCTGAGTGGGATGTGAAATTCGCTCACTACGAAAAAGCTTTCCCTGAACTGGCCCGCGAATACCGCCGCCGTGTAAACGGTGAGCTGCCTGCGCAGTGGGAAGCCGATGCAAACGCCTTTATTCAGAATCTCCAGGACAACCCGGCCAGCATTGCCAGCCGCAAAGCATCACAAAATGCACTGGAAGCATTCGGTAAAGTGCTGCCTGAATTTATGGGTGGTTCCGCTGACCTGGCACCGAGTAACCTGACCATGTGGTCCGGCTCTGCGCCAATCAATGAAGACAAAGCGGGTAACTACATCCATTACGGCGTGCGCGAGTTCGGCATGTCTGCCATCATGAACGGTATCGCTCTGCACGGCGGTTTCATTCCTTACGGCGCGACCTTCCTGATGTTCGTTGAATATGCCCGTAACGCGGTGCGTATGGCGGCACTGATGAAGATCCGCAGCATCTTTGTTTACACTCATGACTCTATCGGTCTGGGTGAAGACGGCCCGACTCACCAGCCGGTTGAGCAGATCGCCAGCCTGCGTGTGACACCAAACATGAGCACATGGCGTCCGTGTGACCAGGTGGAATCCGCTGTGGCGTGGAAATACGCGATTGAGCGTAAAAACGGCCCGACATCCCTGATCTTCTCCCGTCAGAATCTGGCACAGCAGCCGCGTACCGCGCAGCAGCTGGCTGATATCGAAAAAGGGGCGTATATCCTGAAAGATTGCGCAGGTCAGCCGGAAGTGATCCTGATTGCCACCGGTTCTGAAGTGGAACTGGCCGTGAAAGCATACGAGCAGCTGACAGCCGAAGGCCGTAAAGCGCGTGTGGTATCTATGCCGTCCACTGATGCATTCGATAAACAGGATGCCGCGTACCGTGAATCTGTTCTGCCGTCAGCGGTGACAGCACGTGTTGCTGTTGAAGCGGGTATTGCGGATTACTGGTTCAAATACACCGGTATGCAGGGTGCCATCGTCGGCATGCATTCATTCGGTGAATCTGCACCTGCCGGTCAGCTGTTCAGTGAGTTTGGTTTCACTGTTGAGAACGTGGTTTCTCAGGCGAAAGCCCTGCTGAAATAATCTGCTGATACAGATTCTGAAAGCGCATTCCGGTTTTTTTGACCGAATGCGCTTTTTTTATCTTTGCCTGTCTGACTTTCTTGCGATCTTTTTTCATTTAGCATAACCTGTCTTTAGTAAGCTGAACCGTTTCAGTCGCAGGGGTATTCAGATTGTGCCGCACGGGATAAAAAAGATTGCGGTTTCTATGATAAATACCCCGTACAAAAACCCGTGAGTCCGTTATTCTTAGTTCGCTGATAATTTGGCTATTTCTGAGGATACTATGACAATAAAAATTGCAATCAACGGGTTTGGGCGAATCGGGCGGAGTGTGCTGCGGGCGTTGTATGAAACCGGGCGTAATACGCAGATTACCGTTGTTGCTATTAACGAACTGGCGGATTCCGAAGGTATTGCACACTTACTTCAATATGACACAAGCCACGGACGCTTTTTTAAACCGGTGAAGCTGACAGATAAAAATACACTGAAAGTCGGCGATGACACGATCCGCATCCTGCATGAAGCGGATATTCATCAGCTTCCCTGGGCGGAACTCGGTGTGGATGTGGTACTTGATTGCAGCGGCGTGTACGGTTCCCGTGATGACGGGCTCGCACATATTGCGGGCGGCGCGAAAAAAGTCCTGTTTTCCCATCCCGGCGGTAATGACCTGGATGCGACCATTGTCTACGGTGTTAACCATAATACACTGACTGCACAGGATAAAATTGTATCGAACGCGTCCTGTACCACCAACTGCATCATTCCGGTGATAAAATTACTGGATGAGGGATTCGGTATCGAATCCGGTACGGTGACCACTATTCACGCGGCGATGAATGATCAGCCGGTGATTGATGCTTATCACAGTGATTTACGGCGCACGCGGGCGGCCGGGCACTCCATCATTCCGGTGGATACCAAACTGGCGGCGGGGATCAGGCGTATTTTCCCTAAATTTGAAGATCATTTTGAGGCGATTTCAGTCCGGGTGCCTACAATTAATGTGACGGCGATTGATTTGAGCGTTACCGTCAAAAGTAATGTCACCACGCAGGATGTAAACCGCCTTCTGCAAAACGCAGCGACGGGGGCATTTCGTGGTATAGTGGACTACACAGAGTTACCGTTAGTCTCGGCGGATTTTAACCATGATCCGCACAGTGCTATCGTTGACGGCACACAGACCCGCGTCAGCGGACAGCATCTGATAAAAATGCTGGTCTGGTGCGATAACGAATGGGGCTTTGCGAACCGTATGCTGGATACCACTCTGGTAATGGCTGAGGCGGGTTTTCACTGAGGGACGGCGTGCCCCGGCAGAAAATTGAACACAATTTAACTGATAAGAGAATCAACAAGAGGATTCACCATGTCCGTAATTAAGATGACCGATCTGGATCTGGCGGGTAAACGTATTTTTATCCGTGCTGACCTGAACGTTCCTGTCAAAGATGGCAAAGTTACCTCTGATGCACGTATCCGTGCCTCGCTCCCGACAATCGAAGCCGCACTGAAACAGGGTGCCAAAGTCATGGTGACCTCTCACCTCGGCCGTCCGGTTGAAGGGGAATACAACGAAGAGTTTTCACTGAAACCGGTTGTTGATTATCTGGCAGATAAACTGAGCTGCCCGGTGCGCCTGGAAAAAGATTACCTCAACGGCCTGGAACTGAATGCCGGTGAGCTGGTGGTGCTGGAAAACGTCCGCTTTAACAAAGGCGAGAAGAAAGACGACGAAACCCTGTCTAAACAGTACGCCGCTCTGTGCGATATTTTTGTGATGGATGCTTTCGGTACTGCACACCGCGCCCAGGCATCGACTCACGGCGTGGCAAAATTTGCCCCTGTCGCCTGTGCCGGCCCGCTGTTATGGGCGGAGCTGGATGCACTCGGCAAAGCGCTGGGTAACCCGGCACGTCCGATGGTCGCGATTGTCGGCGGCTCCAAAGTCTCCACCAAACTGACGGTTCTGGATTCTCTGTCCAAAATCGCGGATCAGATCATCGTCGGCGGCGGTATCGCCAACACCTTTATCGCAGCGGAAGGGCACAATGTCGGCCGTTCACTGTATGAAGATGACCTGATCCCTGAAGCAAAAAAATTACTCAGCACCTGTGATATCCCGGTTCCGGTTGATGTTCGTGTGGCGACTGAGTTCTCCGAAACCGCAGAAGCGGTACTGAAATCAGCCAATGACATCAAAGATGATGAGCAGGTACTGGATATCGGTGACGAATCCGCACACCACCTGGCTGAAATCCTGAAAAATGCCAAAACGATTCTGTGGAATGGTCCGGTCGGCGTGTTTGAGTTCCCTAACTTCCGTAAAGGGACTGAAATCGTGGCTAACGCGATTGCTGACAGCGACGCGTTCTCTATCGCAGGCGGTGGTGATACCCTGGCGGCTATCGATTTATTCGGCATTGCGGATAAAATTTCCTACATCTCTACCGGCGGCGGTGCATTCCTGGAATTCGTCGAAGGCAAAAAACTGCCTGCCGTTGTGATGCTGGAAGAGCGTGCAAAACAGTAACAGTCATAATCAGATGACAACAACGGGCGGTGCAGGCCGCCCGTGACAACTTCCGAAAGACCAATACAGGAAATTTGACATGTCTAAAGTTTTTGATTTTGTAAAACCCGGTGTCGTCACTGGCGATGATGTTCAGAAAATCTTTGCGGTAGCCAAAGAAAATAATTTTGCACTGCCAGCGGTAAACTGCGTCGGGACAGACTCGATCAACGCCGTATTGGAAGCGGCGGCCAAAGTCCGTGCTCCTGTTATTGTTCAGTTCTCAAACGGCGGTGCCGCATTTATCGCCGGTAAAGGTTTCAAAGGCGAAGGTCAGCAGTCTGCTGTTCTGGGTGCAATCTCCGGTGCGCATCATGTGCATCAGATGGCAGAATATTACGGCGTGCCGGTTATTCTGCATACTGACCACTGTGCGAAAAAATTACTGCCGTGGTTAGACGGCCTGCTGGACGCCGGTGAGAAACACTTTGCCGCGACCGGTAAACCACTGTTCTCTTCTCACATGATCGACTTGTCAGAAGAGTCACTGGAAGAAAACATTGAAATTTGCAGCAAGTACCTGGCGCGTATGGCGAAAATCGGTATGACCCTGGAAATCGAACTGGGCTGCACCGGTGGTGAGGAAGACGGCGTGGATAACTCCCACCTCGATAACTCCGCACTGTATACCCAGCCGGAAGATGTCGCATATGCATATGAAAAACTGAATGCCATCAGCCCGCGTTTCACTATCGCGGCATCATTCGGTAACGTGCACGGCGTTTACAAGCCGGGTAACGTGCAGTTAACACCAAAAATTCTGCGTAACTCTCAGGACTATGTTTCTGAGAAATATAACCTGCCGCACAACAGCCTGGATTTCGTATTCCACGGCGGTTCCGGTTCAACTGCGGAAGAAATCAAAGAAGCAGTGGGTTACGGTGTGGTGAAAATGAATATCGATACCGATACTCAGTGGGCAACCTGGGAAGGTATCCTGCACTACTACCAGAAAAATGAAGGTTATCTGCAGGGCCAGCTGGGTAACCCGGAAGGCCGGGACAAGCCGAACAAAAAATACTATGACCCGCGTGCATGGTTACGTGCCGGTCAGCAGACAATGATCGAACGTCTGGAAAAAGCATTCAAAGAACTGAACTGCGTTAACGTTCTGTAATTTGTTGCGTGAATAAAAAGACCGCCCGGTATTTTGCCGGGCGGTTTTTTTGTATGAATTATTTTTTCTGCTGGCTTTCATTACGACGGATTATCGATTCAATTAACTCATCGATATGAAGATTGACCAGCATTTCAACCGCATCACTGCGGGTTTTGCCGGAAAGAAGTGACAGATGGTTAATTTTTCTGACTGTTGTGCCGGTCAGCGATAATGACACGGCTTTCTTTTTCTCTTTATCCAGCGACACTTTCCCGCGGTAATACACGGATTTCGGACTCTCATTGCTGTTCAGTTCTTCACTGAGTTTCTTCAGTGTTTTGCGATCCAGTGTGCCGGCATCCGTCATCTCATAGGTATGTGACGCTTTCCGGTAGCGGATTTCGGCTGACCAGGTATCACGTAACTCTTTGAATGTACGGGTCAGTGTTGCCTCTGAGCAGCGGAGTGTCGCCAGGATCTCATCTGACGGAACCGGTTTTCCGGGGCCGAGCAGGGTTGCCAGGGTGAATAAACGAACCTGTCGTGTGCTTAGTTGCATAGTCTGGGGACACCTGTATAAAAACAAAGAGACTGAGTAACGATTATCGCGGAACAGCCTGCGCCGCAGATAACTGTACTATTTAATCAGCAAGCCAGAATATATCAAGGCACTCAGATATAATAGTACCGGATATTCTGCCTGATGATATTTTTGTCTGCAATATTACCCGTTTTGTGTTTTAAACGGTTGTCCGTCAGATTTCCGTTGTGCGATCCCGTATACCCGGGCCCGGGCCAGAATAGCAGATGCCCAGCGGCGGTGTGTCGCCGGTTCGCACATGGCTCCCTGTGATTTGAATACCGCCTGTGTGGAGTTCAGTATCCGCAGCGCATCGGCGTGTTCATCGGCAGAGACCCGCAGAGCATGTTCAATCACCGCCACCTGGTTCGGGTGAATCGCGGTTTTACCCACCAGCCCGTGAGCAATATCCAGTGCCAGCTCCCGTGTCATGACATCGTGATCATCAATGTGCTCGCACACCGGTGCGGTCATGGCAAAGTCGTACGGGGCAAAAACAGCGACCAGCATTTTAATCACATAGCCCATCGGGCCGTCATACAGTGTGAGATGACGCGGGCGGCGCAGTGAAATCACATTCATCAGGTCATTACCGCCGATACGCAGTGCGATGATCCGGTCATGACAGGGATGGGATTTGAGAACCTGTGCCAGTTCCCGCATCTGCACCACATCACAGACCTCTTCAGT
Source organism: Morganella sp. BCCO 40_0007 (assembly GCF_032989665.1). Classification (NCBI taxonomy): domain Bacteria; kingdom Pseudomonadati; phylum Pseudomonadota; class Gammaproteobacteria; order Enterobacterales; family Morganellaceae; genus Morganella; species Morganella sp. BCCO 40_0007. Next base: position 89,435 of record NZ_JAVBIN010000013.1, on the reverse strand, counting down.
TTCCAGGGTCGGCATCATGCACAGCGGGGTATCCTGTACCACCTGCCACCAGACCGGCAGCGTTTGCTGTGTGAATTTCGGCAGAACCAGACCGTCGATGGCTCTGAGATCACAGTGCTCCCGCAGCCATAATCCCATTTCAGGATGACGCGGACGGATAAACACCAGCGGCCAGTTCTGGTTACCGGCACGTTGTTTCTCTGCCGTCAGTGCCGCCAGGATAACCTGTAAATTATTCAGCGCCTGCGGGAGATCCGTTTCACTGACCGCATCTTCCAGACAAATAATCAGCGAGCGCAATCCGCTGATTTTATTATTGATAACAGCATCTGTGATATCAGTGCGGGTGGCGGGCATGTAGAGTGAAGCCCCTAAATTCCACGGTGAGAGACGCAGAGTCATGGTGATACCTTCCTGATAATAGTGACGGCGCGGTACTGCCCGAGGGCGTCGCCGGCTTCCGTGATAGTGATCCCTTTCTGACGGGCGAGATAAAGCAGTAATTCCACGTCCGGCTCTGTACAGTCACGCACAAAGACATGATCCGGCACCCGGCGCAGGACGGCGCGGGTCGCTTCGGCAATACCGGGTTTGATTCTGTTCAGGTCGCTCACATCGCAGCGTGCCGCCAGCGCAGTGATCACCGCGAGGCTTTTTGCCCGCAGTGCGGCTTTAGTCTCAGGATCGGGAAATACCGCCGCAGAAACCGCAGTATTCTGCTGACGGCGTAATGCAGCAACAGTACCGGTCAGTGTCCGGCTGCATTCATAAGATTGTAAGTGCTCACAATGAACACAGCCGTGCGGGCCGGTATCCGACCAGACGGAGCGGGAGATAAGCCCGGAAACCGGTGCTCCCATAATCCCGGAGGGGATCAGCCAGTCATCGTCAGCAGCAGAAAGCCAGGCGCATCCGGCCGGATCGGCCAGCACTACCAGACGCGGATCGGCCGGGTAGCCGGGTCTGTCTTTCAGCGATCGGATCAGCTCACCGGTGATAGCGCCTTTGCCTGTCCAGCCATCCACAAACACAATACCGGCCGTGCCGTGATGGTGTTCGATCCATTCCAGTGCAGCGGTATCAATACCGCGGTCACGGATGATGCTGATGCCGTAATGGTGCGAGGTTTTTCCCGAATCACGCAGGGCCTGATGCAGCATCACGCCCAACGGCACACCGGCACGGACCAGACTGACCAGCACAACCGGCTGATCAGCAAAATAATCACCCAGCGTACGGGCGAGGGAACTCACATCCAGCGCCAGCCGCGGCGCACCTTTTTCCAGCGCACGGTTAAACAGATCAAGATGCCAGGCGGTAGGCGCGGGCTCCTGACTGAGCATATCGGAATAGTGTTTCTGTCCGGACTGAATCAGCTGCTCTTTCACATCAACCGGTGTCATATCAATGGTGACCGGCCGGAGCAGAAACTGTACATCATCCGGCAGATAACTGCCTGAGAACGGGGGGAAATTATACATCGGATACCTCACTGAAAATCCGGGCGGCGACAGCATCCGCAAATTGACTGCGGGATGGCATACCGAACCAGGTACAGTGCTTCATGAAACGGTAATCGCTCAGACTGTCGCCGAGGCCGATAACCGGAAAGGTGCCGCGCTCTGCCCGTAATAACGTCAGCAGCCGGGTGACGGCCAGGCCTTTTTCCACCGGGTCCGGCAGCCAGGCAATATTGTTACTGTTGCGGTGAATATAAAATCCGTCTGACGGGAACTGTTGTTCTATCTCTGCGGCAACCGCATACAGTTCATCTGTACGGGTGCTGTCGGTGTGTTTCATCACCAGATAGACCGGCACGTCATCGTACTCATAATTAATACGGGCCCATGCCTCAATGCCGCGCTCCGCCATCAGGTCAGTACAAAACTGCTGAAGTGACAGCAGGCGCTCACGGTAAGGGGCGAGGGCGGCCAGCATCTGAGACTGCCAGACCGGCTCCGGTGAGCCGTCCGGCTGCAGGATCACCGCACCGTGTGTGGTGATCGCATACGAACGGAACGGGATAGTGACGCGGCGGAGTTCTTCCGTTCCGCGGGCGGTGACCGGGATGAGATCGGTATGTGCCAGCAGCCAGTCTGTCAGCATCGCCTGTTCTTCTGTCATAAAGCTGCGCGGCTGCAATGTGCGGTCAAGTGCGCCGGTGCGGAATGGCGTGAGATCCTGTTCCTGTGTCATTTTACGTTTTGTCTGGAACAGGGTGTCATCCAGATCGGTCAGGATCACTGGTTTAGTCGTCATAAATAATCTCCGTCAGTGGTGCGCAGCCGGACAGCGCCTGTAATAACTGCGGATCAAATGCAGCCGGGTCAGTTTCTGTGCACAGCAGAATGCGGTCAAATGACTGATGCGCCACATTGTAGAGGTAGTTGGCGATCCCCAGTCCGTAGTTATCCGTAAAGGAAATTACCGATTCAATGGCACCCCCCGGGGCTATCGGGGAGCGGGTCAGGGCGCTGAATTTCACATCCGCCCCGGCGTCCGCCAGCCGTTCGGCCAGCAGGAACGGCTCCCAGACAAATTCACCGGAACCCAGCACCAGAATCCGCTCACCCGGCACTGCGGTCACGGCACGGCCGAAATCAGTATGCGGTTCATGCAGACCCAGCCGTACCCGCGTCAGCGGACGGCGAATCGGTACGGTGCCTGCTGAACTGACATTCACATCCGGCATCTCCGGCAGTGTGGCATCAGGATCAGCCTCCCAGCGCCAGCTTCCATTAATCAGCGAGACATGCTGTAACGGTAATCCGTGCTGAGAAGTGGCCGGCGTATCACGCCAGTCTGTCAGTGTGACAGTGACAACCTGCTGTAAATCAGGTAATTGTCCGCTTTCATGTAATGCGGTCAGCAGATTGGTAAAAGTATTGCCGGTGGTGGCTTCATCATCTGCCAGCACCAGGGTTTTCGCCTGCTGCAACCGGGCTTTCAGTTGCGGGTTATCCGGGAAATAGAGCAGATGATCCGTAGCGTGGCTGTGGTTCTCTTTAAACTCACACAGCAACTCGCCGTCTGCCGGATGACGGGTGGAAGAGAGATACAGGGACGCCGGATACTGACGGCGGATTTCGCTGTATACCCCCACACCCAGCCCGACAGCGGTTTCTGCCATACCGATAACCAGTACCGGCTGCGGAAGATCCTGCGGAAACTGTTCAGCAAGACGACGGTAAACGCCGCGCATGATTTCCGGCTCTGCCGGGATATGACGACCAAGCACTTTGCTGACAAACAGAAATGCCCGTTTCGGATTACGCCGCTCCGCGATACCAAACAGGGTATCCAGTGTTTCCGGAGTGGCATCGCTGCGGACTTCCAGCGTGCCGGTAGTCAGTGTGAACCGGTGATGACCGGGACGGGAAAAACCGGGCATAGTGACCTCAGTGTATTGCATTATTCAGGGAAGACGGGTAGCTGACGGCTTCGGTCAGGGGACGGACAACCGTCGGACAAAACTCGGAGCGATCATATTTCCTGACCTCATCCGCACTGAGCAGGCCAAGCTGATACAGGGCAAACAGTCCCGGCAGATTCACGCCGCTCAGTGCGGTATAACCGATGCCGCCGGACGGCCGCATATTGATTTCAAGCAGCAGAGGTTGCCCGTGATGGTCATGGCGGGTCTGCACATTCACCAGCCCGTCAGCGTTCATCACCTGTGCACAGGCGCAGGCCAGCTCAAATGCGGGGCCCTCATGTTCAAGGTATTGCAGGGAACCTTCCTTCCGCCGCGCGACAGCCGCCAGGACCTCTCCGCGATCAGCCAGAATATCCACAGAATACTCCGGGCCGGGCAGGCAGGGCATCAGCACCTGAGGGGCACATTTTCCGGTACTGCCGAATGCAGACAGGTACTGCTCCGGTGTGGTGATCCGCCGTTCAGGATGGCTGAACATCGCCATCGGTGATGCTTTGTCATCAAACTGCCAGAAACCGGTGCCATAAATACCCTGTACCGGTTTGATACACAGCGGCAGTCCCGGAAACGGGGAGTCAGTCAGTGCATCACGCAGTTGTGCAGCGGACGTGATCTGTACCGAAGGCACGACCGGCAGACCGTGTGATGCCATTTCAGCGGCAAACCGGGCTTTATCATCCGCCACGGCGTAATCAGACAGAGAAACGACACCGGTTGTCAGCCGGGCGCCGGAGGCGGTGATAGTGTCTCTGTGCGTTTCAAACCATGGGGTATTCCGTCCGGCGTGGATGGCCTGAATACCGTATTTTTTCGTAACAGACAGCATAAACGCCAGCCGGGCATTATCGTCAGCCGGTTCAGTCAGCGAAAAATCTGCTTCTGACAGGATCTCATGACGGGGCTGCCGGTGAGAGGCAAATATCGTGAGATCAACCTGTAATGTTTGCGCGAACAGCCTGATATTCCGGATCAGATCACGCTGGGAAGAGAGACCTTCCGTCAGCCAGATTGCATGCGCCATTTTTGTTTATTCCTGTTCTGTTTTATCCGATAGATTGGGAGGGAGTTTATTTATGATTAACCAACATGTCAATCATATTATGATTATGTTGTTATTGATGATAAGCTGACAAAATTTGACATTACACATAGTTTTGTAAGTTACTTTTGATTGTTTAACTATTTGTTTTTATTTGATTATTAATTTTAGGTGAAATATATCTTGCCAAAGAACTCCGTCATGATATGATTTTTCAAAATTCATTATAACGTGTACCTGTCACCGGGGTTCCTATCCCGTTTAAGGAATGAAAATATGGTTTCACTGACGAAGAATCAGACGGTATCTCTCAGCAAGGCATCAGCCGCTTTAAATCAGCTGCATTTCGGCCTCGGCTGGGATCCTGTTCAGAAAAAGAAAGGTTTTCTCGGTTCGCTGTTCGGCGGCGGTAACGACTCAATCGATCTGGATGCCAGCTGCATTCTGCTGGATAAAGACGGTCGTATTCTCGATACCATCTGGTTCCGCAAACTGAAATCAGACTGCAAATCGGTGGTTCATGAAGGGGATAACCTGACCGGTGAGGGTGACGGTGATGATGAAGTGATCCGCGTGGATCTGAATCGCCTGCCGCAGAATACCGAATATCTGGCTTTTACGGTGAACAGCTTCCGCGGCCAGACATTTAATGATGTGGAAAATGCCTTCTGCCGTGTACTGGATCAGAGCGGTAAAGAGCTGGTGCGTTATCAGCTGAATGAGCAGGGCTCACATACCGGTATCGTGATTGCCTCCCTGTGCCGCAGCGGCGGTGAGTGGAACTTTACCGCACACGGTGCTGCGTGCCGCGGCCGCACGATTGACGACATGTCTTCTGATATCGTCAGTACGGTGGTGCGCTGATGAACATGACGCCGGGGGCGAACGCGCCCGTTCCGCTGAAAACACTGCGGATTACGGTGCTGTCCGGCGCGGCGGCGGATGCTTCTGCTTTCCGCCTGTACGCTGACGGCAAAGTGAAAGGTGACCCGGACATGGTCTTTTACGGCCAGCCGCAGAATGATGACAGCACCATCAGCTGGCAGCAGAACGGCAACAATACCGTCTTTACGGTTGATATCAGCCGTCTGCGTCAGGATGTGCAGAAAGTGGCATTTGTGGTCACCTGCGACGGCGGACAGACTGTTGCCGGACTGCGCAGCCTGGAAGTGCAGGTTGATGCGGATCAGGAAAAACTGCTCAGCGGCAATGTGGATACCGCAGGTCGTCAGGAAGCGGCACTGATCCTCGGCGAACTGTACCGTCGTAATAATGAGTGGAAATTCCGCTTTGTTGCCCAGGGTTTCAACGGCGGGCTGCAACCGCTGGCGGAACATTTCGGGGTGGATGTGGCCGCTGAACCGGCGCCAAAACCTGCTCCGGCATCAAAACCGGCAGAAAGCAAAATCAGTTTAAGCAAGATATCGCTGAGTAAAGAGAAGCCGTCAATCAGCCTGAGCAAGCGGGATAACTTCGGTGAAATCCGCATTAATCTGAACTGGCACCGGGAAGCGCAGAGCAGCAGTTCCGGTGGTTTTCTCAGCAATGTATTCGGTGGCGGCAACAAAGGTATCGACCTGGATCTGGGCGCATTTGTTGAATTACAAAATGGTCAGAAATCCGTGATTCAGGCACTGGGTAATGCATTTGGTGATTATCGCCGCGAACCGTTTATTCAGTTGCAGGGTGATGATCGCACCGGCTCGGTGTCTGAAGGTGAGTGGCTGCATATTAACGGCGGTGAATGGAAACATATCCGCCAGATCCTTATCTACGCCTTTATTTACCAGGGCGTACCGAGCTGGGATAAAACAGATGGCGTGGTCACGGTCTTTGTACCGGAGCAGCCGCCGGTGGAAACCCGGCTGACAGAAGGGGATAACCGCCGCACCATGTGCGCGATTGCCCGCCTGGTCAATGAGAACGGGGCGATCAAAGTTGAGCGTCTTAACCGTTTCTTCAAAAATCAAAGCGATATGGACGAAGCGTTCGGGTGGGGTTTCCGCTGGAAAGCCGGCTCGAAATAATTTAATTGAGGATACAGCAATGAGTATACTGAACCGGGTCAAAAATGCGTTTAATTCAGGCCGCGAAGAACTGACAAAACAGGTCAGTCGTTTCAGAAACCGTAAGTTTATGGAAGGTACAATTGCAGTCTGTGCCCGTATTGCGGTTTCCAGTGACGGGGTAAGCGCGGAAGAGAAACAGAAAATGATTGGTTTTCTGAAGTCCTCCGAGGAACTGAAAGTATTTGAAACTGAAGAAGTGATTACGTTTTTCAACAAACTGGTGACCAGTTTCGATTTCGACATGGAAATCGGAAAAGGTGAAACCATGAAATATATCCTGGCGCTGAAGGATCAGCCGGAAGCAGCGCAGTTAGCGGTGCGTGTCGGGATTGCGGTCGCGAAGAGTGATGGTGACTTCGACCAGGATGAGCAGAAAGCAGTAAAAGAGATCGCTGCAGCGCTGGGGTTTGACCCGGCAGAATTTGGTCTCTGATTTTTATACCTAAGGGTTAATTATGGAATCAACACATATCGGTTTTCCGATGGAAACAGTCACCGTTTTCGTCGTCCTCGCTATCGGTGCGATTTTTCTTGATTTGTTTATGCACCGGGGTGATAAGCCGGTTTCACTGAAAAATGCGGCAATCTGGTCTGTTTTCTGGGTTGCTGTGGCAATGGGTTTTGCCGGGTTTCTGTATATCCACCACGGTTCTGAAGTCGCGAGCCTGTTCGTCACTGGTTATGCGCTTGAGAAAGTGCTGTCCGTCGACAACCTGTTTGTGATGATGGCGATTTTCTCCTGGTTCTCGGTTCCGGATCGTTTCCGCCACCGTGTTCTGTACTGGGGGATTATCGGGGCTATCGTTTTCCGCGGGATTTTCGTGGCGATAGGTACCGGTCTGCTGAGCCTGGGGCCGTATGTGGAAGTGATTTTCGCCCTGATCGTTGCATGGACCGCTGTCATGATGCTGCGGAACCGCGAAGAGCAGGATGAGATAGAAGATTACTCACAGCACATTGCTTACCGGATGGTGAAAAAGCTGTTCCCTATCTGGCCGAAACTGAGCGGACATGCCTTCCTGCTGACGCAGAAAGAAGTGGATGCCGAACTGGCAAAACCGGAGAACAAAGACGTCACTATCGGCCGCGGTCAAAAAGCCGCACTGTATGCCACGCCGCTGATGCTGTGTGTGGCGGTAGTGGAACTGTCCGATGTGATGTTTGCGTTTGACTCTGTACCGGCGATTATCGCCGTCAGCCGTGAGCCGCTGATTGTTTACAGTGCCATGATGTTTGCGATTCTCGGCCTGCGTACCCTGTACTTTGTCCTCGAAGCACTGAAGCAGTACCTGGTTCACCTGGAAAAAGCGGTTATTGCGCTGCTGTTCTTTATCGCGGTGAAACTGGGTCTGAATGCAACAGACAGCCTCTGGGGTCACGGGTTACATATTTCAGCCACCAGCAGCCTGTTCGTCGTGCTCGGGGTTCTGGCACTCGGTATCATCGCCAGCTTTATGTTCCCGGAAAAAACGGAAAATGCGGATAAGTAATTATCCGCTGCCCGTCACTGATTTAACTAAGGAGTAAGTGAAATGAGCGTTTCTCTTTCTAAAGGTGGTAATGTGTCGCTGAGTAAAACAGCCCCTTCAATGAAAAACGTCCTGATAGGCTTAGGCTGGGATGTTCGTTCCACAGATGGTCAGGATTTTGACCTTGATGCCTCCGCGTTCCTGCTGACAGCAGCCGGTAAAGTGCGCGGTGATGCAGACTTTATTTTCTATAACAACCTGCGTTCGACTGACGGCTCTGTCACCCATACCGGCGACAACCGTACCGGCCAGGGCGATGGCGACGATGAATCCCTGATTATCAAACTGGATATGATTCCGGCAGAGATCGATAAAATCGTCTTCGTGGTCACCATTCATGATGCGCAGACCCGCCGCCAGAGCTTCGGCCAGGTGTCCGGTGCGTTTATCCGCCTGGTCAATGATGACACCAACACGGAAATCGCCCGTTATGACCTGACGGAAGATGCGTCTACCGAAACCGCTATGCTGTTTGGTGAACTCTACCGTCACGGCACCGAGTGGAAATTCCGTGCCGTCGGGCAGGGCTATGCCGGTGGTCTGTCATCCGTCTGTGCGCAATACGGTATTAACGCGTCCTGATAATTTCTTTCAGCGGGCTGAGAATCAGCCCTCTTTATAATAATCCGCAGCAGGAGTCCGAAAATGGCAGTTTCTCTTACAAAAGGTGGTAACGTCTCCCTGACCAAAGAAGCCCCGTCAATGAGCGTGGCAATGGTTGGTCTGGGCTGGGATGCGCGTGTGACTGACGGTCAGGATTTTGACCTCGACGCATCGGTATTTATGGTCGGTGATGACGGAAAAGTATTATCCGATGGTCATTTCATCTTCTTTAATAACAAAACCAGCCCGTGCGGCGCGGTGGAACACCAGGGCGATAACCGTACCGGTGAAGGCGACGGTGATGATGAGCAGGTGAAAATCAGCCTGAATACTCTCCCGGCAGAGGTGAAAAAACTGGTCTTCTCCGTGACGATTTATGATGCGGAAGGACGTAAACAGAACTTCGGTATGGTCAGCAACAGTTTCATCCGTATCTGCAATAATGATAACGGTACTGAAATTGCCCGTTTTGATCTGTCTGAAGATGCATCAACAGAAACCGCGATGGTCTTCGGTGAATTATACCGCCACGGCGCAGAGTGGAAATTCAAAGCCGTCGGCCAGGGCTTTGCCGGTGGTCTGGCAGCATTAGCATCACAGCACGGTGTTAATATTTAATTATTAATATCAGCTGGCTGCAGTAAAAAATGCCCTGTCCGTAACGGACAGGGCATACTGCGTTTACAGATTCCGGCTGGGAGATTATTCGACTCCTGCTGCCTCCCCGGCCGGACGGCGCACATCATTGGCACCGTATAAATAACCTTCCCGCACCTTGCCGGATACGGCGGCATCATTGCCGGAAGAGTCTGCACTGACCCCGGCGGCACCCGGTAATCCCACCATGATCAGCTCAGCAGCCCCCCACGGTGTTTGCTCAACCATTTTATAACCCATTTTATCCAGCAGATTCAGTGAGTCTTCTGATACACCGCGCTGCTCGTAATACACCTCATCCGGCAGCCACTGATGGTGAATACGCGGTGCGTTTACCGCCTCCTGCGGTGCCATACCGTGATCGATAATATTCAGCGCCGTTTGTAAGGTAATGGAGATAATCCGTGAACCGCCCGGTGAACCGAGTACCAGGAATATGTCGCCGTCTTTGGTGACAATGGTCGGGCTCATCGATGAGAGCGGGCGCTTGCCCGGGGCAATCGCGTTACGCTCACCCTGAACCAGGCCGTACATATTCTTTTCGCCGATTTTGGTGGTGAAATCATCCATTTCGTCATTGAGGAAGAAACCGGTACCCGGCGGGATCACCACCGCACCGAAACGGCCATTGATGGTATAGGTGGTGGAAACCGCATTACCTTTGTTATCCACCACGGAATAGTGTGTGGTTTCCGGTTTTTCATGCGGACCGGTACCCGGCTGTACCTGAGCGGAAGGCGTGGCTTTGCCCGGAATGATTTCTTTGCGCAGTTCTTCCGCATAGGCTTTACTGGTCAGTTTTTCGGTCGGATTGTTCACAAACGCCGGGTCACCGAGAAAGGTATTACGATCCATATAAGAGTGGCGCATCGCCTCGGTCAGCGTATGGATATAATCCGCCGAGTTAAAGCCCATCGCTTTCAGATCATAACCTTCCAGAATATTCAGCGTCTGGCAGATGGTGACACCGCCGGAGCTCGGCGGCGGGGCGGAAATAAATTCATAGCCGCGATAAGTACAGGTCACCGGTGCGACCTCTGCAATCGTGTAATCCGCAAAATCTTTGGCTGTCAGCTTACCGCCCCCGGCCTGAGATGCTTTTTCCACTAACTGCGGAATTTCACCCTCGTAAAAGGCGGACGGACCCTCTTTGGCGATACGCTCCAGGGTATTGGCAAGATCGGTCTGAATCAGGCGGTCGCCCGGCTGAAATGCAGAGCCGTCAGGTTTAAGGAAAATCCGTGCTGCTTCCGGGTCCTGCTTAAAGCGGGCTGTGGTGGTATCCATCACATCAGTATCTGCGCGGGTCAGGATAAAGCCGTCACGGGCCAGCTTAATCGCCGGCGCCATCACCTGCTCCCGCTTCATGGTGCCGTATTTCTCCAGGGCGTAATCCAGCCCTTTAACGGTTCCGGGAACCCCGGCGGCAAGGTAGCCGTACAGGCTGGCATCTTTAATCAGATTCCCGTCTTTATCGAGATACATATCCGCAGAGGCTGAAGCCGGGGCAGTTTCACGGAAATTAATGAAAATATTTTTACCGTCAGCCAGATGCAGTGTCATAAAACCGCCGCCGCCGATATTACCGCAGCAGGGATTCACCACCGCCTGGGCATAGCCGACAGCGACTGCCGCATCCACCGCGTTACCGCCGGCTTTCAGGATATCAGCACCGGCCTGTGATGCCAGATGCTGGGAAGAGACCACCATCCCGTTACGGGCCTCAACGGCAGGTTCGGAAGCGGCATATAATTGCGGGGAAAGCAGCAGAGAGAGCACAAGAACAGGTGTTCGCCATGGGGTTATCATTATTATCTCCGTCGGTTTTGCAGGTATTTTTATGATGAATTGATTTATTATTTGTTAATTAATGGTTAATTAACGTATAGCAGGGATACAAATATTTGAGAAATGATGTGCGGAAAAATGTGAAACCGGACGGAAAAGCAGGACGGGGACATAATAAAAAACCCGGATAGCCCGGGTCCTGAAGAACAGCTTGTCATTACGCAAACGTGACGGTAACCGGTGCTGTTTGCACAGCACCGGTTAACACAATCAGGCTGTTTTTTCTTCTTTCATGATTTTATTCAGTTTCGGTACAATCGCCCACATAATCAGGCCGGCAACGGCTGTTGCGATACCGATTTTACCGAATACATCGGTGTAGATACCGAGTGTCTGAAGCGGGTCAGTCACGCCTTCAGGCGGTGCTGTAAAGGTTGCCACATAACCGCCCAGCAGTGTTGCCATTGCCTGAGTCAGGAACCACATCCCGAGAATAAAGCCCATCAGGTGCTGCGGAACGAACGCAGCAACCATCGCCAGACCCAGCGCACTGATCATCAGCTCACCGACTGCCTGGAAGAAATAAACCAGCACGATAAACCACGGTGATGTCAGACCGGTCGCATCCGCAAACCACATACCGGATGCGGCAGCAGTCAGGAAACCGGCAGAGCAGCAGAACATACCGATGGTGAATTTACCCGGCATTGAGAAGTCTTTGCCGCGCGCACCCATTTTACTGTAGAAATAAGCCAGAACCGGGCTCAGTACGATAATCCAGAACGGGTTCAGCGCCTGGAAACTGACCGGATGCACATCAATACCCATAATGGTGTGATGCACGTTATAGATAGCGAAGAAGTTCAGTGAGGTCGGCATCTGTGCGTACAGCACGTAGAAGATAACGGCTTCCAGCATCAGAACGAACGCGACATACATCTTGTTCCGCTCAACACCTTTCAGTTTGAACGCTTCGCGGAAGAAGAAAAAGATAACCACGGCGGTAACGGCGAGTAACACATAGTTGGCAATGATAACGTTATGCAGTAACCATGCGCACAGGAAGACGGTTGCCACACTACCGGCGATAACCACCAGCAGGCTGCCGAATTTCATTGGTTTGTGATCCGGCTCGGAACCGATATTGCTCACCATTTTCTGGCAGAACAGGAAGACCGCCAGGGCGATCAGCAGGCCGATACCACAGATATTATAGGTGACGGTATAGCTGTATTTGTCCGCGATAACCGGTGCCAGTGACAGGGAAATCAGGGAGCCGATATTGATCGACATATAGAACAGGGTGAATGCCCCGTCCAGACGCGGGTCTTTCGGTGCATAGCATTTTGACAGCAGGCTGGCCGGGTTAGCTTTGAATAAGCCGTTACCGACAGCAATGGTACCCAGTGCGTAGAAAATCAGATCCGGGTGCATGATAGACAGGCCGGTCATAAAATAACCGACAGCCATCACGATGGCCCCTAAGATGATGGTCCGCTTGGTCCCGAGGACATGGTCACCGACGTAACCACCGATAGAGATCAGACCGTATACCAGCGCGGCGAATGCCCCGAAGGTGATAAATGCCTGTTCCTGACTGAATCCCAGTTTCTGAACGAAGTAGACGGCCAGGATGCCTTGCACACCGTAATAGCCGAAGCGTTCCCACAGCTCCACGATAAAAATCATGAAGAATGGCTTAGGTTGGTTAAACAATCCAACCTGCGCGGGTTTACTCATGGTTTAATGCCTCTTATTAATAATTATTCATCACGCAAAAGCCTTCCCGGCATCGCGGAGGCAAAGCTAAAAGATAAACTCTTGCGTAAGGTTGAGTGTTTGCGTATTTGTCAGGGTATTTGCCAAAGGGCTCAGACTAATATATTGCCTGCTGAGCATCTCAAAGGCAGATCACACTTACTGCAATAATTAATATCATAATTGAAATAAAATTCATTAGATTGACATCAATAATTACTCTGCAATGGTTTTGTTGATGGCGTATTGAGCAGATTGATGGTTATTTATTCTGCTGTCCGGTGCGGGATGGAATTAAATATGACAATTTGTAACAGTTATTTTTCTGATGAATAATGATTCGTTAACACAATATGTGTTAACGAATCAGGCCGTTGACAAACCCGCAGGGGGTGGCGACGATCGGCAGAGGTTGTGAAAATAAACCAGGAAAATCAATTTATTGATTTTCGGCTGATAACACAAAGCAGGAAAAACCACGTTTTATCCTGCTTTGTCAGCAATTTCATTCGTTAACACATGATGTGTTAACGAATTCTGTAATGATAAAAAAGGGGATCAGGCAACGGCAGCTGCGGGGATATCACCGGTTTCGACAGTACGGAAATCCCGGCGGAAATAAATCAGACCGTGTCCTTCGTCGCGGACACCGATATTGCGGATCTCAGCCATAAAGATATTATGCGTGCCGATTTCCTGAACCTGAGTCACCACACCCTCCAGACAGGCGAGAGAACCGTGAAGACAAGGTTGCCCCAGTTCTCCGGATTGCCAGTGATCACCGGCAAAACGCGCATCCATACTCAGGCCGGTCATCCCGGCAAAATCACAGGCCAGTGCCTGATGTTCATGGGTGAGCACATTGACACACAGCCGCCCGTTGGCTCTGAATACCTCACTGAGCGCACTGCTGCGGTTGATGCACACCAGCAGTGTCGGCGGGGTATCGGTGACAGAGCAGACAGCGGTGGCGGTCAGCCCGCCGCGTCCGGCGTCGCCGTCGGTGGTGACAATATTGACGGCAGCGGAGAGTGTCGCCATTGCGTCGCGGAATAACAGACGCTGTGAATTATCCAAAGACATACCAACTCCCGGTGGGATAAAAATGTGACGCAATTGTTGCTTATTTGCGAATGATACGCAGTCTAATGATAGCCGGGGAAAAATACAAGGGAGAGTCAGAAAATGCGGCCGCCGGAAGAGGCAGCCGCATGGGGTGGTCAGCGGAGATTAACGGATACCGCCGAAGCAGAGATATTTGATTTCCAGATAGTCATCAATACCGTGACGGGAGCCCTCACGGCCGAGGCCGGATTGCTTGATACCGCCGAATGGTGCAACCTCCGTTGAAATAATTCCTTCATTAATACCGACCATCCCGGCCTCCAGCGCTTCCGCCACGCGGTAGACGCGGCCGATATCACGGGAATAGAAATAAGCCGCCAGACCGAACTCACTGTTGTTTGCCGCGCTGATGGCTTCTTCCTCATCGCGGAAACGCACCAGCGGTGCCAGCGGGCCGAACGTTTCCTCGCGGGTGACCAGCATGTCCGATGTGACACCGGTCAGTACAGTCGGCTCAAAAAATAATCCGCCCTGTGCTGCTGGTTTACCGCCGCTGAGAACCGTTGCGCCTTTGCTGATCGCATCTGCGATATGCTCACTGACTTTGCGGATTGCCGCTTCATTAATCAGCGGGCCCTGCTGTGCGTTTTCATCCGTGTAAGGTGCGACATGCAGCGTGCTGACCGCCTCTGCCAGTTTGGCGGCAAAAGCATCATACACACCATCCTGCACATAAAGGCGGTTGGCACAGACACAGGTTTGCCCGCTGTTGCGGAATTTGGCAGCCATGGCACCGGCAACTGCCGCATCCAGATCGGCATCATCAAATACAATAAACGGTGCGTTGCCGCCCAGTTCAAGAGAGAGTTTTTTCACCGTCTCCGCACTCTGCGCCATCAGCAGCTTGCCGACGCGGGTGGAGCCGGTAAAGGAAATTTTGCGCACGACCGGGCTGGCGGTCAGTTCACCGCCGATAGCGGCTGCATCAAGTCCGGTGACAACATTAAACACCCCGGCCGGAATACCGGCCTGCTCAGCAAGTGCTGCCAGCGCCAGGGCGGAAAGCGGGGTTTCCGCTGCCGGTTTCAGCACCATGGTACAACCTGCTGCCAGCGCCGGGGCGGCTTTGCGGGTGATCATCGCATTCGGGAAATTCCACGGTGTGATAGCACCGACCACCCCGATCGGCTGGCGGATAGTGGTGATCCGCTGTCCGTTCTGTGTGGCCGGAATGGTTTCGCCGTACACGCGCTTTCCTTCTTCGGCAAACCATTCGATAAAGCTCGCGCCGTAGGCGATTTCCCCGCGTGATTCCGCCAGCGGTTTGCCCTGTTCCAGGCTCAGGAGCTGTGCCAGTTCCTCCTGATTCTCCATGACAAGATCAAACCAGCGGCGCAGGATCTGCGCACGGGCTTTGGCTGTCAGCGCGCGCCAGCCCGGCAGGGCATTTTCGGCGGCGGCAATGGCAAGCCGGGTTTCGTGTGCACCGAGGTCGCTGACGCGGGTAATCAGCCCGCCGGTGGCCGGGTTGGTCACATCAAACGTGGCCTTATCCTGTGCGTCGGTCCACTGACCATTGATATAGCCGCCGGTGCGCAGCAGGGAAAAGGAAGGATCGGTTAACGATGAGGTGAACATAGAGAGCTCCGTTGCGTTTTCTCAAAAAAGTGATGAGGGCACTGAGATATCAGCAGAAGACCATTGATTTATTGTTAATATAGCGTTAATAAAAGGAGAGTCCTTTGGGTCTTTATGGCTGATATACTTTTTATTCTAACAGAGGATATCTGATTGCGCATTTTCCCGATAAAATTGCGCCTTTTTTTGATAACGTCGATGTTTATGATGTGAGCACATCGCGGAGAAATTACCCATTATGCATGAATCATTACTTATCGCCCTTTTGCAGGCCCGTGAAGTGGTCCTCGGCTACTTTCGCCCGACACTGAAAGCACACCAGCTGACAGAGCAGCAGTGGCGGATTATCCGCATACTGGCTAAGAGCCCGTCACTCGATTTTCATCTCCTGGCACAGAAAAGCTGTATTCTGCGCCCCAGCCTGACCGGCATTCTGACACGGATGGAAAAAGCGGGCATTATCCACCGGCTCAAACCCCTCAGTGACCAGCGCAAACTCTATCTCTCCCTGACTGACGAGGGTACGGCGCTGTATCACCGTGTTCAGGCGGAAGTGGAGACCGGTTATCAGGCGCTGGAGTTACAGTTCACTCCGGAGAAAGTACGTCAGCTCTATGCGCTGCTGGATGACCTGGTTGCACTGCCGCAGCGTGACGGCGGTGAAGAAAAAGAATAAAAAAATGCGCCGCTCAGATGAGCGGCGCGGTTTCAGTGACAGATTTATTTCTTGCCGAGCAGATGCAGGAAGTGAATATGTTTTTCATACTGGTCAAGGATGTCATGAATGATCTGCTCCTTGTTCCAGCCCATGATGTCATAATCCTGTCCGCCCTCTTTCAGATGAATTTCAGCGCGGTAATAGCGGTGCTCCTCATCTTTTTCCTCATCCGTCATACCGGACAGCGCAAAAGAAGGCTGATTGTAATAGCGCAGGCGGGTTTCATAGATAAAGTTCATATCATCGCCCAGATCGACCTCAAAGCTGATCCGGTCATCACGGCTGCGGTCGATATGGCTCGGGGTGCTCTGTTTTTCCAGCTCCTGCGACACCATCTCCATCGCTTCTGACACCACTTCGTCAATAAAGCGCTTAACCAGCGAACGCTTCGGGAAATAGCCGATATTACGCAGGCGGCGCTGCCACGGGATCGGATTGCGGCTTGCGGTCGGTGCAATCGTCGCCAGCTGCTGGCTGTCGCGTTTATGCACATCAATCCGCAGTGCTTTTATCAGCCCGTAAATTGAGAATAACAGTACGACGGCAAACGGCAGGGCACTGGCGATAGTCACGGTTTGCAGGGCAGATAATCCCCCCGCCAGCAGCAGAGTGATGGCTACCACACCCATCAGTCCGGCCCAGAAAATCCGCTGCCAGACCGGTGTGTGTGTATCCCCGCCGGAGGCGAGGGTGTCCACCACCATCGCGCCGGAGTCAGCGGAAGTCACAAAGAAGACAATCACCATCAGCATGGCAAAGAAAGAGAGCACGGTGGAGAACGGGAAATACTCAAGGAACTGGAACAGCGCCAGTGACACATCCTCTTTCACCACCGCGGCGAGGGCGGTGGCACCCTGGTTTTTGATCAGATCAATAGCGGTGTTACCGAAGAATGTCATCCACAGCAGGGTAAAGCCCGCCGGGACAAATAACACACCGAAGACAAATTCACGGATGGTGCGCCCGCGTGAAATCCGCGCAATAAACATCCCGACAAACGGCGACCATGACAGCCACCAGCCCCAGTAAAGCAGCGTCCAGCCGCCCAGCCAGTCATCGGATTTCGGCTCATAGGCGAAGAGATTAAAGGTATTACTGACGATTTCAGACAGATAACCGCCGGTGTTCTCAACAAAGGATTTCAGCAGCAGTACCGTCGGGCCTAACACACCAACCATAATCAGCAGCAGAACCGCCAGACCGAGGTTCAGTTCTGACAGAAAACGGATGCCTTTATCCAGACCGGACACCACTGACAATGTTGCCAGTGAGGTGATCACCACAATCAGCACCACCTGAACGGTTTCGGTCTGCGGCAGGCCGAACAGATGATTCAGCCCGGCATTCACCTGTAACACGCCGAAACCGAGGGAGGTCGCGACCCCGAAGACAGTACCGACCACAGCAAAAATATCCACCGCGTGACCGGCCGCACCGTAAATACGATCACCGATAATCGGGTAAAGCGCGGAGCGCAGTGTCAGCGGCAGGCCGTGGCGGTAGCTGAAAAACGCAAGGATCAGCGCCACAACCGCGTAAATAGCCCAGGCGTGTAACCCCCAGTGGAAGAAGGTCAGGCGCATGGCCTCTTTTGCCGCTTCAACCGTTTCCGGTGTGCCGACAGGCGGGGAAAGATAGTGCATCACCGGTTCGGCGACACCAAAGAACATCAGCCCGATCCCCATACCGGCGGAGAAAAGCATGGCAAACCAGGAAATATAACTGTACGCCGGACGGGCGTGGTCAGGGCCGAGTTTTATATCACCGAAACGGGACAGCCCCATAAAGGTGACGCTCAGTAAAATCAGGGCGACGGCGAGAATATAGAACCAGCTGGCATTTTTAAACAGGCTGGTCTGAAGGGCTTTAAGGTGTATATCCGCCGTCTGGGGAAACAGGGCGGCAAAGCCGACAATCAGGAGAATAACCAGGGCCGAAATATAAAAAACCGGCGGATTAATCTTCATTTTTTTTGCGGATTGTTCAGTGTCCTGATGACTCATGAATTATTCCTTTTATCAGTTGCAGATAACGCCGGCAGTAAAAAGAGGTGTACTGCACCAAAGCGTCAGATTTTCCTTCTGAAAACGGTACGCGGCTGCGTAGCGGTAAAATAGAAACCCCGGCAGAATAGTCAGCGGGAGATCAGAAAAAACAGAAATGAATACAGGCTAAACCTGCGGGAAAAAAACGGTGATATCAGATTTTATTTCCCCTGATGGTGAAAAAAAGAGGATTATAGTGCCAAAAATGTCACTCTGCGGCAAGTCATCCTGCTTTCCGGCGGAAAACAGAGGTATTTTTATCTGTGAATTTTCGTTGCGGAAGTCTGTAAAGTCTCTGAAATAACGCAATAAAAAAGCCGGAAACACAGATTGTTTCCGGCTGGCGGCTGTTTTACAGACAGGTACGGGATATTACGTGTTCAGTCTTTACTGAGCATCCCCGGTTTTTTCTGAGACATCCTGTTTCAGCTCATCAATTTTTTTATCAGCGGCGGCTTTGGCTTCATCCGCTTTTTGTTTCAGCTCTGCGGCTTTTTCTTCCGCGGCTTTTTTGGCATCTTCGCTTTTATCTTTGGCGTCAGCCAGCAGGGCATCCGCTTCTTTCTTCAGTTCATCCGCTTTGGCATCGGCATTATCACGGATTTCGCCGGCTTTCTCTTTCGCATCAGCCATTACCGCACCGGCTTTTTCTTTGGCATCACCGGCGGCTTCTGTGGCGTCCTGTTTCAGTTCTGCGGCTTTCTGCTCTGTTTTATCTGCTGCGTCTTTGGCATCCTGCTTCAGTTCATCTGTTTTCTGTTCAGCGGCTTCTTTTATCTGCGCAGCGCCTTCCTGTGCTTTTTGCGCCGCAGGGTCGGTTTTGCTGCTATCGTCACAGCCGGTGGCCAGCGCGAATACCCCTGCAAGGATGAGTGAACTTAATAATGCTTTCTTCATGATTAACTCCTCTTCAGCAATACTGAGTAAAATAACCGGATAACATCGTGTCCGTGATCATTGAGTATATAATAAAATCAGGCAGTCTGCTGACAGATATAATTTTCTGTCAGCATTATCCCTTTCAGCATAGAAAATGAAGCACCGGTTGTATAGTGCTGAGGATGATTTATCCGTAACGTCATAAAATAATATCCCGCTGCATAAAAATATCCGGTAATATCAATACAGAATGTAATCTTATAAGCGTAACATGGTAACGTGTTTTATTTCAGTCGGTTAGCGTCATTTGTCAGTGTAAGGAAATACCATGACATATTATCTTCTGGTTATCGTTAAATTTATCATCGGCTTTGTTATTGTGTTAACGCACATGAATCTTTCCGGTAAAACCCAATTATCACAAATGACACCGGTTGATTTTATCGGGAACTTTGTACTGGGCGGCATTATCGGCGGGGTTATTTACAGTGATACGATTCCGCTGACGCAATATATTATTATTCTGCTGATGGGCGTGAGTTTTATCAGCATAATCAATTGGGTCAGTAAGCATATCAATGTCCTGCGGGCGGTAACTATCGGTAACCCGATCCCGATTATTAAGAACGGGGCGTTTATCATGGACAGTATTCATGAGAAGCGCAATAAAATCGATATTCTGAATATCACTTCCCGTATGCATTCTCAGGGGATCTATTCATTCCGCGATGTATATTATGCGCAGATAGAACCGGACGGTCAGCTGACCGTGATTTGTGACCAGTCACAAATGCCGTCTGTCATCGTGATGAAAGACGGCGTGCCGCGCAAACATGAGCTGGAACAGATCGGTTATGATGAGGAGTGGCTGGCAGACCACCTGAAACAGCAGGGCATTGACGATCCTGAGACCGTTTTCCTGGCGGAATTTTATAACGGCAGCCTCAATCTGGTGATGAAAGACGGGCGGATGACCGGCCATCACCGTGAACCGTCACAGCCGTAAAATTACGGCACGATAACGACTTTTTCCGGATATTTTTCGCGGAATTCGTGTGCTTTCTGCCATTTATTATCACAGATGATTTTGTCGATAACGGCAATTTCCGCGATTTTTAAAATTCCCTGCTGGCCGAATTTGCTGGAGTCGGCCAGAATAATTTTCTGCTTACTTTTCTCCAGCATTTTCCGTGCAATCATTCCTTCCTCAACACTTTTGACCAGAATACCTTCATCGCGTACACCGCCCGCGCCGACAAAGGCGAAGTCCGCATAGATATGATCAATCTCATGCAGGGTTTTTGCGCCCAGATTGGCGCGGAATTCATGGCTGTATTCTCCACCCAGCACATAGACTTTTGCCAGCGGATTTTGTGAGGTGATTTTATCCGCGATAAGGGCGGAATTGGTGAAAACGGTAAACGCAATGGCCGGTAACTGTGCGGAAAACAACAGTGTTGTCGAACAGGAATCGATATACAGCGTATCGTGCTCGGAAATCAGTCCGGCGGCATAGCGTGCGAGCGCCATTTTTTCCTCACGGTTCAGTTCCAGCCGCTGCTCAAAGCTGCCTTCGCTGACACTCTTTTTCTTCATCGCCCCGCCGTGGATTTTGATGATCTCGCCCTCTTTCTCCAGAATGGAGAGATCACGGCGGATCGTCTCAGAGGTGACATTCAGCGTATCAGCAAGATCCTGCACACTAACCTCGCCTTTCTGATTCAGCAGATCGAGGATATATTCCTTTCTTTTTATCGGATTCATGACCGTTCTCATCACACTCGTAAACATGAACAATATTAGCGCATTATACGCCGTTGAGGAATGCCGCCCTGTAATGCTGAAGTGCGGCAGCGACACCATCCTCCCGGCAGTCAGCGGTAATGTATCCGGCGGCCTGCTTCAGTGCCGGAACGGCATTGCCCATCGCCACACGGATATCTGCTGCGGCAAATAAAGAGAGATCATTTTCCTGATCGCCGATGGCCATAATGGTTCCCGGCCGGAGAATACCGCGTGCTGCCAGTATATGCAGGATATTTCCTTTGCTGACCGACGCCGGAACCAGTTCAAAATAGTGCTGATCAGTAAAGAACGCACTGATGTCCGCCGGTAACTGCGGCCGTAATGCGTCTGCCCGGCAGAGCAGTGTTTCTGCCTCTCCGCACAGAGTGATTTTGATGATATCTGCCCGGCTGAGAATATCGTCAGCGGCCATGGTATGTATTGGCAGCCCGAATAACTCAGATTCATGGATTGTGTATTCTGATATTTCTCCGGGCGGACAGAGCAGGGCATCTTCACTGAATGCATGCCAGCCGGTGGTGAGAACATTCCGCAGCGGGGATAACATGGCCGGAGACAGGCTCGTCCGGCTCAGGACGGATTGTGTGCGGCAGTCATAAATCACCGCGCCGTTGCAGGCTCCGATCGCCCGGAGTACCGGAAGAAGCCCGGCACTGTTCATCAGAGACAAAATCGCCCGCAGCGGGCGGGCAGAGCAAATCACAATATCCGTTTCCGGCGGCAGCGCCAGCAGTGCCCGGCGGTTAGCCTCTGAAATCATATTATCCGGGTGCAGCAGGGTGCCGTCGAGATCGATAGCCAGTGTTGTCATAAAAAGCCTCAGCGGGAGCGGAGCCCCCGCCCGGGAATGCCGGTCAGTCGTGATGAATGAAGGATTGAGTGACCTGTGCGGCTGCCTGACACACCACGTTATCAATTGCGGTGCCGACCACCAGAATATTCACCCCGGTTTCTTTAAATGCTTTGGCATTGGCGACGTTAATACCCCCTTCTGCCAGTGTCGGGACACTGACCGCTCCCACCAGTGCTTTCAGGCGGGCTTTAATCTGATCAGGAATTTCACCGGCAGCCACACCCTCGTAGCTCATCCCTGTCATCAGGCCGATCATATCCACGCCGATGGCTTCCATTTTCTTCGCCACTTCCGCGACGTCTTCCGGGGTTTCTGCCGGAATACCGAAGGTGTGCAGATCGTCAGGGTGACCAATGTAAGCATCCACGGTCAGACCGAAGCGGTGTGCAAGATTGACAATATCCGCCAGATCTTCAAAGGTGGATTTATGGGTGTGCAGGCCGTCCGCCCCGGCGCGGGCAATCTGTAAAATGTCTTCTTCAGTCACCGGGACGGGGATCGTTTCGGTGAATCCGCCGGCGATCCCGACAGTAATAAAGACATCATCCGGGATAACATTACGGATACCGTTAACGGCTTCCGCCATCTGTGCGGTGGAGATCTCATGACGGATCTGCTCTGCGGCGTGCATGTTATTCACGCCTCTGTGCCCGCGTGCCAGTGCCAGCGCCGGATGGTTCGGCTCCAGCATTTTGACCCCGGCATCACACACAGCTTTCGCCAGTCGCGCGTCATCACCGGTGATGCCAGTGCTGAGCAGCGTTTGTCCGTTGTGCAGCGCAATCGCATTTCTGACTTTCGCCATCGCCTGTGCACGTTTTTTATTCATATCACCTATAAACATATCAACCTCTTATTACTTTTTTATATTTTGTGTGACGGCACCCGGAGGTGCCGTTTTCATAAAGCCCTGGTGTTGGCGTGTGATATTTTTCACACTTACTATTTGCTGTGTAGTCTTTGCATCAGCCTGCTGCTTTCGCAGTTGTCACGGCACTGAAACGGTTGGCGATGACAGTAATGGTGCAGGTTAAAACCAGAATCACGGTCATGGTCAGCGCCATGTAAAGTGCATTACTGGATAAGAACGGAGAGGCAAACGCTGGTACATACGCCACCCCTTTGACATTAAACATACCGAGCATCATGCCGCCGATCCCGGCGGAAAGAATGGCACCGCCGAACACGATTTTGTTGGCAAACATGAAAGGATATGCCGATTCCACAAAGGTCCCGAATCCCATATTGATCAGCAGTCCCGGTGCGGCAACCGCCGCTTCACTGCGTTCACGCGGGGCAATGACGTTTGCCAGGTTAATCCCTGCTGCCACCATCACCAGCCCGACCATATCCACCGCGCCGAGGAAGCTGACACCGGTTTTTTCCATCTCAAGCAGCACCAGCGGCAGGATCACGGCGTGATACACACCGCCGAGGATCGCAGGCCAGATAACCAGACCCGCCAGCAGACCCGCCAGTACCGGGCTGAACGCGAGGGTGCTTTCCAGCGCCAGTTTGATGTAGTTACCGGCCAGCAGTGCCAGCGGGCTGAGGAAGTAGAACATGATAAGACCGGCGGCCAGACCGGAAATCCCGCCCGCCACGATGTTGACGGTGGTCATCGGGAATTTCCAGCTGATACACAGTGCAAACAGATAGCGGACAAAAATACCCGCCATGATCCCGCCTGCGATCCCGCCAATCAGCCCGCCCTCGACAGAGAGCACCCCGGCGACGACCCCGGAAACAATAGAGACTTCATCCAGCTCGGAAACCTGTTTGGCCGCAATCACGGCCACAATCACCGGCAACCCTTTGAGCAGCAGCTGGAAAATGGCATCCAGGCTTTCCAGCCCCGGGATATGACTCAGCGCCAGCACAATCGCCATAGCAATAAAGCCGGGCAGGGCGGGGATCATAATGCCGCGGATATTCATCCGCTTAAGCAGGCTCTTATCAGACGGTCCGCCGGCACTGCCTGCACTGCCCAGAACCGGACGGAATTTAATCCCCCAGTGTTTGCACAGCGAGGAGATAAACGAGATAGCCCGGGTTCTGCTGGTGGTACCGGTGGTTCCGGAGGTGGCAATCACATTGGCACCGGCTGCGGCGATATGGGCCATAGAGGTGCCGCCGGTCCCGGCGATCGGGACTTTCTTTTCTGCTGCCGCCTGAAGCGCCAGGCGGTTGGCGTTGTGCGGATCGCCGCTCATAATAATGATGCCGTCGATATCGCCCTGTTCTATCATCCGGGCAATCTGTTCATCACTGCCGCGCACTGCATCGTTGACTTCCGCGAGTGTGCCGGAGAACGTGATTGCCGGTACAGCATCAGAATCGGTCAGGGTATACACCGCGGCGGCGGTAGAGGGTTTGGCGACATCCATCGACGCCTGCGCTGCAATAAACTGAACTGCGGCAACAGAAACACCGGCAGACTGACATTGCGTGTAGATCTCGCTCAGAAGTTTTTCAGGATCTGCACCACCGAGGTTGTACAGGTTCCCGCCACTACTGCCCAGTATGACAATTTTTTTCATAATCGGACCTCAGGGGGTTCAGGGTAAGTAACGACTTATTGTTGTTTTTTGTTGATATTGCTTGGTATAACAACGTAAATCAACACATCAAAATAGGACGCATTGTTTATTAAATAACCGCTGAATGGATTCGATTAAGGTGAAATGGTGTCAATCAGAAAGTTTTTTAGTACTACAGACTTAAAGTTGCGATTTTTATTTTATTTTATGCTATTTAATTATTAGCTAATTATTTTGCTTTGTGTTGTTTTGTGTGAGTTTGATCATAATTAACTGGACTGATTACACATGGAAACCACACAAAACAAAAAAGCCACTCCGGAGAGTGGCTTCAGAAGAAAAGTAAAAAAGCGGATCAGCCGGGCAGATTCACCAGCGAATCGCGGGTGATATCGCGGATGGTTTTTGCGCCGGTCAGTGTCATTGCCACGCGCATCTCTTTATCAATCAGATCCAGCAGGTTTTCGACCCCTGCCTGTCCCTGTGCTGCGAGGGCGTAAACAAAGGCACGGCCCAGCAGGACGGAATCCGCCCCCAGCGCCAGCATCCGTACCACATCAAGGCCGTTGCGGATACCTGAATCACTCAGAATCGTGATATCCGATTTTACCGCATCGGCAATGGCAGGCAGGGCGCGGGCGGTAGAGAGCACGCCGTCGAGCTGACGGCCGCCGTGGTTTGACACCACAATGCCGTCCGCACCGAAGCGTACCGCGTCTTTTGCATCTTCCGGGTCCAGAATTCCTTTGATAATCATCGGGCCTTCCCAGAACTCACGTATCCATTCCAGATCTTTCCAGGAAATGGACGGATCGAAGTTTGCACCCAGCCAGCCGATATAATCTTCCAGTTTGGTCGGGGCACCGCGGTAGACAGAGATATTACCCAGATCATGCGGTTTACCGAGCACGCCGACATCCAGCGCCCAGCGCGGATGAACCATTGCCTGTAACACACGGCGCATGGCAGCATTCGGGCCGCTCATCCCGGAATGAGCATCACGGTAACGCGCTCCCGGCACCGGCATATCAACGGTAAAGACCAGCGTTTTGACCCCGGCGGCTTTGGCGCGCTCAAGGGCATTTTTCATAAAACCGCGATCGCGCAGTACATAAAGCTGGAACCACATCGGGCGCTCAATCGCCGGGGCGACTTCCTCAATCGGACACACGGATACCGTGGACAGGGTAAACGGAACGCCTTTATTCGCCGCTGCTTTTGCCGCCTGAACTTCACCGCGCCGGGCGTACATCCCGGTCAGTCCGACCGGTGCCAGCGCAACCGGCATCGCCAGTTTTTCCCCGAACAGTTCTGTTTCCAGACTGAGAGAAGACATATCGCGCAGCACCCGCTGACGCAGGGCGATATCCGCCAGATCCGCCGTATTGCGCTTCAGGGTATGCTCGGCATACGCCCCGCCGTCAATATAGTGAAACAGGAAGGGTGGCAGTCTGGATTCGGCGGCCGCCCGGTAGTCTGTTGAAGCGGAAATAATCATCTTAAATACCTGTATATGTATGTAACAAACTCAGCACTGTGCCCGGTTACAGGGTCAGTATCAGTGCCATCACGGCGGCAATCACGCCGTAGATAAACATCGGAACCACTGTCTTTTTGATAATTGACCCTTCGGCGTTGGTAATGCCGAGGATGGTGCAGACAGCGATAATATTATTCAGACACACCATGTTCCCCATCGCACCGCCGACAGACTGGAGCGCCAGGGTTAAATTGACATTCAGGCCGGTGGTTTGCGCAATCGACTGCTGGATACCGCCGAACGTCAGGTTGGATACGGTATTGGAGCCGGAGAAGAACGAGCCGAGTGCGCCGAGGTAAGAGGCGAAGTAGATCCAGCTCTCGCCGGTGGCCCCCGCCAGAGAGCGGCCGATAATGTAAACCGGCGCATTTTCGCCGCCCTGCATCATCAGATTGACCATAATCAGCGCGCCAAACAGGGCAATAAATGGTTTGTTAGTCTGCTGTGCGGTCTGCACAAACATGGTTTTTACCTGTGTCCGTTTCAGGCCGAACAGGAAAATACCGATAAGCACGACCAGGAAGAACGGGATCAGCGCCGGGACATACAGCGTTTTATAATCTGCCGCCGCCGGAGTGCCGAACACGTTGCTCAGGCGGACAATCAGGGCATCACTCAGCGTAATGTGTCCGAGGAAACCCAGTGTGCCTTCCCAAATCACGTTAGTGCTGTTGAGCAGCCCTTTCAGGCCGAGCTGGTGGATTCGGGTGACAATCAGAATACCGATCAGCAGCAGGGTCGGGGTCATCGCTTTGATTACCTGCCCGAACGGGATCACTTTTTTCTCTGTTTTTTGTTCGGTGCGGGTCAGGCCGATACCGGCACGAGCAGTGACCACGGAGATACCCAGACCGATTGCCCCGCCGAGCAGCGCAGGGAACTCATAGTTGACCTGTGCCAGCAGCAGATACGGCACGGTACAGGCGAGAACGCTGATCAGAATAAACACGATATTACGGCGGATATCCTGCCAGCTGACGATAAAGCGCAGCGCCAGCAGCGGGATCACAAATGCTGCCACAAAGTGGATCAGTGCGGAGTAGTGGCTTATCTGATAAACACTCTCCTCACTCAGCCCGAGGTTGGCAAAACCAAACCAGGTCGGGGTACCGACAGCGCCGAAAGAAACCGGTACGGAGTTCATCACCAGCGTCAGCAGAGCGACACGCATTGCCGGGAAGCCCAGACCGACCAGAATCGGTGCGGCGATAGCGGCCGGGGTACCGAACCCGCTTGCGCCCTCAATGGTAAAGGCGAATGCCCAGCCGATAATCATCAGCTGTGCCACCGGATTAGGGCTGATATTCTCCAGCCAGCTGCGCACCACATTTTCCGCGCCGCTCACCTGCATCAGCTTATTGAGCATAATCGCCCCGGCAATGATGGTGATCGGTGTCAGCACAGAAATAAAGGCGGTGACAATATTGGCACTCAGCAGTGTGATATCCGTTTTAAACCAGAGCAGCTGGATACAGAACACCACTGCGGCCGTGAAAGGTAATGCGATCCAGGAAGGGATACTGCGGCGCTTTGTCATCATCCAGATTAACATCACGATAGGTGCAAGACTGAAAAAAATAGCCATAAAGCCCTCTGACATTATTATTGTTGTAGGAATTCTTGTTACATGCAGGATTCGTTAAATTTTCATTACGGAATTATTTTAATCACAACCAAAAGGAATTATCTATGCTGCATTTTTTTAACAATTGAAAACGGGCAGGAAATGAGAAAAATGCGGAAAATCAGGTGAAAAAAAGAAATAAAAAGACTTTATTTATCAGCAAATTAATTAGTTAATTTGTATGATAAAAGGACAGGGTCACATTAATTAGGCCACAACGGTCAATAGAGAAATTCCAAAAATCGACTAATCCGGAGCCATAAACAGATAACAATTCTGAATATATCAGCCGAAATAAGGGCGGATTGCCTGATATGATTGCTGAATATGGTCGATCAGCAGACGGATTTTCACCGGCAGATGACGGGTATAAGGATATACGGCATATACGCCGAGTTTTTTGCCGCTGTAGCCCGGCAGGACTTCAGTCAGCAATCCGGCCTCCAGATCTTCATGCACCATACAGCGCGGCACCATGGCGATACCGTGGCCGCTGAGCAGTGCTTTGCGGATGGCGCGGGCGTTATTGAAGGCGATATTGCCGCTCACCTGTAATTCATAGATTTCACCGGTATCCGGACGGCGCATCAGCCAGTTTGAAGTGCCGCTCTGCTGATAGGTGTAAGTCAGGCAGTTGTGTGTCAGTAAATCCTCCGGGTTCTGCGGGGCGGGGTGTTTTTCCAGATAACGCGGGGAGGCGAGGATCACCCAGTGAGAATCAATCAGCGGACGGGCTATCAGGCTGGAGTCCCCCATCATACCGGTACGGATGGCCAGATCGATCCCCTCGTTGACCAGGTCAACAAACCGGTTTTCCAGGTGCATTTCCACTTTCACATTCGGGTATTTTTCACAGAACTCCGCCACACTGTCACTGAGAACAAGCTCTCCGGAGATAGTGGGTACTGACATACGGATAAGCCCGGTCAGCTCATCACTGTTGGCACTGACCGCCTGTAATGCGCTGTGCACCTGGCCGGTGAGGGATTTTGCGTGCTGATACAGCACACGACCGTTTTCTGTGACAGAGAGGCTGCGGGTGGTACGGTACAGGAGGCGGGCACCGAGCGCTTTTTCCAGCCGCCCGATCCGTTTACTGAGCACGGAGCCGGTGACACCGGCCATTTCTGCTGCTTTACTGAAGGAGCCGCAATCCACAATCAGCGCAAATAAAATCAGATCATTGGCGTACTCGTGGGCGGGCAGCATAGTAAAACCTCCGGCAGTGAATGAAATAATGAACAGCATCCACTATATCAAAATCTGTGTAACAGTGATAATCACGCCGGAGACACAAGCGTTAAAGCGGGTACACCATATGGTCAAAGGCAAACACGGTGGCCGGGAAAATCGCCTGACACCCGCGAAGTAAACGCTCACAATCTTCCTGATTGTAGCGTCCGCTGAAATGGGTGGCGATCAGCGTGCCGACCCCCGCATCCCGTGCCAGCGTCGCAGTCTGCACGGTGGAAGAGTGCCCGCGGCTGTTGGCTTTCTCAGACATGGTGCCGTCAAGCGTGGCTTCCAGCACAATTACATCAGCACCTTGTGCCAGTTTCAGCGCATTTTCGCACGGTGCGGTATCCCCGAAAATCACCAGATGACGTCCGCGCTGCGGTTTACCGAGGTAATCTGCCCCG
The DNA here is from genome assembly GCF_032989665.1 of Morganella sp. BCCO 40_0007. Lineage (NCBI taxonomy): Bacteria > Pseudomonadati > Pseudomonadota > Gammaproteobacteria > Enterobacterales > Morganellaceae > Morganella > Morganella sp. BCCO 40_0007. The sequence goes on along the minus strand of NZ_JAVBIN010000013.1, from coordinate 60,208 downwards.
CAGATCACCCGGCCATCGTCCAGTGTCACTTCGCCGCCCTGTTTCAGTGTCTGCATCCAGGGACCGCCGGGGACGCCTTCGGCTTTCAGACGCTGTGCATCCAGCGCGCCGGGTTTATCATATTCTTCAATACGATAGCCGTAGCTGACTACCGGGTGCTCAAGTGAGTAAGCGCTGACTTTCAGTTGCCCGTCATCATAAATCACGCCTTCTTCATCTATCTCAATGATCTCCAGCGGAAAGGTCAGATATGAGCCGCTGAGTGTCAGGGCGGTTTCAACAAACTGCGCCAGCCCTTGCGGGCCAAAGAGAGTAAGTGGTTCCTCACATCCGCCCATAGAACGGCTGCATAACAGACCGGGCAGGCCGAAAATATGGTCACCGTGCAGATGGGTGATAAAGATTTTTTCCAGTTTCGGAATTTTGACCGGACTTTTCAGAATCTGATGCTGAGTGCCTTCGCCGCAGTCAAACATCCACAGACCGCGCTGTAATGATTTGAGATCCAGTACCAGGCTGCTGACGTTACGGTCATTCGACGGAACACCGGCACCGGTGCCCAGAAAAATTAACTCCATGTTGTTCCCTGTATTAGCAGTTGCTGCCGGACAGAGGCCGGTATTACGGAATACGGCGAAGTTGCGGCGAGCGGGTCATATTTTCAGGTAAGATTAACGGTTCTTCCGCCAGCGGTAAACTCAGACGGGTTTTTCCGGTGATGATAGTGATTCCGGTTGCCTGCCAGGCGTCTGCCGCCAGTTGCGTACAGTACAAACCGTCCTGCGGATTGATGCTGAAAGGAGTACCAAGCCGCGCAAGAGCATAATCACGGGCGCGCCGGTGGTTTTCACTGTCTGCCTGTACGGCATACCAGGTCACCTGTCCGTCTTTGGCATGCTGAATAAAGAAATCAAGCGGGTCACGATTTACACCGCTGATACCACCGGGGTGCTCCTGTGGCGTGGCATGGATCACATAGGTGCCTTCCGGTGTGATATCAACAACACCGACATGGCTGAAACCACTGCTGTCAATACTTCTGACAATCTCACTGATGGCTTCGCCGCCGTCACGGAAAATCAGGTCACCGCTCTGAATGCCGGGCGGGGGTACTGCCGCAGATAACGGCAGTACGGCCATCAGCAGCGCCGGAAACAGCAGCCCGGCGCGGAGTGTGGCTTTCATCAGCGCAGGATAATTTTCCAGTCGCCGCCTTCTTCCTGTGTCAGCAGGAAACGCTCATCTTTCTGTTTACCGTCTTTGAAATTCACAGTCAGGATTACGGTTGCGCGTTTTTTGCTTTCATCAATATCCACAGATTTCACTTCGGTGCTTTCCACGCCGCCGTTACCTTCAATACGGCGCGCCATATCGCCGACAATCATCTGCACTTTCCCTTTTATTTCCATCTCATTTTTTTGTTTATCTTTTTCCGGGATAGCGAGCAGATCATAGGCTTTATCCGCATCTTTTTTCTCGACGGCACTGTAGAACTGTTTAACAACATCTTCCGGGGAATCACTGCCGCAGGCTGTCAGCATCATACTGCCGGCCAGCAGCATCAGGGAGAGGGCGATTTTTTTAAACATAGTTTTTCCTTTAAGAGATAACAGTGGTTTTTATTATTTTATGATGAGAATACCGGAAGTATACGGACATCCGGCGGCTTGGCAATCCTGTATATAACGATGACACCGGATTCAGGGAAAAATGGCATTTCCATAATATTGTTTTTGTTGATTTTTAGTGAAACAATTCAATGAATTGAGCAGGAAAGATCATCATTTAATGCGTGACTGAGTGTTGGTAACATTAGATATGTTAATGTGATTTGCTGTGTATCTTTAATATAAAATCAGAGACTGTTTGGTTGTGTATTTCTCTGAAATAAACGCGTTGTTTAATGGGAATATTATAACCATGAGAGGGATTTAATAAATCTGTATCCCCTGCTTTTAGGGTTATCAATAAGGAGAGTGTTTTCTGGTAACCCGGGTCCCGAATGGTAATGCAGAGGTGCTGAATAGCAAGATCAGACTGCTGATGATAAAGGCCGGGGGATATCGAAACCGGGGGGATGTTCCGCTGCGGAAAACTGAAAATGAGATAAATTCAGTATCATGACTATACTTAAAGGTACAATTTTGATATTTTCCGGACAGGAAAATAATACTGATCTTCTTATGTAAAGATAAGGTCAGACATATCATTATGATGCACAATCTAAAATAAACTATGAAAACATCCTTGTTATCAAACAAAACCACATTAGTCGTAATAATAGGATGGTTATTACTTTATTACGTGACAGGTGAAATCTCTGAAATACTTACACCTGAAAATTCTGATATATCTGTTGTCTGGTTTCCTGCCGGAGTCGCAACAACTGCTTTTTTATGTATGCACAAACGTCAATGGCTGCTGCTGCTAATTGGCTTCATTGTGTTAAACATGGTACTGAATGGCTTTGATAGTGAGGAATTTACCCTTTCACTTATATACGCTGTTCTGGCTGTACTTTCTTGTATTGTTATTGCCTGGATTGTCCGCAGGTATGCCCGGAAGGGAGATGACCTGCAAATAATATTGTTATGGCTATCAGCAACAATAATTGTCAGCTTTGCTGATGCAGTTTTATTTTCTGTTCATATGTATTGGTTTGATAATACATCACTTAAAGATATATTCTGGGATGGATTTATTGCTGATATTACCGGTAATATCTTTGCAACAACGGTAATTATGGGGTTAATTAACACCCGTTTCAAATGGATGGCTCCCTCCCTTAAAGTTAATATAATTTGGGGTAGTGCTATTTTGTTTCTTCTTATTACCAGCACTATATTGATATTCAATGATACTGCGATACAGATATACCATTCCTATTTCCATCAGCAACGCAATATTGCCAAATTATCGTTACTCTGCATCCCGGTTTTACTTGCTGTTATGCTGTCTGTGCTGTGGGGAAACCGGGGGGGATCAATAGCGTTGTTAATACTTGCGACGATTACAATCTATTACACCCGCAGCAAGCAGGGACCTTTTTATCTGCATGGTTTGTTTCGTCATGAATCACTGTGGCTGATACAGGGATATTTGACATTAATATCGTTATTAATGGTTTTTTTACGGGTTGTGACCCGAAGTACTCATCGAATTGATAACACTCAAGGGGTTTATAAACCGCAGCATCTGGTATATCAACTTAATCTGGATAATGGTGTTATTGAATGGGGGAATACAGATAGTTTATTTCAACAAGCTGATTTAACAGCTCTTTCTGGTATAAAGCAGATTATGGCATCTGTTCATCCTGACGATCGTGAAAAGCTCGCCCGCCATTGGGAACAAAAGCAGGCAAATACCACGCTTCCGGGGATAACCTTTGGTCTGAAAGATAAGGAAGGCCGTTGGTGGAATATAGAAGATCGCGGGAGTGTTATTTTCAGTAATAATGATCCGGTAATGATTGTCGGGAACTGGTTTGTTTTAGGTGAAATTTCCTGATATTGATATGGTAATAAAGGACAGGTAATGCTACAGATTACATTATTACTCTTCGGTGCCGAATTTATCAGAGGGAAAGCTCATTACCTCTGGGGGCTGGGCCTCCTCTGGGGTTTGATGGGTATATTTATTTTTATTGATGGTCTTGATGGTATTCTTTTTTTTCCGATACATTTGTTTGGCTTTTTATTATTACTTGAAAGTCTGATTACATTATGTGTCGCTTCAGGTAGTATAGGGACACAAAAAACGATACTTTTCTTTAAAGGCGGTCTGTTTTTATTCTGTGCATTGGTTATCTTAATTAATCAGACATATAGTAATGTATTACTATCGGCAATGTTTGGTTTTATTTTTTTTGTTACCGGGTTATTTGTTGTTGCATCAGCCTGGATTATTCGTTTTCCGGGATGGAAATTAATCCTGTTGTGGGGGGGAACAGAAATTCTGTTTGCCTTTTTTCTGTTTACCCATCACCAGGCGACCATTTCCTTTTTTATCGGATTTTTAATGACAGGGAGTGGTTTCGGATGCCTGAAGATAGCATTCCGGGCTCGTCATATTCAGCGGGGAACATCTGTATTTGAATTGATGAGGCCTTCACCGGTATCATTTAAGAAGAAAGGGATAGCTCTGCCAATAACGGATACGGCACAATTACCGTCTTTAAATGCAACAGCAGAGCAAGGTGCTGTTTTAACTGTTCATATCTGGACACCCGAAGGCTCAGCAAACCAGCGTCCTGTGCCACGTCCGATTATTAACCGTTATATTGCGGCGGTTGATTCCGAAGGGGTTATCTCTACAGGACATGCATCTCTGGAGCTCCGTCCGCATCTCTATATCAGTTTATACCCGGAAGAAGATATTGATCGTTCTCCGTCAGAGTTTTTCAGGTTATTAAAAGCAACTGCTGATAATAATGTTCCCGGAAGGTTTTTACCCGATTATCAAACTGAAGCATCCGAGTGGTGTGAATCTGACAGACAGATTGTTTTTAATATTTATAATCATGCTTCTTTGCTGAATTTTTGGGAAAAATATCGCCGGCATCCTGTTTATAACCTGACATACCAGAACTGTTCCAGTAGTGTTGCATATGCGCTGGAAGCCGCATTAGATGGCGTTTTGTCCATGCAAAAAAGAAGTTATTTTATGGGCGTTTTAAATGTACTTTGTATGCCGGAGTTGTGGATTGCTGCTCAAATTCGCCGGCGTGCTCTGATGATGGCATGGACCCCCGGATTAATTATGGATTATGCACGTGCTTTACGTGCTATTGTACATCCGGTTCCGGTTCCCTGGTATAAACGCTTGCTAAGGCGTTGAGTTTAATAGTAATTAAAATCCAAAGAAACGAGCGAAAGAGTCATTTTCTGAGATATTTGCCGGATAAGTTAAAGAGGTTTTTATGCTGAAAGTATACGCAATCTTAATGGTGTCTATTATCGCTGAAACAACAGCGACAACCATGATGAAGGCGTCTCATGGATTCACAAAGTTAGTACCCAGCATTATTGTAATAATCGGGTACGCTATTTCTTTTTATGGCTTATCGCAAGTTGTCAAAAGTATGAATATTGGTATCGCCTATGCGATATGGGCCGGAGCAGGGATATTTCTTGTTTCAGCCCTGTCATTTTTTATTTATAAACAAAAACTTGATTTTCCGGCATTAATTGGTCTGGGATGTATTGCACTGGGCATTATTATTATCCAGTTATTCTCTAAATCAATTACTCATTGAGTTCTGGTAGCCCTGAATTACAGGGCTGTCTGTCATTATCCGATATTGACCTCTTCAGTATCCGTCAGGCCTGCAGGAGTCTGAATCTGAGCAGAATAGTTTACCATTATCGTCCGGATACTACGTGTGATGAACCTGTTATTGTTGCGTTGCAGGCGATGACAGAGCGGTATCCGCGATAGGGTTTTCCGAAACTTTTCCGGGTTCTGCGGCGGCAGGGATATCCGCTGAATCACAAAAGTATCCACCGTATTTACTGGTTGGCACAGTGACCGGAAGAGCAGGGTGTCGCTAAAGGCAGATGTCAGGGGGGAATCAGGAGGTAAAGCAGCAACATCTGTGGTCAGAATGATCAGATATCTTCTGCCGGAACCCCGGAAAGCAAAAAACCAGCCCGAAGGCTGGTTTCTTTAATTAGTGGTGCCCGGACTCGGAATCGAACCAAGGACACGGGGATTTTCAATCCCCTGCTCTACCGACTGAGCTATCCGGGCAACGAGGCGTATTAAACCCGATTCCGTTCAGGGCGTCAATATTATTTCCCTCAAATTTAATCAAGTGCCGGTTTTTTCTGCAATTTACTGAAATTTTAATCAGTGATATCCGTTTTTACGTCATAACACGTAAAATTACCGGCGGACAATTGCAGATACTGTCCGCCGGAAAACTTAACGGCGGTAGCCTTTTTGCAGGTCGTTGACTTTACGCAGGTAGTTACGGGATTCACCGGACGGGTGTTTCGTCGTCAGGGTCTCATATACCTTACCCGGTTCCATACCGCTGATAATGCGGGCGGCCTGTTTCTTATCACTGTGGAAGACACGCAGCACGCTGCCCGCACCACCGTTATAGGCCGTAATAACCGCATAGCGTCGTGAGGTCGGGTTGCTGATCTCACCGAGATACGTATTCTGCAGAATCGCCAGGTATGCGGTTCCGGTATCGATATTACTTGCCGGGTCAAACAGATAGCTGCGGCTTGGCACACCGGAACGGCCCTGTGACTTAAATACATCCCGCCCGGCCGTGTTCGGCATAATCTGCATCAGCCCCAGTGCATCTGAGCGGCTGACCGCATACGGGTTAAAGCTGGATTCTGTCTGCATAATCGCGAGGATCAGAGACTCTTCCACGCCGTATTTGGCCGATGCCTGACGGATAAGCGGCAGGTATTTATGAGCGCGCTGATCCAGGTGGTTCGGCACCAGTTTTAGTGTGATATAGGTAATCATCTGTGAGCCGGACTGGCGGCGCTGCAGGCGGTTGGTGACGAGGTAATCCGCAAATTTGGTGGCGCGCCATTCCCAGCGGATCGGCTGCCCGGTATTATCCAGTACCTGACCGAACAGGAACGGCTCTTTACTGATGGTGACATCGTTGGCATCCGAATAGAGGTCAACCGACCCCGGATCTTCCCCCATCAGCAGGGTATTGATAATCGCCTGGCGCAGATGAGCTTCCGGTTCAACACCCGCCAGAGTTTCAATCGTAACGGTACCGGCGTCAAAGTTGATATGGGAGCGGGTGTAGTAGTGATCGGTGTATTTGACATAATCTTTCGGACCGGCGATCAGAACCTCTTTCATACCCCAGATATTTTCAATGTTATGGGCAAACTGGCCCATCAGAATATCAAATCCGTTAGTATCCTTAACATATTCAAGACGGTAATCCGTCTGTTTCTGTGAACCGCTGCAGGAAACCAGCAGCGGCGCAATAATGATCAGTGCAGCAAGTTTTTTCATGGGTATAAATACGATGCGGCCGGAGGCAGATACAACATCAGAGCCGGAAAAAGGCTCTGATGACAGGATTATTTTTCAGGCGGAGTATAGCCTTCAATATGGATATCGTGGCCTTCAAACAGGAATTTAATCATCTCCTGTTCGAGCAGTTTGCGATCATCCGGGTTCATGGTGCTGAGTTTTTTCTCGTTAATCAGCATGGTCTGCTTGGACATCCACTGCTGCCAGGCTTCTTTGGAAATTTCATTAAAAATACGTTTGCCTAATTCACCCGGATAAAGCTGGAAATCCTGGCCGTCGGCATCACGCTGAAGAAAGGTGCAAAAAATTGTTCTGCTCATGTAACATCCTCAAAAATAGGGGCTTTACCCGATTTGCTTAAGCAAGGTTTCCACCGGGGCGGCCAGGCCGATCGCCGGCGGATTTTGGCTGTTATACCAAATCCCGTCGCTGTCGTCATGGACTGCTGTGCGATCAGTGACGTTTGCGGCCACGGGCACAATATCCAGATGAAAATGGCTGAATGTATGACGGAAGGCAATCAGCTGCTGTAAAGGGGAGTGACTGATACGGCGCTGTGCCAGCCAGTTGTGCATCGCATCTTCCGTTTCAAACTGCGGAAAACTGTACAATCCGCCCCAGATCCCTTTCGCCGGCCGTTTTTCCAGCCAGATTTCATTATCATGCTGAATGATAAGAAAGTAAGCTGTTTTTTCCGGAATGGATTGTTTCGGTTTTTTGCCGGGATAGGCTGACGGATTGTGTTCTGCATACGCAATACAGCCGGATTGCAGCGGACACAAATCACACTTGGGTTTGCTGCGCGTGCAGACCATCGCCCCCAGATCCATCATCGCCTGATTAAAATACTGTACACCGTCTGCGGGGGTGACTTCTTCCGCAATTTTCCAGAGGCGGTTTTCCACCTCTTTTTTACCCGGCCAGCCGCTGATTGCGTAACAGCGTGCCAGCACCCGTTTGACATTACCGTCCAGAATCGGGAAATGCTGATTCTGAGAAAGTGACAGAATTGCGCCTGCGGTTGAACGTCCGACACCGGGCAGGGCAACCACATCCTCAAACGTGACAGGAAACTGTCCGCTGAATTCAGTGGCAATTGTCTGCGCTGCTTTGTGCAGATTGCGGGCGCGGGCGTAATAACCGAGTCCGGTCCATAAATGCAGGACTTCATCCAGCGGCGCGGCGGCCAGATCGGTCACGGCCGGAAACCGTTCAGTAAAACGGTTAAAATAAGGAATAACCGTTGCCACCTGAGTCTGCTGCAACATCACTTCAGAGAGCCAGACATGGTAAGGGGTCTTCTCCTGCTGCCAGGGCAGGTTTTTTCTGCCGTAACGGTGATACCACGTCAGAACGGATTGCGAAAATTGCTGTGCTTCCATGAGAATAAAATAATAATTGAATAGTTTTAATTGACGGGAATTCCAGCACACTGTTTTGCGACTGTAAACCAACTTTTACCTGAAATTGTGCGAAAGGGGATGATTAACCGGTGCGAAGTCGGTTGTCTCTTGCTAAACTTGCCGCACTTTGCGTGTGTCAGCGCAGCGCAGCCCGTTGTGCCGGACACATTATGATTTATTTTTGCCGGGATACTGACAGCAAACCTTATGATCAACAATGTAATTTCGCCGGAATTTAATGAAGACGGCAGAGCCATGCGCCGCGTCCGCAGTTTTGTGCGGCGTCAGGGACGGCTGACCAAACGTCAGGAAGATGCCCTGACTGACCTGTGGCCGTCAGCGGGTGTGGATTTTATCCCGGAACTGCTGGATTTTACCGCGCTGTTCGGGCGTGATGCGCCGGTCACACTGGAAATCGGCTTCGGTATGGGCACCTCCCTGGTGGAGATGGCAAAACAGAATCCGGATAAAAATTATCTGGGAATTGAAGTTCATGCCCCGGGTGTCGGTGCCTGTCTGGCAGATGCACAGGAGGCCGGGGTGACGAATCTGCGGGTCATGTGCCATGATGCCATCGAAGTGCTGGATAAAATGATCCCGGATAACAGCCTGCATATGGTGCAGCTGTTTTTCCCCGATCCGTGGCATAAGGCCCGTCACAATAAACGGCGTATTGTTCAGCTGCCGTTTGCGGAAAAATTACGGACAAAACTGGCGCAGGGCGGTATCTTCCATATGGCGACAGACTGGCAGCCGTATGCGGAACACATGCTTGAGGTAATGACTCAGGCACCGGGTTACCGTAATCTGTCAGCCACACAGAATTATGTACCGCGTCCGGATACCCGGCCGGTCACGAAGTTTGAAAAACGCGGCCATCGCTTAGGCCATGGCGTCTGGGATCTGATGTTTGAGAGGATGGAATAATGGCAACACAACGTAGTCGTCGTTTACGGAAAAAAATGCGTATTGATGAGTTCCGCGAACTCGGTTTTTCCTTCAAATGGGATTTCCCGGAAGGCACTGATGTGGACACTATTGACCGCACGGTTGATCAGCTGGTTGAGGAAGTGATCGAGCCGAACGGCCTGGCGCTCGATGCCAGCGGTTACCTGAGCTGGGAAGCGATGGTCTGCTTACAGAAAATCGGTGAATGTACCGATGAGCACCGCAAGCTGGTGGGTGACTGGCTGAAAGCCAAAGGAATGCAGAACATTCAGATGTCTGAACTGTTCGACATCTGGTGGGACTGAGATTAATTATTTACCACGCTAATTATTAATAAGGGCACCCGTTCAGGTGCCCTTATCTCTCTCCGGCATCCGGGGTTCCGGGCGTCGTGTTTTGGAGTAACGTTTTGGAGTAACAACGTTGACCACACACTTTAGTAATGAACTGCTGGACGATATCTTACACCGTGTCCGGCCGCTGATTGGCTCCGGTAAAGTGGCGGATTACATTCCGGCGCTGGCAGAAGTCTCTCCGGACCGGCTGGGAATAGCGGTCTGTACCGTGGACGGGGAAATTTTTTCCGCCGGCGATGCGTATCAGCGTTTTTCAGTGCAGTCCATTTCCAAAGTGCTTAGTCTGACACTCGCGATGACGCGTTATAAAGAATCCGAGATTTGGTCGCGGGTCGGAAAAGAGCCGTCCGGCCTGCCGTTTAACTCGCTGGTTTTACTGGAGATGGAAAAAGGCATTCCGCGCAATCCCTTTATTAATGCAGGGGCGATTATTATCGCGGACATGCTGCAGTCACGCCTCAGTGCGCCGCGCCAGCGGATGCTGGAGTTTGTCCGTAAACTGACCGGCAGTCATGATATTACCTATGATTTGCAGGTGGCACGCTCTGAACTGGAGCACGGCAGCCGCAATGCGGCTATCGCTTTTCTGATGAAATCCTTCGGCAATTTTGAGAATAATGTACTGACTGTGCTGGAGAACTATTTTCACTATTGCGCACTCTCAATGAACTGTGCTGAACTGGCAACCTGTTTTGCGTATCTGGCCAACGGCGGTGTGCCGCTGGGCGGCCGCGAGCCGGTGATCACGCCGTTACAGTCACGGCAGATAAACGCCCTGATGCTGACCTGCGGTATGTACGACGGCTCGGGAGAGTTTGCTTACCGGATAGGTATGCCCGGCAAATCCGGGGTCGGCGGCGGGATTGTGTGTGTGGTACCGAATGAGTTCTCTGTGGTGGTCTGGTCACCGGAACTGGATGATTCAGGGAACTCTTTGGCCGGTTGCGCTGCCTTAGAGATGTTATCTGCAAAAATCGGGCGTTCTATTTTCTGAATCCGCCGGGTTCAGCGCCCTCTGTCTGAGAATCAGGAGTGTTTATGTTACGTAAATGGATTGCCGTTCTGAGTCTGGGTGCCGCATCGCTGGCATCGGCGGAAGGTTATCAGTGCAGTGTTACCCCGCAGGATGATTTGGTTATCACACCGGCCTATGTGCAGGTGATCGGGAAAAGCGGGGAAATGAAAATCACTCCTGACGGGCAGATCACCCGCGACGGTAAATCCCTGACACTCAGCGCCGCACAAAGTGCGGATGCAAAACGCTATCAGTCGGGTGTGCGTCAGGATGTGCCGTGGATTAAACAGCAGGCGGTGAACCGGATCGGTAAATCCCGTCAGGCGGTGGACAAGGTGCTGATCAAAGAAATGGGGCAGGACAGCAAACTGCGCGGCCATCTGACAACCCTGGAAGCAGATCTGAATAAACAGGTCGATCGGATTATTGAAACCCGCCCGGATGGTTACGCATTCCATCATCAGGCGATTAAACAGGTGGAGCAGGACGGACGTGCGCAAATTCAGCAGCGTCTCGGTGGTATGCTCCAGGATGCGATTAATGAAATCGGCCGTAAACAATTGCTTGCCGGGCTGACCGGCGATAAAAGCGCTGCCGGTGCGGCACTGAGCGGGCTGGACGGATTACAGAAATCCTTACAGCAGGCTGTGCGTGAACAGGAAGATGACTTTAAACAGTTCAGCAAACAGGTATGCGGTAAAGTGACGACGCTGGAACAGCAGCGTATTCAGCTGGTTAATTCCCTTAAGTAATATAAGGTTACCGGTACATTATGTGCCGGTAACTGTTTTTTTAGCCGATCAGGTTCAAATAAATAGTAATTGTTATGATAATGATTCTTATTTGATTGACTTGTTTCCGCTTCTGCCTAGAATGAACTGCGACGTTAAACGCATTTAATCAGGCAGGAACATGAAAAAGATCATTCCGTTAGTGTTAATTCCGTTTTTAGGCTTTGCCTCCGCTTCCGCGCTGGCTGACTCCGCGCCGAAATATACCCCGAATCATATTGCCGTTGCGGCGGATAAAAGCCCGCAACTGACCATCGAACATCAGTCCGGCTCCGCAAAAGTGGCACAAAAGCCATCGCGCGTGGTGCTGTTTGATTTCGGTGTGTACGACACCATGAATAAACTGGGACTGGCCGGTAATGTAGTCGCACTGCCGATGAGCAATCTGCCGTCATACCTGAAAGGGCAGGTGGACAGCAAAGTCGCGGATGCGGGCGGAATGAAAACCCCGGATCTGGCAAAAATTGCGGAACTGAAACCGGATCTGATTGTGATCACCGGTCGTCAGGGCAAATCATTTGATGAACTGAACAAAATTGCACCGACAGTCAACCTCGGCACCGGCGGTGATGATTATCTGGCAGCGGCAGAGGCCAATATTACTCTGATCGGTCAGCTTTATGATATTGAGAAGAAAGCCTCAGAAGAACTGGCCACGCTGAATAAAACCATCGCTCAGGCTCAGGAAAAAGCGGCAAAATCCGGTAAAAAAGTGCTGGTGATGCTGCACAATGACGGTAAATTATTCCCGAATAAACAGCCGGTTGTTTATCAGGTCGTAAAAGCGGCATCTGTTGATGTACCGGTTGACCCGAATGCAGAGAAAGGCAAGCGTCCGCTGGTAACGCCGGAAATGGTAGCGGAACTGAATCCGGACGTGATTCTGGTCATTGACCGCAGTGCGGCGATCGGCGCAGGGCAGTGGGACAAAGCGGCATTTGAAACCGATGGCGTGAAAAAGACCAATGCCTTTAAAAATGACAAAATTATCGTGTTACAGCCGGATCTCTGGTATCTCTCCGGCGGCGGGCTGGACAGTCTGAATCGTCAGGTTCAGGCCGTGGAAAGCGCGCTGTAATCAGCGGATTTATCTGAATAATAAAAACCCGGGCGTGAAAGCGGCCGGGTTTTTTGTTTTATAAAAACCGTTCCAGCAGGGTATTGAGGAATAACTTACCGTGTTCGGTTATCTGCCAGTGAGTTTCAGTTTCAGAAATCTCTCCGGCGTTAAGTGCCGCCTCAATCTGCGGGCGAACCACGGATTCCGGCAGCCCGGTGTAATCGGTGAAATCACAGCGCGGCATGGCTTCCAGTAACCGGAACCGATTCATAAAGAACTCAAATGGCCGGTCTTCCGTTGCTACCTCATTTTGCTGATCAAGATAGCGCCCTTCCATATAACCGCGCGGATGTTTGGTTTTGACTGTCCGCAAAATGCGGCCGTCAGCAAATGAAATTTTACCGTGCGCACCACAGCCGATCCCGAGATAATCCCCGAAACGCCAGTAGTTGAGGTTATGCTGACACTGAAATTCCGGTTTGGCATACGCGGAGGTTTCATATTGCACGTAACCGGCCTGTGTCAGTAACTGATGACCCTGAGAAAAAATATCCCACAGCAGATCATCATCCGGCAGTACCGGCGGGCGGGAGCCGAAACTGGTGTTCGGCTCAATCGTCAGCTGATACCAGGAAAGGTGCGGCGGCGCGAGTTCAATGGCCTGGCGCAAATCGCTGAGTGCTTCACCGAGATGCTGTTCCGGCAACCCGTGCATCAGGTCGAGGTTAAAGCTGCGCAGTCCGAGTGTGGCCGCCAGCCGTGCCGCCCGTTTGGCTTCTCCGGCATCGTGAATCCGCCCGAGACGGATCAGTTTGTCATCGCCGAAGCTCTGCACACCAATGGAAATACGGTTGATACCGGCTTTCTGGTAGCCGCTGAAACGATCGGCTTCCACGGTGCCGGGGTTGGCCTCCATGGTCACTTCCGCATCTGCCGCGACAGGGATACGGGCACGCACACCGTCCATCAGTGTCTGCATGGCTTCCGCACTCAGCAGGCTGGGGGTGCCGCCGCCGATAAAGACAGTGCGGATTTCCCGCCCGGCCACCAGCGGCAGATCGGCATCCAGGTCAGCCAGCAGATGTGCCACATAATCATCATGCGGTACTTCACCTTTCAGCGCGTGAGAGTTGAAATCACAGTAAGGGCACTTCTGAACACACCACGGAATATGAATATACAGACTGAGCGGGGGAAGCTTACCCATTACGCAGGGCTTCCGACAGCAGTGCCAGCGCTTTGCCGCGGTGAGACATGGCCTGTTTTTCTTCCGGGCGCAGTTGTGCGGCGGTTTTGTTCAGTTCAGGTAACCAGAAGACCGGATCATAACCGAAACCACCGTCACCCTGAGCCTGCTCTGCGATCACACCGGCCCAGCGGCCGTGGCAGATGATCGGCGTCGGATCATTTTCGTGACGCATGTAAACCAGCACACAGTTGAAGTGCGCCTGACGCTGTTCTGCCGGAACGCCGTCAAGGGCAGCCAGCAGTTTTACGATATTGGCACCGTCGTTACCGTCAGTACCGGCATAACGGGCGGAGTAGATCCCCGGCGCACCGCCGAGGTAATCGACGGAAATCCCGGAGTCATCCGCAATGGCCGGTAAACCGGTGACTTTCGCCGCGTGACGCGCTTTGATAATGGCATTTTCGACGAATGTCAGGCCGGTTTCTTCAACGGAGCCGACACCCAGTTCGGTCTGTGCCACCACATCCATACCGGCATCGGCCAGCAGTGAGGCCATTTCACGGACTTTTCCGGCATTACCGGTAGCTAAAACAATTTTTCGGGTCATATCTGAACCTGATTATAAAAATATCCACTGAACAATATCGTTATAGAGATAGCCCAGCGCATAAAGAATAAAAATAACAATCATTGCAGAGAAATCAATGCCGCCCATCGGCGGAATGATACGGCGGAACGGTGACATCAGCGGCTCAGTCAGCTGCATCAGTACATAATCCACCGGGTTGCGGCCCTGGCTGAACCAGCTGAGCAGCGCGCGGGCGAGGATCACCCAGAATACCGTCATCCCTGCAAGATAGAGAAGATTGAAGAAAGCAACTAACAGCATCAGCCCGCCGAGCTGCCCCTGAAAACCGGCCAGGAACCACGGAAAGAGCAGTTTCAGCAGCACAGCGACATAGGCCACCAGCACCGAGGCCGTATCAATCGGGCCGATAGCCGGAATAATACGGCGCAGCGGACGGACAACCGGCTGTGTGGCTTTCACAACAAACTGGGCAAACGGATTATAAAAGTCCGCGCGCGCCCATTGCATCCAGACACGCAGCAGTAAAATCGTGGCATAGGCATGCAGGAGCGTGGTGACAACAAAATTCAGTGTTTGCATCGGTGAAATCCTTAACAGAAAACAAATTAACCGGTTTGTGATAACGCACTAAGGTACAGGAAGGTTATGATACAGAATGATCAGGATACAGAATAGTTACGCGCACCGAAAATTGCAGTACCGATACGCACCATGGTCGATCCGCAGGTGATGGCAGCGTCCATATCGTCAGTCATACCCATCGATAACGTATCCGCCTGCGGGTATTTAACCTGCAGTTCGCGGAAAGCCGTTTCCATCTGACGGAAAACCGCGCACTGGCGCTCAGGGTCTGTTTCCGGTGCCGGGATTGCCATCAGCCCGCGCAGGCAGACGTTCGGCAGGGCTGCAACCTGTTCTGCCAGTGCCGGTAACTCTGCAAGGGTAATACCGGACTTGCTGTTTTCATCACTGATATTGATCTGGATAAGCACATTCAGCGGCGCTTTGTCCGCCGGGCGCTGATCACTCAGGCGTTGTGCGATTTTCAGCCGGTCGACAGTGTGGCACCAGTCAAAGTGCTCAGCGACCAGACGACTCTTATTCGATTGTAACGGGCCGATAAAATGCCATTCGAGGCTGGTGTTACCGGAGAAATACTGAATTTTCTCAACACCTTCCTGCACGTAATTTTCACCAAAGCGGTTTTGTCCGGCGGCTATCGCTTCTTCGAGCGCGCTCACAGGTTTGGTTTTACTGACGGCAAGTAAGGTCACTGTGTGTGGATCGCGGCCGCATTTTTGCGCCGCAGCGGTTATACGTTCTCTGATTTCTGTCAGATTGTCTTTTATTGGTTTCATGATGATCCGGGAGATAACCTAATGAATATGGATAATTTAATCGCCCTTAGTGTAAAGCATAATGCATCCGATCTGCACCTTTGTGTTGGTCAGGTGCCGGTACTACGGGTGGATGGAGAGCTTTTTTCTCAGACACACTGTGCGGCGGTGACGGAAGATGCACTGCGCGACTGGGTAAAGACGATCCTCGACCAGGCAAATTACCACAGATTGATGACAAAAGGGCAGGCCGATCTTGCGTTGTTTATCCGCGATCAACCTTTGCGGGCGAATATTTTTATGGCAGGGGGATTACTGAACGCTGCTCTGCGGCTGATCAGTCCGTCAGTTCCTTCTCTGGAGGACATCCTGGCGCCGCCGGTTTTTGCCGGACTGCTTTCAAAGACACAACGCGGGCTGATTCTTGTGACCGGCGCGACGGGCAGCGGAAAGTCGAGCACGCTGGCGGCGCTGCTCAGCTATATCAATCAGCATTTCCGGCGGCATGTGATTACCCTGGAAGATCCGGTGGAGTTTCGTCACCGCAACAGGCAGTCGCTGATCCGCCAGCGGGAGATCGGCCGTGACTGTGAGAGTTATCAGCAGGGACTGACCGCCGCGCTGCGCCAGGACCCGGATGTGATTATGCTGGGGGAATTGCGGGATGAAGCGGCGATCCGGCTTGCCCTGACAGCGGCGGAAACCGGGCATCTGGTGCTGAGCACACTTCATACGCGCGGAGCCATTGCGGCAATTGAGCGGCTGACGGATGCGTTCAGCGGTGCAGAGAAAAACCGTGTATGCAATCAGCTGGCCGGCAGTCTGGTGGCGGTGCTGAGTCAGCATCTGGTGGCAAAACAAGGGGGCGGGCGCTGTGCATTGTTTGATGTGCTGATTAATACCCCGGCGGTGGCGAGTCTTATCCGTGATAATAAAGCGTATCAGATAGCCACCCATCAGCAGTCAGGTGCGCAGTCCGGGATGATGACAGAAGAGCAGTGCCTGCAATGGCGGCGCAGCAGAGGGGATATTGCAGGGGAAACGGGCGCGATCCCGGCATGGTAAGGGGAACGGCGCGCCCGACGTGCGGGATAATCAGCCGTAAAGCTGTTCAAACCAGCTTTCGAGGATAATCACGGCAGAGGCGGAGTCCACCTTATCTTTGCCGAGCGCACGGTAACCGCCGTCTGCAAACAAATTAGCACGGGCTTCCACCGTACTGAGGCGCTCATCATGGAGTTCCGCGCGGATGCCAAAACGGCCGTGCAGGCGATTGGCAAACTTTTTCGCCTGATTCGTTACCAGCTGCGGCGTGCCGTCCATATTGAGCGGCAGACCGACAACCACATAATCCGGCTGCCATTCACGGAACACCGCCGCTATCAGTTCCCAGTCGGGAATACCCTCACGGGCTTTCAGTGCAGCCAGCGGGCGGGCGGTACCGGTAATGGTCTGACCGACGGCCACACCAATGCTTTTGGTGCCGAAGTCAAAGGCAATAACAGTATTGCTGCTCATTATGCGTGTCCGGCCTGTTGTGCGATGGTGTAAATATTGACGCCGATACCGGCAGCCGCTTCACGCCAGCGGTCGGGCATCGGTGTGCGGAACAGCAGACGCTGACTGGCATCAGCCACCAGCCAGCTGTTTTCCATAATTTCCCGCTCCAGCTGACCGGCTGTCCAGCTTGAGTAACCGAGCGTCATCAGGTAATGCTCCGGCTGCTCTGTGGTTCCCAGCGTTTCCAGCACGTCTTTCGACGTGGTCAGAAACAGATCATCCGTCAGACGGGTGCTGGCGGCATATTTTTTATCACCGGAATGCAGCACGAAACCGTGTTCTTCAGACACCGGGCCGCCGACCAGGACCGGCTTTTCCAGCGACTGATTTTCATCACGGGTATCCGGCGATATTTTCAGTTTCTGCAGAATTTTACCGACGGAAAGCTGTTCGATGGGTTTGTTGATCACCAGTCCCATCGCCCCGTTTTCATTGTGTTCACACAGATACACAACTGAACGCGCAAAATACGGATCATCCAGTGAAGGCATGGCAATGAGAATATGATGTTGTAAGTTCATAACCTTCTTTTCAGTCTGCCCGCAGAGCGGATAATACCGTCTGCGGGTGTGAGTGTACGGACACAGCGCCTGCTGTTACCGGCCGAGACGTTTTTCAATGGCATCCATCAGCATGCCGGTGACAGAAACATCCGGGTGTGCGGCTTCAATTTCGCGGGCACAGGTCGGGCTGGTTACGTTGATTTCAGTCAGACGGTCACCGATCACATCCAGGCCGACAAAAATCAGACCTTTTTCTTTGAGAACCGGTGCCACGCTGCGGGCAATGGCCCAATCGCTTTCGCTCAGCGGGCGCACTTCACCGTGACCACCGGCAGCGAGGTTACCGCGTGTTTCGCCTTTGGCCGGTATCCGGGCCAGGCAGTAAGGAACCGGCTCACCGTCCACCACGAGGATACGTTTGTCACCGTCTTTAATAGCAGGCAGGAAGTTTTGCGCCATGCAGAAAGTATGGCCGTGATTGGTCAGCGTTTCGATAATCACACCGACGTTAGGATCATCCTGTTTCAGACGGAAAATAGAGGCACCGCCCATACCGTCGAGTGGTTTGAAAATCACATCACCGTGTTTCTGATGGAATTCACGCAGGCGCTGTGCGCTGCGGGTAACCAGGGTGTCCGGGGTCAGATCGGCAAACCAGGCGGTGAACAGTTTTTCGTTACAGTCACGCAGGCTCTGCGGCTTGTTGACGATCAGGGAACCGGCGCTTTCCGCCCGCTCCAGAATATAAGTGGCGTAAATGAATTCAGTATCAAACGGCGGATCTTTGCGCATCAGGATAACATTCAGCGTTCCCAGGGCGATATCCTGTTCGCTGCCGAACTGATACCAGCCTGCCGGATCTTCTTTTACTGTCAGTGTGCGGGTACGGGCACGGGCAACGCCCTGATGCAGGTAGAGGTCATTCATTTCCATATAATGGATTTCATAACCACGGCGCTGTGCTTCGAGCAGCATCGCGAAACTGGTGTCTTTTTTGATTTTGATGGAATCGATAGGATCCATCACAATACCGAGCTTGATCATTTTTTCTCCTTAACCCAGATCGCCGAAACGCACCTGCAATGCGGTGATTGCAGTGAGCGCGGTAGTTTCTGTGCGTAATACACGCGGCCCTAATAATATGTCGGTAAACTGATGACCGGCAGTCATCGCGATTTCCTCTGCTGACAGCCCGCCTTCCGGACCAATCAGTAACCGCACTTTAGCGGTTTCTGCAGGCAGTGTATTGATACTTTGTGAGGCGCGCGGATGTAAATTTATCTTCAGTGCATCATCCGTTTCCGCACACCATGCTTCCAGGGATTGCACCGGGCGGATCTCCGGAATCACATTACGTCCGCACTGCTCGCAGGCGGCGATGGCAATTTTCTGCCACTGCTGCTGTTTTTTCTCCAGCCGTTCACCATCCAGTTTAACACCACAGCGCTCAGAGATCAGGGGGGTAATAATCTGAACACCCAGCTCAACCGATTTTTGAATGGTAAATTCCATTTTTTCACCGCGTGACATTACCTGTCCGAGGTGGATGGTCAGCGGGGATTCACGGTTGTCGTCCTGTTCATCAGCGATACGGACAGTCACACTTTTTTTGTTGATACCGGCAATTTCGGCATTAAAAATCCGGTTGGTGCCGTTAAACAGGATCAGGGAGTAACCGGTTTTCATCCGGAGCACACGGGCAACATGGTTGGCGCCGTCTTCTGTCAGTTCAGTCACCATGCCGGGGGTTAAAGTACCGGGGTGATAAATGCGCGGGATCCGCATGAAAATATCCTTTTCGTTCTGCCGGCACGCCGCCGGTTTATATATATTGCCCCATGATAATAGAGGGGGGAATCTCACTGCAAGCATCAGCCGGGATCAACACTGCCCGTAAGGGCTGTCAATATTGCGTGATGACCCGAAAAAAAATGTAATTCAACTGTAATCAGGGGAAAAAACGTGTCTTTCCCGGGGCGGTCAGGCAGGCTGCGGATATTGCAACAGGGAACGCGGCGGAGGACACATGGACTGGCTGATTATGATTATCTGGGGAGTCGTTTTACCGTTGCCGGTAAAAGCCGGGACGGAATATATTCTGCGGCAGTATTATCAGTATCCGCAACGGTTATCCGGCTGTCGTGTGTATCTGAACTGCCTGTTGTCCGGCATCTTTATTGTATTCTGGTCTGACGGGCAGGGCGTATCTGTTCTGTTTCTGACACTGCTGTTTTTATGCCTGGTGATGCTGTTTCATATCGATAATGCGGTGTTTTATCTGCCGGACAAGCTGGTGTTTCCGGTACTGTGGGCCGGGTTGCTGTTTCAGAATGAGGTACAACTGGTGACGATTTCTTCCGCGCTGTACGGAGTGATCGGCGGTTTTTTTCTGCTCTGGTTTGTGGCGGAAGGTTATGCATGGTGCCGTAAAAAAAGCGGGCTGGGCGGCGGGGATATCAAACTGTTTTCAGCAACGGGGGCCTGGGTGGGTGCTGAACAGCTTGCTCTGCTGCTGATGCTGGCATGTGTATCCGCGCTGGTGGTGTACGGGCTGCACTATTTCCGTCACCGCTATAATCATCCCCCGCCATGCAGCCCGGGAATTATTGCCTTCGGGCCGCATTTAATTGCGGGGATGATTATGGTGATGGGACTGATGTCAGTCAGTCGTTTTCAGTAACGGGATCAGCTTTTCCCAATGTGATTCTGCACCCAGTACCGCCTGGTTCGGAATATGCTGAAATACGCCGTCTTCTTCCAGCAGCAGTGTCGGGAAGCCGCCGGTTGGATTATGGACAAATAACTGACGGCTCTCACTGATATGCTGCTCAGTATTATCAGACTGAATATCGCTGATCCCCAGATTATCCGCCAGCTTGCGTAAGGTATCGCGGTTAAGCGGCAGCCCGTCCTGATAATACGCTTTCTGGCAGGCATCCAGCATTTCAATGCCTTTACCTGACTGTGCCTGCGCACTGAGAATGGCGGCAATCGGCGGAACAGAATCCATCACCCACTCCTGATTTTTCAGCAGGGCGTAAAAGGCATCGGTAAATGGCTGTCCGGTCATCTGAGTGATGCGCTGATTATGGCTGCGGATCATGTCCCGCATACTGTCATCCGCCGGGCGGCGTTGTGAACCGGTGATCATCCCGCCGCCGTGCAGGGCGATGGTTACGCCCTGTTTATGTGCGGCCTGAATAAACGGCGCAATACCATAACACCAGCCGCAGAGCGGATCATAAATATAGTGCAGCGTTTTTACTGACATCATGTTTTCCTTAAATCAGATTACTGCGGCCAGCGCATTTCGCCTTTGAGTACTTTGGCGCTCAGTTCCAGGCTGGATTCATCTGCCAGAGCCGGGTAAGCCGCTTTCAGTGTGCTGATCATCTGCTGCGAGTCCTTGCTCTCTTTCAGAGCGGTTTCCGCGCGGGTCAGATAATCTGCGGTAAAGGTAATGGCAGCCGGTGAAAAATGGCTGTTACCGGTGTAATGGCCGGGTACCACGGTGGCCGGTTTTTTGTCCTGCATACTTTTCAGTGACTGCTGCCAGTACTGACGGGATTCCGGGGTCTGGGTATCTGCCAGCCAGACATGGATATTTTCTGACACCAGCACGCCGCCCATCACGGCAGACAGTGACGGTACCCACACATAACTGCGTTCCGGTGCCGGGCTGTCCAGTCCTTCAATCAGGATACTTTCCCCTTCCAGCATAATGCGGTTGCCCTCTAACGGCTCCGGTACAATGATACTCTGCGGGGCATTCTCTTTCAGTACCGGTCCCCAGTAAGCCAGTTTACCGTCTTTGCTCTCTTTGATCAGTGCGACAGTTTGCGGAGTGGCGACAATTTTAGCCTGCGGGAAAGCTTTTTTCAGTTCATCCAGTCCGAAATAGAAATCCGGATCAGAGTGACTGATATAAATGGTGGTCAGTGTTTTGCCGGTCGCACGGATTTTATCCGCCAGTACCTGAGCATCATCTTTCTGAAACTGAGCATCAATCAGAACCACCTCATTTTTGCCGCTGATGATCTCTGAAGAGACCGGGAAGATACTTTTTTCGCCCGGGTTATACACTTCCAGAGAGAGTGGTGCGGCAGCAGTGATAAAAGAAGCACTCATCAGTGCGCTGAATACCAGAGAAGTACGGATTGCAGAAGTCATGGTGTTATCCTTTTTGCAGGTGAATCGTTGAGATGACGCTATAATAAATTGCATAATCCGCCGGAAAAACCCCATAATCCGGTCTTCATTGTTGCATAAAACGGACAAATAAAATGGACAGGATCACTGCTGCTCAGGTTTTTATCGCCATTACCGAACAGCGCAGCATGAGCAAAGCCGCAGATATGCTGGGTATGTCCCGTGCGATGGTGACACGCTATCTGGCCGAAATGGAAAACTGGGCCGGTGTGCGGTTGCTGAACCGGACAACCCGCAGCCTGACGCTGACTTCCGCCGGTGAAACGGTGCTGACACAAAGCAGGGAGCTGCTGTCACTGGCGACTGCGATTGCCCGCCCGGTGGTGACAGAAGATGAGGCGGTGAGCGGTCTGGTACGGGTAACCTGTGCTCAGTCGCTGGCGATGGTGGCACTGTCGAAAGCGCTTGTGCTGTTTCGTGCCCGCTATCCGGCCATTGCCGTGGATGTGCAGGTGACGAATAAGGCGCTCAGTCTGGTGGAGGAACGGATTGATCTGGGTATCCGTATCACCAACAATCTTGAGCCGAACCTGATTGCAAAGCCGCTTTCCCGCTGTGATTCAGTGGTTTGTGCATCACCGGCCTATCTGGAAAAACACGGTTATCCGCCGTCACCCGAATCACTCAGTGAGCTGACCTGCCTGACTTATAATTTCTACGGCCGCAGCCTGTGGCTGTTTGAACGGGATGATGAGGTCATTTCTGTGCCGGTTAGCGGGGCGCTCAGTGCCAATGAATCCACGTTTCTGCTGGAAGCGACGCTGAACGGGGAAGGCATTGCATTGCAGCCGTATTGCTCGGTGTATGAGTATCTGAAAACCGGGCGTCTGGTGCGCCTGTTTCCGGAATACCGGCTGCCTGCGCTCGGTATCTACGGCATTTACACCAGCCGTGAGCATATGGCGCGGCCGTTGCGCCTGTTGCTGGATTTCCTGGCGGAGTGGTTTGCGCATTCGCCGGACTGGCTGCCGTATCTGCTGGATGAAAAAACTAACCGCTGACCTGTTTTAATTGCTGCAAAATGACCTGCATATGCTGACGGAGATGTGTGACAAAAATATCCGTCAATACAGAATGCGGCCTGTGCTGCGGGCGGATCAGGCTTACGGTGAACGGAATATCCGCACTGAACGGACGGACACAAATCCCGCTGCAATCCATTGCGGTCAGCGGATTGACAACAGACACTCCCAATCCCTCTCTGACCATGGCACAGACTGAAGCGGCACTGTGTGTTTCCATAATCATCCGCCGCGGAATTCGCTTTTCACTGAATAATGTATCAATTTTCTGCCGGTAACTGTCCGCAACGGACAGACTGATAAAATTCTGATGTGCAAAATCAGCGGGTGTCAGAACCGCTTTGCTGCACAGCGGATGCGATTCCGGCAGCACACAGACTTCACTGAGTGTGAGCAGGGTTTCCTGCAGTGTGCCGGGCGGTGTCAGCTGATGTTCGGTGATCCCCAGATCATAACGCTGGGCGGAGAGCCACTCTTCAAGCAGCGGGGATTCCTGCGGGGCGATTTCAAAATTCACGTCCGGGTATTGTGTATGAAACGTGCGGCAGACAGCAGGCAGTAAGGACTGGGCAAAGGCGGGCAGGCAGGTGATTGCCAGCTGAGCATGCTGAAACTGGCGGATACTCTCCGCAGCACGGCTGATGCGCTCAAGTCCGTAATATGATCGCTCCACTTCCTCAAATAGCCGCAGTCCCTGTTCAGTCGGGTGCAGGCGGCCTTTGATACGGTCAAAAACACGGAATCCCAGGATTTTTTCGAAACGGGCAAGCTCCCGGCTGACAGTCGGCTGGGATGTGTGCAGCAGTTGTGCGGCATCGGTCAGACTTTTTGTTGTCATAACCGCGTGGAATATATCAATGTGACGCCAGGAGTAGTGTTCCATTATCCATCAAATCCATATCAGTAATGAATAGACCTTAGCAAATCAGATATTTTAAATCCCGAAGATTTTTTGTCACGATGGAAAAAAATGAGATCACGATCAAAAAGAGCACAACATCATGACCATCGCAACCAAAACACTCCGCGCCCCGTTTACCCCGGATGCCCTGCGCAGCCTGGCTCAGCAGTACGGTACTCCTCTCTGGTTATATGACAGTGAGGTGATTATCAGCCGTATTGCCCGTCTGAAGCGCTTTGATGTGATCCGTTTTGCGCAGAAAGCCAATTCCAATATTCATATTTTACGCCTGATGCATGAGCATGGCGTGAAAGTGGATTCCGTATCCGCCGGTGAAATTGAACGGGCGCTGAAAGCCGGTTACCGTCCGGATGAGATAGTTTTTACGGCAGATATGATCACGGAAGAAACGCTGGATCGCGTGCTGGAACTCGGTATCGCGGTGAATACCGGCTCAGTGGATATGCTGCGCCAGATTGGCGCCCGCCGTCCGGGGCATCCGGTGTGGCTGCGTATCAATCCGGGTTTTGGTCACGGACACAGCCAGAAAACCAATACCGGCGGCGAGAACAGCAAGCACGGGATCTGGTTTTCCGATCTCGGTGAAGCGCTGGCAGAAATCCGTCAGTATCAGCTGACGCTGACCGGCATTCATATGCATATCGGTTCCGGTGTGGACTATGAGCACCTTGCGACGGTCTGTGATGCGATGGCGGAGCTGGTGATCACCAATAATCTGGATATCCGTGCGATTTCTGCCGGTGGCGGCTTATCGACCCCTTATCGTGAGGGGGACGAAATTATTGATATCGACAATTATTTCTCACTCTGGGATGCGGCTCGGACACGTATAGCCTGCCATCTCGGCCGGGATATCACTCTGGAAATTGAACCGGGGCGTTATCTGGTGGCAGAATCCGGTATCCTGCTGGCTCAGGTACGGGCAGTGAAAGGAATGGGAAGCCGCCACTATGTACTGGTGGACAGCGGTTTTAATGACCTGATGCGCCCGGCAATGTACGGCAGTTATCACCATATTTCGGTATTACCGGCAGCGGGAGAGCCGCAAAACAGCACATTGCGGGAAACCATTGTGGCGGGTCCGTTATGTGAATCCGGTGATGTTTTTACTCAGCTGGAAGGCGGAATGGTGGTGCCGCGTGCGTTACCGGAAGTCAGTGTGAATGATTTCCTGGTTTTTCACGATACCGGCGCTTACGGTGCATCGATGTCATCGAATTACAACAGCCGGCCATTATTACCGGAAGTTCTGTTTACAGACGGAAAATCAAAACTCATCCGCCGTCGTCAGACCATTGATGAACTGATGGCGCTGGAAATCACTGAATAATAGATTATCCGTTATCGTTTTTGTCTGATATTGAAAATCCCCGGGAATAACATCCCGGGGATTTTATTATTAATACTCCCGGGGAGTATATTGATGTTATTTTTCTATTACATAAAAACAACAACAGAATGATGATTGTTAACGCAATAATCGTATCCGGAGGCTGTATTCCGGCAGAGTGTGACTGGTGTTATAAAACAGATTACCTGTCATAGAGTCTCTGCACTGTTCCCTTTATTATCCCTTCAGTCATTTTATTATTTATTACCGGTACAGTTTTTATATAACAGTGCCGATCAGCTTTTTTCCGGGGACGTGCGTATTATGAATTTAATGCAGCCATTTGTATCAGAAAAATTAACGCTTAAAAATAAATTAGTTTATCCGCCTGTCAGAATAAAACGGGCCACTGACGGTTACGCTGATTACTTTCATCTGGCGCATTATATGTCTTTTGCTGTCGGTCAGGTCGGGCTGATTATTATGGAAGAGTGTGCGGTTACGGCTGACGGACGTCTGGGCAGTGGTGCACTGGGTTTATATGAGGACGGGCATGTCGCCATGCTGGCTCAGATTGTGGCGATGCTGCAACATGAAGGCAGCAAAGTGGCGATTCAGCTGAACCATGCAGGCAGTAAATCACGGCTGGAATCCGGCAATATTATTCAGGATATTAATGTATTAACAGCAGATGAAATTACCGCATTGTTTGACTGCTATACAAAGGCTGCCGCGCGGGCAAATAAAGCCGGGTTTGATGCACTGGAAATTATGGCATCTCATGAGTTTTTAATTTCTCAGTTTATTGACCGGCGGACAAATCAGCGTACTGATAAATACGCTGATCCGGTTATTTTTCTGACAGAGTTACTGACCGCTGTCCGCCAATCCTGGCCGGAAGAGAAAGCGATTATTCTGCGTATCGGTACGCGTTATTGCGAAGAGGACAGTATTTTATTTACACAAAAAATTCTGCGTAATATTAATCCGCTTATTGATATTGTTCACATATCTAATGGCGGCAGTCAGATGCATGGTACAAATAAAGGTGTTGCTTATCAGCTGGAAGATACCAAAGGTGTTAAAAAAGGCTGTGAAAAACCTGTCATTGTTGTTGGTGGTATTCGCGACCATCAGCTGGCAGACGATATATTAGAGCATCAGTATGCGGATTTAATTGCTGTCGGCCGCGGATTATTACGTAATCCTAACTGGTATCTGGAATATTTACTGAAGCATGATCGTAAATTAATTCCCCGTCCGTATATCCGGGCGTTTCGCTGATAACAGTAAATACAATGACAGGAAGATGTTATGGCAATATCAGCCTTAAAGCGTATTTTCAGTGCCGGTGTCTTATTACTGTGTTTTAGTTGTGCCGGGGCAAAAGAAATCACTGATCTCGCCGGAAACCGGGTCACTATTCCGGATACAGTAGAGCGGATCGCGGTCGTACCTATTCCGTGGATGTCGATGATTTATGTGGTGGATGGCTCGGATGCAAAAATTGCCGGGATGCATCCGTCAGCGAAAGAGGCTTACCGCAATAGTATCCTGAAAACACTGGCACCCGGTATTGAAAAGGTCAACAGCACCTTTGTGAATAAAGATTTCACCATCAACGGTGAGGAACTGGTCAGATTAAATCCGGATCTGGTGATTATCTGGGATTACCAGAAAGAAGAAAAACAGAAGCTGGATAAACTCGGTATTCCGGCGGTGGCAATCAGATACGGTGATTTGGATGATGTCAAAAACGGGATCAGACTGCTGGGCGACATTCTGGGCAAGGAAAAGCGTGCCGCAGATTTACTGGCTTTTTTTGATCATCAGATTCAGTCAGTGAACACGGTGACAAGAGACTCAACCCCGGTGACTATTCGTGAAATGCCGTACGGAAAACCGGGTATTTTGTATGTCAGAGATAAAAACCTGACGGTGGCCGGAAAGACCTCGGTAAACAGTCTGATGATCAACCGGGCCGGGGGTATTAATGTGACAGATGATATGCCGGTTAAACCAAACTGGATCACGGTGTCAGCAGAACAAGTGATTAATCTGGACCCGGATATTATTATTCTGAGCCAGTTTGATTCATTTGTACCGGAAGATGTCTACCGGAATACGGTTGGCTGGCAGGGGGCAGAAACGATGTCTGCCGTGAAGAACAGACGTATCTATAAAGCACCTATCGGAATTTACCGCTGGGATGCGCCGGGAATAGAAACGCCGCTGATGATGAAATGGATTGAAGCCCGCATTATGCGCAAACCGGCAGATGATGCAGCAATACAGCAGGATATTCGTCAGTTCTTTAAGCAATTCTTCGGTGCCGATCTGACAGAAGCCCAAATGCGGGAGATCCTCAGTCTGGATGCCAATATGACCGGCCACAGCAGCACTGACCGGTAAGACAGAGCAGTCATGGCGGAGCAGGGAACGGCTCCGCCATGTTATTTTATACGCTGGGGTTTTCCCCTTTACGGTAACGATGAGAATTGGCGTGTGACTTCAGGCCGATAATCTCCGGTGCAAACTCATCCACATTGATCGAGCGCAGACGGCTGGCTTCCGCTTTGCGCAGAATATCAGCCTCTTCCGGAGTGACTTTTCCGTCCTCCAGTGCAGTATCCGCCAGTTTATCCAGCCGGGTAAAATCAATATATTTTTCGGCCATACGACTGAGGCGGGCCACCAGCGGTTCGGCGGCCAGAATATCACTGAGTGCGGCATTGAGCAGGCCGTGCGGGTTATTGGGTTCCGGTGCCAGATATTGCCCGCGTCCGATTCTGTCACGGGTGTCAGACGGTTCCTGTAACAGACGGGCGAGTTTGCTGTCCAGTTTATCGGATGGCGGACAGTGATGGCGGCCTGACGGGAAGATAGTCAGACGCAGCAGGGCGGCGACTTTCCGGTCAGGGAAGTTTGTCAGCAGTTCATCCATTGCTTTTTCGGCTTCATACAGACAATCCTGTACTGCCCAGTGTACCAGCGGTAAGTCAGCCTGCGGGCGGCCATCCTCATCAAACCGTTTTAAAGTGGCGGATGCGAGATAAAGCTGGCTGAGTATATCGCCGAGTCTGGCAGAAATCCGTTCGCGGCGCTTCAGACTGCCGCCGAGTGTCGCCATCGCGATATCTGACAGCAGCGCAAGGTTGGCACTCAGCCGGTTAAGGTGCTGATAATAGCGGCGGGTGGCATCCCGGAACGGTGAAGGACTGAAATGTCCGCGTGATAACCCCAGCCAGAAACTGCGGGTGGCGGCAGTTAATACATGGCCGATATGGGCAAACAGCGCGTTATCAAAGTCATTCAGCTGATTATCCGCCGCAGCGGCCATCTCGGTCAGTACATACGGGTGACAGCGGATGGCTCCCTGACCAAAGATAATCATACTGCGGGTCAGGATATTGGCACCTTCAACAGTGATGGCGATAGGCGCCCCCTGATAGTTGCGGGCAAGAAAATTGGATGGTCCGAGGCAGATACCTTTGCCGCCTGCAATATCCATCGCGTCAATAATGGCGCGCTGTCCCCGGTGGGTGCAGTGATATTTCACAATGGCGGACAGAACCGCCGGTTTTTCGCCCAGCATAATACCGGTGGTGATCAGTGTGGCGGCGGCATCCATCAGATAGGCATTCCCGGCAATACGCGCCAGCGGCTCCTCAATCCCTTCCATTTTGCCGATCGGCATCCGGAACTGACGGCGGATATAAGAATAAGCACCAATTGCCATTGCCGCGCTTTTCAGTCCGCCGGTAGCATTGGACGGTAGTGTGATTCCACGCCCGACAGACAGGCATTCCACCAGCATGCGCCAGCCCTGTCCGGCCATTGCCGGACCGCCGATAATATAGTCGAGCGGTACAAAGACATCTTTACCGCGTGTCGGGCCGTTCTGGAACGGGACATTGAGCGGGAAATGACGGGTACCGGTTTCAACCCCCGGCGTATTCACCGGGATCAGTGCGCAGGTGATCCCCGGCGAGGTTTTCTCACCGAGCAGTTTATCCGGATCATACAGTTTAAAGGCAAGGCCCAGGACGGTGGCAACCGGTGCCAGCGTGATGTAGCGTTTATTCCAGTTCAGGCGCATCCCGATCACCTGTTCACCCTGCCATTCGCCGGTACAGATAATCCCGGTATCCGGGATAGCTCCGGCATCAGAACCGGCTTCCGGGCTGGTCAGGGCAAAGCAGGGGATTTCTTCCCCGGAGGCCAGTCCCGGCAGCCAGCGTTTTTTCTGCTCGTCAGTTCCGTAGTGCTGTAACAACTCGCCCGGCCCCAGTGAATTGGGGACACCGACGGTTATCGCCAGAATACCGGAAACCCCGGCCAGTTTTTGCAGCACCCGCGCCTGGGCATAGGCGGAGAACGCCAGACCGCCATACTCTTTGCGGATAATCATGGCGAAGAATTTATGATCACGCAGGAACTGCCATAATTCCGGCGGCAGATCCGCCAGCTCATGGGTGATCTCAAAGTCATTGGCCATCCGGCAGGCTTCTTCTGCCGGGCCGTCAAGAAACGCCTGTTCTTCCGCCGTCAGTTGCGGAGCGGGGTAGTTGTGCAGCTTCTGCCAGTCCGGTTGTCCGCGGAACAGATCGCCTTCCCACCAGGTGGTGCCCGCATCAATCGCTTCTTTTTCTGTCTGTGACATCGGCGGCATCACTTTACGGAACAGCAGCATCAGACGGCTGCTGAACAAAGCCCGGCGGATGGACGTGATCACAAACGGCAGGAAAACCAGTGTCAGAAGAACGGTGACAGCAAACGGCCATAAACGAAAGACATTCATGATGAGACTGAACAGTATCAGTGCTGTTGCACTGTACTTCAGACTGACCCGGTGAAAAGCGAGCAGCCCGGTGGCGGCGATAAATAAAATTATGCTGAGTAGTAACATGATGAACCTCCGTAAAGGGGTATTCGTGTCAGTACAATGTGACATCAGAGGTCTGACCTGTTGTGTTCAGATCTAGCGCAACCAAAAAATAACTTCAATGATTTCACATTTTATTTACAACTCAGCTCACAAAATTAGCAGAACAAAATCCGGACGTTGACAAACCCGCAGGGGTTGGCGGCGACCACCAGAGGTTGTAAAAATAAATCAGGAAAATCAATTTATTGATTTTCGGCTGATAACACAAAGCAGGAAAAACCACGTTTTATCCTGCTTTGTCAGCAATCTCTATGTGTCTTATTTGCAGATGCCACGGATTGTGACTTCTTTCACCGGGGCAGATCCGTTACACTCAGAACAGACAAATCCGATTCATTTTCAGGAGCCTATCTCTATGTACCAGGAACTTATCCGCGGTGAACTGACCGAAGCAGCGGCAACCCTCGATAACTTTTTGAAAGATGAGAATAATATTGATGCAATCCGCCGGGCTGCTGTCATGCTGGCTGATTCTTTTAAAGCGGGCGGCAAAGTGATGTCATGCGGTAACGGTGGTTCACACTGTGATGCAATGCATTTTGCGGAAGAACTGACAGGACGCTACCGTGAAAACCGTCCGGGATATCCGGCAATTGCTATTTCTGATGTCAGCCACTTATCCTGCGTAAGTAATGATTTTGGCTATGAATATGTTTTCTCCCGCTTTGTTGAGTCTGTCGGCCGTGAAGGAGATGTGTTACTCGGTATCTCCACATCCGGTAACTCCGGCAATATTATCAAAGCGATTGAAGCGGCACGCGCCAAAGGTATGAAGGTGATCACACTGACCGGTAAAGACGGCGGTAAAATGGCGGGCAGTGCGGATATTGAAATTCGTGTACCACACTTTGGTTATGCGGATCGCATTCAGGAAATCCATATTAAGGTTATTCATATTCTGATCATGCTGATCGAAAAAGAAATGGTGAAATAACCCGGCCCGGTATCTGAAAAAGCACTCCGCTATCCGGCTGAGTGCTTTTTTTATGTCATGAGGCAGGACTTATTCATGATAAGCATAAAGTATCTTATATATAACCAAATCATCTAAAAAAATGATATTTCCGTAATTGTGAAACTAACGAATTGCGGGTAACAATAGTCTTCAGTTATCACGAAACCGGGTAAGGGAGAAAGGCAATGTGTGAATTGCTGGGGATGAGCGCGAATGTCCCGACTGATATTCATTTCAGTCTCAGCGGTCTGATCCCGCGCGGAGGGGAAACCGGGCCGCATAAAGACGGATGGGGAATTACGTTTTATGAAGGAATGGGGTGCCGGACCTTCAAAGACGCGCGTGCCTGCTGTCATTCTCCTGTCGCCCGTTTTGTCCGCGATTATCCCGTCAAATCCGAGGCGGTGATTGCCCATATCCGCCAGGCAAACAGAGGGGTGGTATCGCTGGAAAATACCCATCCTTTTACCCGTGAGTTGTGGGGGCGGAACTGGACATATGCCCACAACGGGCAGCTCAGCGGCTATGAACACCTGGCAACCGGTTTTTTTACCCCGGTCGGTCAGACTGACAGCGAGCATGCATTCTGCTGGCTGCTGAATCAGCTGAAAGAAAAATACCCGCAGCCGCCGCAGGATCTGCAGGCAGTATTCCGTGATATGAAGCGGCTGGCGGATGAGCTACGGCAGTTCGGCGTCTTTAATATGCTGTTGTCAGACGGCAGCTATGTGCTGGCGTACTGCTCCACCAATCTGCACTGGATCACCCGCCGCGCCCCGTTCGGCAGAGCCCGGCTGGTGGACAGTGATGTGGAGATCGATTTTTCTCAGCATACCAGCCCGGATGATGTGGTCTCGGTTATCGCCACACAGCCGCTGACCGGCAATGAGCAGTGGCAGAAAATCCGGCCGGGCGAGGCGGTTCTTTTTTACTACGGCGAGCGTGATGAATCCGTGTTCTGAGTCAGCAGGCCGGCTTCTGCTGCCGGTCCCGGTACGGCCGTGTGTGCGGCGGTGACATAACGGCCGTTAATAACAGCAACCACCGCCGGGATCTGATTCTCGGTAAAGTACTGATAAGCGGGTTGTAACTGCTGCCAGAAGGCCAGATGTGAGGAATTCCGGTGGCGGTTCATATTCTCCGGTGTCATCCGGAAAGGATAAATCGCAATATTCAGATCCGTCTGTCCGCTCAGCAGGGCGCTTTCCACATAGCGGTAAATCTCATCAATATAGGCATCCGTCATGGCGTAGCAGCCGACGGATTTGCAGTCACCGTGAACCATCAGATAATCCCCGGTATAGCCGTGCGCACGGTCAAATTCATTGGGAAAACCAAGGTTAATAGCTCGGTAAAACCGACTGTTCGGATTGAGCTGTGACAGACTGATGCGGTAAAAACCTTCTGGGCTTTTTAAATCACCGGTCAGCTGTTTGGGTCCCAGACCACCGGAAAACTGACAAACCGGATAGCGTTTTATCAGTTTAAAACGTCCGTTATTCTCCCGCGTGTATAACTCCAGCTCTTTTTCTTCTTTAAATATCTGTATAAATACCCGGCTGTTACGGACATCACTTACCGGTGCCGTAAGCCATAATGACGGGGATTTTCCCGTTGTTGCCGATGATTGCCCCGCAAAAAACAGCAGGCCGATCATGATAAAAATGATATGTCGCATTCTCAGTATTCAGGATGGCAATGGGTTGGTGAAAAAAGTAACAACAGATTGCCATGATGCAGATAATTTGTGAATGGTTTCCGGTGAGAATAAAATCGTTTGTTACAAACATTATTATGGTCAAAAAATAAACAGCAGTCGGTAAAGGTGATTAAATTGCTCGGTAAAGACGAGTTTTCCGGCTTTTTCTGATCACAATAATCCCATTTGCTTGAGCCAGGTCACTCGTTTCACCGGACAGAATTGTTGTGAAGTGGTAAAATAATGCGGATCTGGTTTAAGCAAAATCGTGACATACATCGGAGAAAACAGCCCGGGGCGACAACAGCGGCCCGGAGTGTTTTTATTGTTGAGTTGTCATACGCTGCTGCGGCAGTAATGACGTGGGTTTAACGAAAACTTGTGCAAATTTTATGATTAAAATTAAAAAAGGACTCGACCTGCCGATCGCAGGATCACCTGCTCAAGTCACAGAAGATGGCCCCTCAGTCCGCCACGTAGCGCTGCTGGGTGAAGAATACATCGGGATGCGTCCGTCTATGCTGGTTCAGGAAGGTGAATCAGTGAAGAAAGGACAGGCTCTTTTTGAAGATAAAAAGAACCCCGGTGTGATTTTTACCAGCCCCGCCTGCGGACAGGTAAAAGCCATCAATCGTGGCGAACGTCGTGTATTGCAATCGGTGGTGATTGAAATACAGGGAGACGAGCAATTCACATTTGACAGTTATGACCGTCGGGATCTGCCGTCACTGACCCGTGAACAGGCAGAGAAAAACCTGGTGGCCTCCGGATTGTGGACCGCGCTGCGGACCCGTCCGTTCAGCCGTACCCCCGCTCCGGGCTCTGTGCCTGCCGCCATTTTTGTCACCGCGATGGATACCAATCCGCTGGCGGCCGACCCGGTGGTGATTATCCGTCAGGAACAAATCGCGTTTGACGACGGTTTACAGGTACTGAGCTGTCTGACGGAAGGGAAGGTTCATGTCTGCCACGGTACAGCTGACTTCGTAAAAGTTACCGATAACAATCGTGTCAGTTATACACAGTTCAGCGGCCCGCATCCGGCAGGTCTTGCCGGTACGCATATCCATTTCCTGGAGCCGGTCAGCGCAACGAAAACAGTCTGGTCTCTGAATTACCAGGATGTTATCGCTATCGGTAAACTGTTTACGACCGGTTTTCTGTACACCGACCGTATTGTGGCACTCGGCGGCCCGCAGGTGGAAAACCCGCGTCTGCTGAGAACCCGTCTTGGTGCGGATCTGTATGAACTGACCGAAGGGCAGCTGAAAGCCGGCGAAAACCGCATTATTTCCGGTTCTGTCCTGTGGGGCGTGGCCAGTGATGATGTGCATCACTATCTGGGACGCTTTACCAATCAGGTATCCGTTCTGGAAGAAGGCCGTGAAAAAGAGCTGTTCGGCTGGATCATGCCGGGGACTGACAAATACACCGTTACCCGCACCACTCTGGGTCACTTCTTTAAGAAGAAACTGTTCTCATTTACTACATCAATGAATGGCGGCGAACGTTCCATGGTGCCAATCGGCAGTTATGAACGTGTCATGCCGCTCGACATTATGGCGACACATTTCCTGCGTGATCTGCTGGCGGGCGATACTGACAGCGCACAGGCGCTGGGTGCGCTGGAGCTGGATGAGGAAGATCTGGGGCTGTGTACCTATGTCTGTCAGAGTAAATATGAGTACGGCCCGGTGCTGCGTGACGTACTGACCAGGATTGAGCAGGAAGGATAATCATGGGTCTGAAAAAATTTCTGGAAAAAATTGAGCCGCATTTTGAACCGGGCGGTAAATTACAGAGATGGTATGCACTGTATGAAGCAGCGGCCACCATCTTCTATACCCCGGGGACCGTTACCCGCGGGCGTTCACATGTCCGTGATTCCATCGACCTTAAGCGTCTGATGATCCTGGTCTGGTTATCCGTTTTCCCGGCAATGTTCTGGGGGATGTATAACGTCGGTAACCAGGCAATACCGGTGCTGCTGGATATGTACAGCGGAGCGGAGCTTCAGCAGGTGATTGCCGGTGACTGGCATTATCGTCTCGCGGAACTCATCGGCGTGTCCTTTACTCAGGATGCGGGCTGGGTCAGCAAAATGCTGTTCGGTGCCGTTTATTTCCTGCCGATCTACGCAGTCATTTTTATCGTGGGCGGTTTCTGGGAAGTCCTGTTTGCGATGATTCGCGGGCATGAAATCAACGAAGGTTTCTTTATCACCTCCATTCTGCTGGCACTGATTGTTCCGCCGACTCTGCCGTTATGGCAGGCTGCGCTGGCTGTCACCTTTGGTGTGGTGGTCGCGAAGGAAATCTTCGGCGGGACAGGGCGTAACTTCCTGAACCCTGCACTGGCCGGTCGTGCTTTCCTGTTCTTTGCCTATCCGGCTCAGATTTCCGGTGACACGGTCTGGACTGCCGCTGACGGCTTCTCCGGCGCAACTCCGCTGTCACAGTGGGCTGTCGGTGGTGAGCATCAGCTGGTCAACACCATGACCAATCAGCCGATTTCATGGATGGATGCTTTTATCGGTAACGTGCCGGGCTCGATTGGTGAAGTATCCACACTGATGATTCTGATCGGTGGTGCCGTCATTCTGTTTGCCCGTATCGCTTCCCTGCGTATTGTGGCCGGTGTGATGGTCGGGATGATCGCGATGTCAGCCGTCTTTAATATGATTGGCTCTGACACCAACCCGCTGTTTGCTATGCCGTGGTACTGGCATCTGGTTCTTGGCGGTTTTGCCTTCGGTATGATTTTCATGGCGACGGACCCGGTTTCAGCCTCGTTTACCGATAAAGGTAAATGGGCTTACGGGATACTGATCGGGGTTATGTGTGTCCTGATCCGTGTGGCAAACCCGGCATATCCGGAAGGGATGATGCTGGCTATCCTGTTCGCCAACTTATTCGCCCCGTTATTTGATTATCTGGTGGTTCAGGCAAACATTAAACGGAGAAAAGCACGTGGCTAATGAAAAAACGAAAAACAAGGACAGTGTCGCAAGAACGTTTATCGTTGTCTTCGTCCTTTGCCTTGTGTGTTCGATAGTTGTGGCCGGTTCTGCTGTGGGGCTGAAGTCCACGCAGCAGACACAGATTATGCTGGATAAGCAGCGTAACATTCTGGATGTGGCCGGGTTACTCACGCCATCCATGCCGGCGAATGAAATCGACGCGGTCTATAAAAAATTCATCAGAGCAAAAATGGTGGATTTAAAAACCGGTCAGATGACTGACAGTACCGCCAAATACGATCTCAACGATGAACTGCGCAGCGATGAGACCA
Source organism: Morganella sp. BCCO 40_0007 (assembly GCF_032989665.1). Classification (NCBI taxonomy): domain Bacteria; kingdom Pseudomonadati; phylum Pseudomonadota; class Gammaproteobacteria; order Enterobacterales; family Morganellaceae; genus Morganella; species Morganella sp. BCCO 40_0007. Next base: position 24,058 of record NZ_JAVBIN010000013.1, on the reverse strand, counting down.
GTATTGCCCTGTCACCGGAAGAAGATCTGGCGAAAATCCGCCGCCGTGCTAACAGCGCGGAAATCTATCTGGTACAGAATGAGCAGGGTGAAACCAGCAAGATTGTTCTGCCGGTTTACGGCTCCGGTCTGTGGTCTGTGATGTATGCCTTTATCGCGATTGACGTGGACGGTATTACCTCTGAGGGGATCACTTATTACCAGCACGGTGAAACGCCGGGACTGGGTGGTGAAGTGGATAACCCGCAATGGCGTAAACAGTGGATTGGTAAAAAGCTGTTTAATGAAGAAGGTATGCCGGCCATTAAAATAGTCCGCAGCGGCTCAACTGACAGCCCGTACGGGATTGATGGTTTATCCGGTGCGACACTGACCTCAAACGGCATCCAGCATATGTTTGATTTCTGGCTGGGCGACAACGGTTTTGGCCCGTTCCTGAAAACAGTACGCGAAGGAGCGTTGAATCATGGCTGATAGTAAAGAAATTAAACGCGTTCTTCTCGGACCGTTATTAGATAACAACCCGATTGCCCTCCAGGTTCTGGGGGTGTGTTCGGCGCTGGCGGTAACCACCAAACTGGAAACCGCACTGGTTATGACCATCGCGGTCACCCTGGTAACAGCATTCTCCAGCATGTTTATCTCGATGATCCGTAATTTCATTCCGGGCAGTGTGCGGATTATTGTTCAGATGGCGATTATCGCCTCGCTGGTTATTCTTGTTGACCAGATTCTGCGGGCTTACGCCTACGGCATCTCCAAACAGCTTTCCGTGTTTGTCGGCCTGATCATTACCAACTGTATTGTAATGGGACGAGCGGAAGCGTATGCGATGAAAGCACCGCCGCTGGAAAGCTTTATGGATGGTATCGGTAACGGATTAGGCTACGGCGTGATCCTGCTGCTGGTGGGCTTCTTCCGCGAACTGATCGGCTCCGGTAAACTTTTTGGTGTGACTATGCTGGAAACGGTACAGAACGGCGGCTGGTATCTGCCGAACGGTCTGTTCCTGCTGGCTCCGAGCGCATTCTTCATCATCGGGATGCTCATCTGGGGTATTCGCACCCTGAAACCGTCACAAGTCGAGAAGGATTAAGATATGGAACATTATATCAGTCTCTTTGTGCGGGCTGTATTCATTGAAAACATGGCGCTGGCTTTCTTCCTCGGGATGTGTACTTTCCTGGCGGTGTCCAAAAATGTCAAAACGGCGTTCGGGCTCGGGGTGGCAGTTACCGTGGTGCTGGGGATTTCTGTTCCGGCCAACAACCTGGTCTATAACCTGCTGCTGCGCGACGGCGCACTGATGGACGGTGTGGATTTAAGCTTCCTGAACTTCATTACCTTTATCGGGGTCATTGCGGCACTGGTACAGATTCTGGAGATGATTCTGGATCGCTACTTCCCTGCACTGTATAACGCGCTGGGCATCTTCCTGCCGTTAATCACCGTAAACTGTGCGATTTTTGGTGGTGTGTCCTTTATGGCGCAGCGCGACTACAACTTTACGGAGTCTGTGGTTTACGGTTTTGCTTCCGGTATCGGCTGGCTGCTGGCGATTGTGCTGATGGCCGCTATCCGCGAGAAGATGAAATACTCTGACGTCCCGTCCGGCCTGAAAGGGCTGGGGATCACATTCGTGACTACCGGACTGATGGCTCTGGGCTTTATGTCCTTCTCCGGCGTACAGTTATAAGGGTGAAACGCAATTATGGATATCGTTATTTTAGGCGTGGCAATGTTTACCCTGATTGTTCTGGCGCTGACCGCGTTGATTTTGTTCGCAAAATCAAAACTGGTGAACACAGGGGACGTTAAGATTGACGTCAACGGCGATGCGGAGAAAAGCTTCAGCGCACCTGCCGGTGATAAATTACTGAATGTGCTGTCCGGTCAGGGGATTTTTGTCTCTTCTGCCTGTGGCGGCGGCGGAACCTGCGGCCAGTGCCGCGTGAAGATCAAAGAAGGCGGCGGTGATATTCTGCCGACAGAGATGTCCCACATTAACAAGCGCGAAGCGCGTGAAGGCTGCCGTCTGGCGTGCCAGGTGAATGTGAAGCAGGATCTGAAAATTGAGCTGCCGGAAGAGATCTTCGGGGTGAAAAAATGGGAGTGCGAAGTTATCTCCAATGATAACAAAGCGACGTTCATTAAAGAGCTGAAACTGAAAATTCCTGATGGTGAAGTTGTACCGTTCCGTGCCGGTGGCTTTATTCAGATTGAATGTCCGCCGCATGTGGTGCGTTATGATGAATTTGATGTACCGCAGGAGTACCGGGAAGACTGGGATAAATTTAATTTATTCCGCTATGTGTCTGAAGTGAAAGAACCGACCGTCCGCGCATACTCCATGGCAAACTATCCGGAAGAGCACGGGATTATTTTGCTGAACGTGCGTATCGCCACACCGCCTCCGCGTGTGCCGGATGCACCTCCGGGCATTATGTCCTCTTACATCTGGTCACTGAAACCGGGTGATAAAGTGACAATTTCCGGGCCGTTCGGGGAATTCTTCGCGAAAGAAACTGACGCGGAAATGATCTTTATCGGCGGTGGTGCGGGGATGGCGCCGATGCGTTCGCATATCTTCGATCAGCTTAAGCGTCTGCACTCCAAACGTAAGATGTCTTTCTGGTATGGTGCGCGTTCAAAACGTGAAATGTTCTATGAAGAAGATTTTGACCAGCTTCAGGCTGAGAATGAAAACTTCACCTGGAACGTGGCGCTGTCTGATGCCCTGCCGGAAGATAACTGGGACGGATACACCGGGTTTATTCATAATGTTCTCTATGAACATTACCTGAAAAACCATCCGGCACCGGAAGATTGTGAGTTCTACATGTGCGGGCCGCCGATGATGAACGCCGCCGTGATCAAGATGCTCAAAGATCTGGGTGTGGAAGACGAAAACATTATGCTGGATGACTTCGGCGGCTGATTTCCGCCCCTGTCATAACGAAACTGCGCCCACTCCTGTGGGCGCAGATGATCTGAAATCAGACTGGATTGTGTATGGTAAAAATAAAACGGGCCTTTCTGCCGCTGGCACTGATGGCATTGTTACTGAGTGCGTGTGGTGATAAAACACCGGAAACACAGCAGGTAACCCTGAACGGCAAAACGATGGGCACCTCTTACGCGGTAAAATATGTGGCTGATCCGAAAAATCCGTCACCGGAATCTGTGCAGAAAGGTATTGATGTGGTGCTGGAAGAGGTCAATGATCAGATGTCCACCTACCGGCCGGATTCTGAACTCAGCCGCTTTAATCAGAGCCGCGACGTAAATACACCGTTCCCGGTTTCTGCCGCAACCGCAAAGGTGGTTCGTGAGGCTATCCGTATTAATCAGCTGACAGACGGCGCACTGGATGTCACTGTCGGCCCGCTGGTCAATCTGTGGGGATTTGGCCCGGAAGGACGCGTGACTCATGTGCCGACTGAGCAGGATATCGAAGCCCGCCGCCAGTGGACCGGGATTGATAAACTGAAGGTGGAAGACAATAATCTGATTAAGACCGTGCCGGAACTGTATGTGGATCTGTCTTCCATAGCGAAAGGCTACGGAGTGGATGCGGTTGCCGAATATCTGGAATCACAGAATATCCGCAATTATATGGTGGATGTGGGCGGTGAAGTCCGGACTCAGGGTATTAACGGTAAAGGTAAGCCGTGGCGCATTGCGATTGAAAAACCATCATCGCAGGGGCTGAGCCAGTCTGCACAGGAAGTTATTGAGCCGGGTAATGCCTCTGTGGCGACATCCGGGGATTACCGGAATTATTTTGAAGAAAATAATGTCCGTTACTCACATACCATTGATCCGAAAACAGCGCGGCCGATTAACCACAATCTGGTATCGATTACCGTTATTGCGGATAATTGCATGAGTGCGGATGGCTTTTCTACCGGGCTGAATGTGCTCGGGCCGGAGCGTGGTCTTGAAGTAGCGAATGCACAAAATATCCCTGTCTTTATGATTGTCAAAACAGAGAAGGGATTTGAAGAACGCTACAGTGAGGCATTTAAGCCCTATTTGCAGCAAAAATAAAAGAGGGTGGCTGATATGATGATAAAAGTATTTATCGCAACCTTTATCCTGTTTCTGGTCGCATTCCTGGGGATGTCTCTTGGCTATATTATTAAGCGCAAGAGCATCCAGGGAAGCTGCGGCGGGCTGAGCAGCATTGGTGTTGAGAAAGTCTGTGACTGTCCCGAACCGTGCGATGCCCGGAAAAAGCGGATGGCGCGTGAAGCTGCCCGTGAAGAGAAACTGAATAAAAACAGGATTGTATAGTATTAAATAATATAAAAGGCGCCTTTGTCAGCAATCTCAAAGGCGCCCGTCAGGCGCCTTTGTTTATTGTTGTTCATTAACCGCAGGTCAGTAATAGCGGATCAGTAATAATGATAACGCGATGTCACAATCGCGGTATTTATCACAATAATATTATTCGTGTTGTTCCCTTCGGTCATGCTCTGCCAGAGTGCTTTTTCGCAGTTCCCGTAGCTGTCTGTCTGCTGACAAATATAGATTGCTTTTACCCGGCCCAGCGGTGTGTGCTGTGTTTGTGTCTGCCGGATAACCTGACCGTTATCATTATACGCAAATTCATAGTTCATCGGAGGCAGGCCATTCCCCTGTGACGTTATCGAATTTATTTGCCGGTCACTGCGCCAGTCGTAACGGATTTCACCGACGGTATCTGAGGAACCGCCTTTTAACACGGCATGTGCGATTAAACCGTCTTTATAAAAAAAATCCGTATCCATCCGGAATTTTGGTGTGTTTCCGCCGCTGCTTGAATCTGATTCGGCACGGATGATTTGCTTTTGATTGTTATAAAAAAGATGGCTGCGGGCTTTAATAAGGGTTACCGGCGCTTTTCCGCTGTTGAGCAATTGCGACGTAAATAATAAAGTATAGCCCTGTTCCGTTTTCTGACCTTCGGAATACATCCGGTTTTGCAGACCGGGATAGCGTTCAGTTACTTCCAGCGAAAAGTCGCTCAGTTCACCACAGGGGTTCAGGTTATATCGCCCGTTGATAATAATATTATCGTTCTTACTGTCCGGGGCACGGGTTGTTGTGATGACGGATTTTACCGGGCCGTTAATCATACCGGCACCCAGAATAATAAAGTTACTGCTGCGTGTTTCATCTGAATACAGCCGGCAATCCGCGTAAGAATAAAGACTGAATAACAGCAAAAATAATCCCATAAAAACAAGAGGGGATTTTTGGGGTGAATTGAAATCAATAAATAGGTTACTTATCACCGTATGACCTCCCGGATGTTTCTTATAGTTATAACAAAATTGTCCTGATAAATAAATTACTATAATTAATTAGAGTTGCTGAGATTATAAAATATTATGCGGGAGTGACAGGGGCGGTTGCGGGAAGGGATGTAACGTATTAAATAAGAGTGATATTTATAATCTATTAAATGTCACTCTTATTTTTCAGTACCTCAAAATCAATAGGTAATAATACGAAAATTAATTATTTTATTTTCATATTAAGTAATGAATCGACCATCACACCATCCGCTCCTAACTCTGCTGCCAGCTGTAAGTCTGCCGGTGTTTTAATACCGAACAGCACAACCCGGTTTTTATTATTTTTACGGAAGCAGTCCATGGCTGTTTTATCCCATGTCAGCACAACCGGAGAGCGGGCTTCACCCAGTGTAAAGGTTTCAACCACATCGACCTTGCGGTGCAGCTCGAAGCCATACCAGCGTGGCTGAGGATTATCTGCCAGGTCACAGGTGTGAGTGATCAGGCTGCCGGCCAGTGCATTGCGGGTGGTATCACGGCTTTCAAATACCGGGATTGACTGTGGCAGTGCGGCCAGATAATCCTGACCGGTCGAATAGACACGAACCCGGTTCTTCGCCTGATGACGGGTCAGTACGGTATCCAGCTGCTGTGCAAAGATGGCAGGTACTGCATCCGGGGATTTGATATCGAGATAGAAAAAAGTCTCCGGATAGCGGCTCAGTACAGTGTCCAGTGACGGAATCGCGGCGTTGATATGGGTGTTGTTTTTTTGATTATAGTCACGGGCTGCATCAATTTTTGCCAGCTCTGCGGCCGTGTAACCGGAAACCGGACCGGTTTTATCGGTCAGGGATTTCAGATCAGACGGGCGGTATAACACCACCTGGTTGTCTTTTGATAACTGAAGCGTGATCCAGATAGCATCCGCTTTGTTACCCAGTGCTTTATCGATGGCGTACAGGGTGTTTTCAGGCGCATCCGCAGTGGCGGCGCGGTGAGCAATAATTTGCGGTGCTGCGTGGGTTGTCATAACAATACAACTCAGAAAAAGGGCAGAAAGTATTTTTTTCATAATCCGTCCGTCAGAAAGAAAGTGATCGGGTGTGTGTCACGCAGCTGTTTTACCAAAGCAACATGACAACCGGATGTAATCACAGAAAAAAAACACAAACTTGCAAATTTCAGCCCGCTGATTGATATGGTGAATAATGAGTGGATTAATCGATTTGAATTGAATTAAGTTTAACTGTATATTTAAACAGTAATATTGGTGAGCGGGAGAGGCGGATGCGTAAAATTATTCATATTGATATGGATTGTTTTTATGCGGCGATTGAAATGCGTGACGATCCCCGTCTGCGCGATATCCCTCTGGCTATCGGCGGGAGTGCCGACCGGCGCGGTGTGATTGCAACCGCGAATTATCCGGCACGGCGTTTCGGGGTGCACAGTGCGATGTCGACGGCAAAAGCATTGCTGTTATGCCCGCACCTGAAAGTAATCCCGGGACGGATGGAGTTATATAAAACCACCTCCCGCCATCTGCATGCTATTTTTGCCCGTTATACCTCACTGATTGAGCCGCTGTCTCTCGATGAGGCCTATCTTGATGTGACGGACAGTCCGCAGTGCTGGGGCTCCGCCACGCTGATGGCAGAAGAGATCCGCCGGACTATTTTTACTGAGCTGGGACTGACGGCATCAGCCGGGGTGGCACCGGTCAAGTTTCTCGCCAAAATCGCCTCTGATCTGAATAAACCAAACGGGCAGTACATTATCACACCGGAGCAGGTAGCGGATTTTGTTCTGTCTCTGCCGCTGCGTAAAATTCCCGGCGTGGGAAAAGTAACCGCAAAACGGCTGACTGATCTTGGGCTGGAGACTTGCCGGGATGTGCAGCATTATGATCAGATATCGCTGCTGAAGCAGTTCGGAAAGTTCGGCCGGATCATCTGGGAGCGCAGTCACGGCACAGATGAGCGTCCGGTTTGTCCGGACAGGGAACGGAAATCGGTCGGTGTTGAGCGGACACTGGCGGAAGATATTGTGTCGTGGGATGAATGTCAGACCATTATTGATGCGCTGTTTCCGGAGCTGGAGCGCCGTCTGACAAAGGTGTCATCGGATCTGCGGATCGCCCGGCAGGGAATCAAACTCAAGTTTGCGGATTTTCAGCAGACAACACAGGAACATGTTCATCCGGTGCTGGATAAAGCGGATTTACTGAAGACGGCGGAACTGGCCTGGAAAAGCCGCCGGGAAGGGCGTGGTGTCAGGCTGGTGGGGCTGCATGTGACACTGCTGGACCCGCAGCTGGAGCGGCAGTTGCTGCTGGGATTCTGAAGCACATATAAAAACGGCGGAACAGATGTTCCGCCGCTGAACTGAATGATGCTGTTATGCTTTTTCAGGGATCGCTTTTAAGATAGCGGTCAGTAACTGCCAGTACTGTCCGACACTCTTGATATGCACCTGCTCATCCGGAGAGTGAGCACCGGTGATGGTCGGCCCGATGGAAACCATGTCCATGTCCGGATACGGTTTTTTGAATAAACCGCACTCAAGACCGGCGTGGATCACCATAATGTTCGGCGTTTTATCAAACAGCTGCTGATAGGTTTCGCTGACCAGATGCATAACCGGGGAGTCAGCATCCGGCTGCCAGCCCGGATAACCGCCTTCGGCAACAATATCCGCACCGGACAGTGCCGCCAGAGAGGTCAGCATACTGACCACAGAGGATTTACCGGATTCAATCAGGGAACGCACCAGGCAGATAACCTGCACACGGTCTTCACTCATTTTCACCACACCGACGTTCAGTGAGGTTTCGACCACGCCCGGTACCACGTCACTCATGCGGATCACGCCGTTCGGCATTACGTTGAGCATATTGATGAAGCGGGACTGCACATCAGCGGTCAGCACACCCTGAGCAGCAGTTGCGGCTTCAAGGGTGACGACCAGATTTTTCTCTTTCTGTGCCAGTTCTTCTCTGAGCAGGGCTTCAAAGGTCTGTGCCAGTGATTTCAGCTGTGCGGCTTTATCTGCCGGTACTGCCAGGGTGATGTGGCCTTCACGCGGAATCGCGTTGCGCAGTGTACCGCCCTGAAAATCAACCAGACGCGCGCCGAGTTCTGCGGCGTGACCGGCCAGGAAACGGGCCAGTGATTTGTTGGCGTTGCCCAGACCCAGGTGAATATCGCCGCCGGAATGGCCGCCTTTGAGACCTTTCAGGGTCAGGGTGAAGATGCTGTAACCGGCCGGAACGGCTTCACGGCTCAGTGCCAGGGTGGTGGTGACGTCAATACCGCCCGCACAACCCATATAAATCTCACCTTCCTCTTCGGAGTCGGTGTTGATCAGAATATCAGCCTGTAACCAGTCCGGCTGAAGACCGAATGCGCCGTCCATCCCGGCTTCTTCGGTCATGGTCAGCAGAACTTCCAGCGGACCATGTTTGACGGAATCATCAGCCAGCACTGCCAGCGCGGATGCCATACCGATACCGTTATCCGCACCTAATGTGGTGCCTTTCGCGGTAACCCAGTCACCGTCGATATACGGCTGAATCGGATCTTTTTCGAAATCGTGTGCTGTATCATTGTTTTTCTGCGGCACCATATCCAGGTGCGCCTGCAGGACGACCGCTTTACGGTTTTCCAGGCCTTTGCTGGCCGGTTTGCGGATCAGGATATTACCGACGCTGTCGCGCTCAACGTGGAATTCCTTTTCTTTTGCCCATTCAATGATATGTGCGGCCAGTTGCTCTTCGTGGTAGGACGGGTGAGGAATAGAGCAGATTTTGGCAAAAATGTCCCACAGCGGCTGCGGAAATAATTGTGATAGTTCAGACACGTTCGATCTCCTGTTACTGCATTTTTCATTATAAGGGGGAGGATACCTGAAGGCGGCCGGTGACGCTGTTTAAAATGAGCGGTCGCGAATATCCGATGTCCGGAGAATAGCAAATTCTTACACAAAGTGCGTGTGTCATAACAGGGAATTATGATGAATTTGTCAGATACTCTGGTCTTTGGCGGCTCAAGTCACTATAATCTCGCGCAACCTTTTTTCCGCAAAAAAGACTCTTTTCTGTAAATCATCAAGCCGGGATCAATCTGATATGAGCGAAAAATACGTCGTAACGTGGGATATGTTGCAAATGCACGCCCGTAAACTGGCACAGCGTTTAATGCCAACCGAACAATGGAAAGGCATTATTGCCGTAAGCCGCGGTGGTCTGGTGCCGGGAGCTTTACTCGCTCGTGAACTGGGTATCCGTCATGTGGATACTGTCTGCATTTCCAGCTATGATCATGACCATCAGCGCGACATGAAAGTCCTGAAAAAAGCCGACGGTGACGGTGAAGGATTTATCATCGTTGATGATCTGGTGGATACCGGTGGTACTGCCCAGATGATCCGCGATATGTATCCGAAAGCGCATTTCGTCACTATTTTTGCCAAACCGGCCGGACGTCCGCTGGTTGACGATTATGTGGTTGATATCCCGCAGGATACCTGGATCGAGCAGCCATGGGATATGACCGTCAGTTTTGTTAAACCAATCTGCGATCAGTAAGCGAATGCCATGACACAACAGAACCTGTCAGAGAAACTGTTTAAGCCGAAAATCAAACACCCTGAGACATCCGTGCTGGTGAATTTTACCCGTTCCGGTATGAAACAAGTCAAGGGCAGCGTCCTGAGCGGATGTACGCATCCGGGCTGGTATCGCATGATTAACCGCTTAATGTGGGCCTGGCGGGGGATACCGCCGCTGGAAACCGAAGAGGTTCTCAGCCGTATCGCAGCATCCGATGCCCCCCGCAGTGATGATACACTGCTGGATACGGTAATCGGTTACCGCCGCGGCAACTGGGCTTATGAATGGTCTCAGCAGGCGATGTTGTGGCAGCGTAAAGCGCTGGAATTTGAATCCGGCGACAAAGCCTGTGAAGCCTGGCTGATTGCCGCAAATCTGTACAGTATTGCGGGATATCCTCATCTGAAAGGGGATGAGCTGGCGGATCAGGCTACGGTTCTGGCAAATCAGGCGTATGAAAATTCCGCCCGGTTTGCTGCATATGAACTGAAAAAAATTGAATTCAAAATGGAGAGCGGCGGCAATGTCTGCGCTTTCCTGCACCTCCCGCCGGGAAAAACCGGTGCTTTTCCGGTCGTGATGATGTGCGGCAGTCTGGATAATCTGCAAAGTGATTATTGCCGCTACTTCCGTGATTATCTGGCACCGCAGGGAATTGCCCTGCTGACGCTGGATATGCCGTCAGTCGGTTACTCCGCCAAACAGGTATTAGGCCAGGAAAGCAGCCTGATGCACCAGCAGGTGCTGGATCAGCTGCGCAATGTGCCGTGGGTCGATCACACCCGTGTGGCTGTGATGGGCCTGCGTTTCGGTGCCAATGTGGCGATGCGCATGGCGTATTTATCCGCACATCAGTTGCGGGGCGCTGTGTTGTTCGGGCCGGTGGTGCATGATCTCTTTGTCAGTCCGCAGCGGCAGGATCAGGTTCCTGCCATGTATATGGATGTGCTGGCCAGCCGTGCGGCAGCGCGCTGTACCGACCCTGATACCGTCCGCTCCCGGCTCAGTTGCCTGTCACTGAAAAATCAGGGACTGCTCGGCCGCCGCTGTTTATTGCCGGTACTGAGTATGTGCTGGAAAGAGGATGTGTTCAGTCCGAAAAGTGAATCGGAACTGATTACCCGCTCCAGTGCTGACGGTAAACTGCTGGAATTTGGTCAGACGCCGGTTTTTGACACCTTTCATAAATCGCTGGTTGAAGCGACCCGCTGGCTCACCAGAATTTTATCCTGAACAGCATAAAAACCATTGATAATTCCTGTCTGTTTGCTACAACTAAGCCTCCACTGAAAGGAGGCTTGATGATGGCGCTGGTTTCAGATTACACGCGCGGCAGGTTGCTGCGATGTTTTACCGCATTGGGTCCGTATATCCGTGAGCCGCAGTGTCAGGAAGGGCATTATTTTTTTGATTGTCTGGCGGTGTGTGTGAATGCATCAGCCGCACCGGAAAAACGTGAGTTTTATGGCTGGTGGCTGTCACTGATCCCGCAGGAAACCGGGTTCGTCTCTGAATACCATACCGGGGTATTTGATAAAAACGGGCTCTGGCAGAAAAAAACAGTGTCTGATAAAGAAACCTGCGATGCAGTCAGAAAAACGCTGACTGATTTTTATCCCCGTTTACAGGCCGTTCTTCAGGAACTGGATCTGTCTCTGACGCCGTCACCGGAATCACCGCCCCCCGGAAAGCAGCCGGATTAATGTCCGGTTTTGCGTTGTGCCTGTTGGCATGGCGCGCATCACCTGTTAAAACAGGTCATCTTTTCTTATCTCGCAAAATAATGGTAGAACGCAATGAATAGCAGCCAAACGCTGGTTGTCAAACTGGGCACAAGTGTGCTGACCGGCGGATCACGACATTTAAATCAGGCGCGGATCGTTGAACTGGTCCGGCAGTGTGCGCAGCAGTATGAAAAAGGGCATCGTATTATTATTGTGACCTCCGGGGCGATTGCTGCCGGACGTGAGCACCTCGGTTACCCTGAACTCCCCGCCACCATTGCGTCCAAACAGCTGCTGGCTGCGGTCGGACAGAGCCGCCTGATCCAGTTGTGGGAACGTCTGTTTTCTATTTACGGCATTCACATCGGCCAGATGCTGCTGACCCGCGCGGATATGGAAGACCGCGAGCGTTTCCTGAATGCCCGTGACACACTGACCGCGCTGCTGGATAACGGTATCGTGCCGGTCATTAATGAGAATGATGCGGTTGCCACCGCGGAAATCAAAGTCGGGGATAACGATAACCTCTCCGCACTGGCCGCTATTCTCGGCGGGGCGGATAAACTCCTGCTGCTGACGGATATTGAGGGGCTGTATACCGCGGATCCGCGCAGCAACCCGGATGCCACTCTGATTGCCGAAGTGCATGATATCAGTGATGAACTGCGCAGTGTCGCAGGCGACAGCGTATCCGGGCTGGGCACCGGCGGAATGGCCACCAAGCTCCAGGCAGCAACCGTTGCAGGCCGCGCAGGTATTGATGTCATTATTGCCGCCGGTGATCGCGCCGGGGTGATTTGTGATGTGATTGATGATGTGCCGGTCGGCACCCGGTTCTTCGGGAAAAAAGCGCCGATGGAAGCGCGTAAGCAGTGGATCTTCGGGGCACCGCCTGCCGGCGAAATTATTGTGGATGACGGCGCGGAGAAAGCGCTGAAAGATAAGGGCAGTTCTCTGCTGCCGAGCGGTATCAGAACCGTGAACGGTAATTTCTCACGCGGTGAGGTTGTCCGCATCCGGGCTCTGAACGGCCGGGATCTGGCACACGGTGTCTGCCGTTATAACAGCGATGCGCTGCGCCTGATTGCCGGAAGGCAGTCACAGGAAATCAGCACGGTTTTAGGTTATGAATACGGCGCAGTGGCTGTCCACCGCGACGATATGATTGTCAGTTAAGGATATCAGCATATGTTAGAACAAACAGGTAAAGCGGCCAAAGCCGCCTCCCGGGTACTGGCTCAGCTCTCCGGAAAACAGAAGAACCGGGCACTGGCCCGTATTGCCGATCTGCTGGAGCAAAACAGCGCGCCGATCCTTGCTGCCAATGAACTCGATATTGCCAAAGCCCGTGAGCAGGGAACATCTGAGGCGATGCTTGATCGTCTGCTGCTGACTCAGGCGCGTCTGGAAGGTATTGCTGCTGATGTGCGTAAAGTGTGTCAGCTGGCAGATCCGGTCGGGGAAGTGATCGACGGCGGTGTGCTGGACAGCGGATTGCGTCTTGAACGCCGCCGTGTCCCGCTGGGCGTGGTCGGCGTGATTTATGAAGCGCGTCCGAATGTCACGGTGGATGTTGCCTCGCTGTGTCTGAAAACCGGGAATGCGGTGATCCTGCGCGGCGGCAAAGAAACACATAATACGAATGTGGCGGTTGTCAGTGTGATCCAGCAGGCGCTCAGTGAGTGCGGGCTGCCGCAGGCCGCGATTCAGGCCATTGATAATCCTGATCGTGCGCTGGTCAATGAATTACTGAAGATGGATCGCTATGTGGATATTCTTATCCCGCGCGGCGGTGCCGCTCTGCACCGCTTATGCCGCGAGCAGTCCACAATTCCGGTGATCACCGGCGGCATCGGTGTGTGCCATATTTATGTTGATGAGACAGCCGATCTGCATAAAGCACTGCCGGTCATCACAAATGCCAAAGTGCAGCGTCCGGGCGTCTGTAATGCAGTGGAAACACTGCTGGTACATGAAAAAGTCGCGGCGGAATTTCTGCCGCTGCTGAGTGACAAAATGGCTGCGGACAATGTCACCCTGCATGCCGATCCTGCGGCGCTGGCGCTGCTGAAAAACGGCCCGGCAAAAGCAGAGCCGGTGACTGATGCGCAGTTGTCAGATGAATGGTTATCTCTCGACCTGAATGTGGTGATTGTGTCTGATATTGACGGTGCGATTGAGCATATCCGTCATTACGGCACACAGCACTCAGAATCGATTCTGACGCAATCTATGTCTCAGGCTGATTATTTCGTATTAAATATTGATTCATCAGCGGTATATGTTAACGCCAGTACCCGTTTCACCGATGGCGGTCAGTTCGGACTGGGGGCGGAAGTCGCCGTCAGCACACAGAAACTGCACGCCCGCGGCCCGATGGGGCTGACGGCGCTGACCACGTATAAATGGATTGGTACCGGCGACCATACCATCCGTTCATAACCGGATCATCAGGTATCCGCAGAGCGTTTTTTTGTCAGATGACAGCCGTTCTGCGGATCGCACTTTTGCTTTTTATCTGAGTACGCTATGATAGGCTATCTTAATTTACACCTATGTAAAATATTTTGAACACCTGCGGGGAAGCGGATAGTATGAATCATCAGGATGAAAAACCGGTTATTTATCTTATCGGCGCTCGCGGAGCAGGTAAAACCACACTGGGTAAACCGCTGGCTCAGGCATTATTGTACGATTTTATTGACACTGATGCCTGTGTGACAGAGCAGTGCAGGATGTCTATCTCTCAGCTGGTGGAACAATCGGGCTGGCGCCGTTTCCGTGAACTGGAAAGTGATGTGCTGCGTCAGGTCAGCAAACCGCTGCATCTGGTGTCAACCGGCGGCGGTATTGTCATGGCGCCGGAAAACCGTGCATTTATGCAATCCGCCGGTAAAGTGGTATATCTGCGGGCCAGTGCCGAAACGCTGGCGGAACGCCTGTCACACACTCCGCAGGCGCATCAGCGCCCGAGTCTGACCGGAAAATGCATTGTGGAGGAGATGGCGGAAGTCCTGAGCAAACGCGAACCGCTGTATCTGGAATGCGCGGATATTGTGGTGGATGCCACCTGCCCTGTACCGGAACTTATCAGTCATATCTGTACCCGCCTTCACGCCGCTGTATAATTCTGCGGCTGTTTTATCGTGAACAGTGACACGAATCGAATAAAGATAATGCCGTACTGTTCTGTCAGTTGGTTAATCAATCCGCTGTGTTATTATTGATGCGTCTGCCCGCCAAACCGATTGGCGGAATAATAAATACACAGGGAATTCAGTATGTTGATGAATGTGTTACGTGCACTGCTCCGCGGATTATTCCGCATTCGTGTTACCGGTGACCTGAGTAATCTTAATCAACCGCGAAGTGTTATCACCCCGAACCATGCCTCTTTTATTGATGGTGTTCTGCTGGGATTATTCCTGCCGACCCGGCCGGTGTTCGCGATGTACACTAACTATGCCACACCATTTTTTATCCGCTGTTTAAAACCTATCGCTGATATTATCCCTGTGGACCCGCGCAATCCGCTGGCACTGCGGCATTTGATCCGTGAAGTGGAAAAAGGGCGCCAGATAGTGATCTTCCCGGAAGGGCGGGTGACTATCACGGATTCCCTGATGAAAATCTATGACGGTGCTGCTTTTATTGCCGCCAAAACAGGGGCAAAAGTCATCCCGGTACGCATTGACGGTGCGGAACTGACGTTTTTCAGCCGGATGCGCAAAGTGATCAAAAGCCACATTTTCCCGGCCATCACCATTCATGTCCTGCCGCCGGAAGTGATCCCGATGCCGGAAGCCCCCCGTGCCGCAGAGCGCCGCTGTCTGGCGGGGGAACATCTGCGCGATATCATGATGAACGCACGCATGGCATGCCGCCCGTCACTGACGCTGCCGCAGGCGTTTCTCGGTGCGGTAAAACGCTACGGGCGTTTTCAGCGGATCATTGATGATATTAATTTCAGCGAGGACAGTTATCAGGGGCTGCTGAAAAAATCCCTCGGACTGAGCTGTATTATCAGCCACTATACCAAAGAGGGGGAACGTACCGGTTTCCTGCTGCCGAATGCCACGGTGATGGGCGCGGCGATCCTCGGTGCCTCCATGCGCCGCCGTATTCCGGCACTGCTCAACTACACGGCGGGTGTTGCCGGATTGCGTAATGCCATGAAAGCGGCCGGTATCACTACCATCATCACCTCACGTCAGTTTCTGGAAAAGGGCAAACTGACACATCTGCCGGAACAACTGACAGAAGCCAACTGGGTTTATCTGGAAGAGGCAAAAGCATCCGTTACCCTGAAAGATAAACTGTGGGTGATGCGCCATCTGATCACGCCGCAGGCGGCACTGCTGCCGCAAAAGCCGGAAGATGATGCGGTTATTCTCTTTACCTCCGGTTCGGAAGGCACACCAAAAGGCGTGGTACACAGTCACGACTCTCTGCTGGCTAACGTGGAACAGATTAAAACCGTTGCGGATTTTACGCCGAAAGACCGGTTTATGTCAGCACTGCCGCTGTTTCACGCTTTCGGTCTGACCGCCGGACTGTTTACGCCGCTGTTGTGCGGCAGCCGTATCTTCCTTTATCCGAGCCCGCTGCATTACCGCATGGTGCCGGAACTGACCTATGATCAGAACTGTACGGTGATTTTCGGTACTTCCACTTTTCTTGCCAACTATGCCCGCTTTGCGCATCCGTATGATTTTGCCCGTGTCCGCTATGCGGTGGCCGGGGCAGAAAAACTGGCGGAAGGCACCAAACAGGCCTGGCAGGATAAATTTGGCCTGCGCATCCTGGAAGGCTACGGGGTGACAGAGTGTGCACCGGTCATTTCCATCAACGTGCCGATGGCGGCCCGCACCGGCACGGTCGGACGGCTGGTGCCGGGAATGGAATCACGTCTTCTGCCGGTCGCCGGGATTGATAACGGCGGGCTGTTGCAGGTTCGCGGACCGAATGTCATGAAAGGGTATCTGCGGGTGGAAAAACCGGGGCATACTGAACCGCCGTCAGCAGAAAATGCGCAGGGTGAGGTGCAGCCCGGCTGGTATGACACCGGCGATATCGTCACGGTGGATAAAGACGGATTCATTACCATCCGCGGGCGGGTGAAGCGGTTTGCCAAACTGGCCGGTGAAATGATTTCACTGGAGAGCGTTGAACAACTGGCACTGAGTGTCTCGCCGGATAAACTGCATGCGGTGGTGACAAAACCAGATGCCAAACGCGGCGAAGCGCTGGTGATGTTTACCACAGACAGCGAACTGGATCGTGCACAACTGATGGCACAGGCAAAAGCAAAAGGATTGCCGGAACTGGCTGTTCCGCGTGATATCCGTTATATCAGACAACTGCCGGTACTCGGCAGCGGTAAACCGGACTTTGTCACACTGAAGCAGCAGGCATTACAGGAGCCGCAGATATGACAGCATCTGCCCCGTTACTGAACAAAGGCATGAAAGCGGTACTGATTTCGCAGTTTATTACTGCGTTTGCGGATAACGCGATTCTGTTTGCTATCCTTGCTCAGCTCAGCGCCCGGCACTATCCGGAGTGGAGCCAGCCGATGCTGCAAATGGTGTTTGTGCTGACCTTTATTGTACTGGCACCGTTTGTCGGACAGATTGCGGACAGCTTCCCGAAAGGGCGGGTGATGCTGCTGTCGAACGGCTGTAAGCTGATCGGTGCGGTGGTGATCTGCCTCGGCGCCGATCCTTTCCTGGGATACGGGCTGATCGGGGTGGGTGCTGCCGCGTATTCCCCGGCAAAATACGGGATACTCGGTGAACTGACGACCGGTGAACAGCTGGTAAAAGCCAACGGGCTGATTGAAGCCTCGACCATTGTGGCGATCCTGCTGGGATCCGTAACCGGCGGTTTCCTGTCCGATTACCATATTATGATGGCGCTGATTTTATGCACGGTGATGTACGGACTGGCGGCGCTGACCAATCTCAGTATTCCGCGCCTGCCCCCGGCAAAAACCGGGCTGAGCCGTAACCCGCGCACGATGATGAGCACTTTTTTCCGTGCCACGGTATCGTTGTGGAAAAACCAGGAAAGCCGCTTTTCCCTGACCGGTACCAGTCTGTTCTGGGGGGCGGGGGTGACACTGCGGCTGATGCTGGTATTGTGGGTACCGGCGGCACTGGGGATCACCGGTCAGACCATGCCGACACTCCTTAATGCGATGGTGGCTGTCGGGATTGTTGCCGGAGCCGGTCTGGCGGCCCGCTTTATTACCCTGGAAACGGTACGCCGTTGTATGCCGGCCGGGATTCTGATCGGCGTGATGGTGATTATATTCACCTTTCAGACTTCAGTGATACCGGCCAACATCACGTTGATTCTGCTCGGTGTATTCGGCGGCCTGTTTGTGGTGCCGCTCAATGCGCTGCTGCAAAAGCGCGGTAAAGAGACGGTCGGGGCGGGTAACGCCATTGCGGTACAGAATATGGGGGAAAACGGCGCGATGCTGCTGATGCTGGGGCTGTATTCCCTGGCGGTCAAAGCCGGTGTGCCGGTAGTGGTGATCGGCGCGGCGTTCGGCAGCCTGTTTGCCCTCGCGATCGGCGGGTTATGGCTCTGGGATATCCGCCGCAAAAAACAGATTTCATAACAGGAGCGACAGATGCATGATGAACAGGCTCTGACCCGGCGCAGTACAGAACTGGGGCACTATCTCCTTGAGGCCGGCCTGAGTGTTACAGCGGCAGAATCCTGCACCGGCGGATGGATTGCCAAGGTGATCACGGATATTGCGGGCAGTTCGGCGTATTTTCAGCGCGGGTTTGTCACCTACAGTAATGATGCCAAACACAGTATGATCGGGGTATCAGAACAATCATTATCTGTCTTTGGTGCGGTCAGTGAGGCGGTGGTGCGGGAAATGGCCGCCGGGGCGCTGGATACCGCAGGTGCGGATCTGTCTGTCTCGGTCAGCGGCATTGCCGGGCCGGATGGCGGCAGCGATGAAAAGCCGGTGGGGACCGTCTGGTTCGGCTGGGCGTGGCGGGAAAAAGCAGAGATAAAAACCGCAGCCCGCTGCTGGTGTTTTCCGGGCGATCGCAATGCGGTACGCTGTCAGGCGGTGCTGAAAGGGCTCGGCGGATTAATTGCAATTCTGACAAAAAAATCACTTGATACTGTATGACTATACAGTATAATCACTTCAACAGATTCAGTTGAAACCATTTTAATAACCCGGGGGCACGCTCTCAGGGGCTGAGAAGGGAGTTTACATGGCTATTGATGAGAACAAACAGAAAGCACTGGCAGCAGCCTTAGGTCAGATCGAGAAGCAGTTCGGTAAAGGTTCAATCATGCGTCTGGGCGAAGACCGTTCCATGGACGTGGAAACCATCTCAACCGGCTCTCTGGCACTGGACGTTGCACTGGGTGCAGGTGGTCTGCCGCTGGGTCGTATTGTTGAAATCTACGGGCCTGAATCTTCCGGTAAAACCACGCTGACGTTACAGGTCATCGCGGCTGCACAGCGTCAGGGTCGTGTGTGTGCGTTTATCGATGCGGAACACGCACTGGACCCGGTCTACGCCAAGAAACTGGGTGTGGATATTGATAACCTGCTGTGCTCCCAGCCGGATACCGGCGAGCAGGCACTGGAAATCTGTGATGCCTTAACCCGCTCCGGTGCGGTTGATGTCATCATTGTTGACTCCGTGGCTGCACTGACACCAAAAGCTGAAATCGAAGGTGAAATCGGTGATTCTCACATGGGTCTGGCAGCACGTATGATGAGCCAGGCAATGCGTAAACTGGCCGGTAACCTGAAAAACTCCAACACCCTGCTGATTTTCATCAACCAGATCCGTATGAAGATTGGTGTGATGTTCGGTAACCCGGAAACCACCACCGGGGGTAACGCACTGAAATTCTATGCGTCTGTTCGTCTGGATATCCGCCGTATCGGCGCAGTGAAAAACGGCGATGAAGTGGTCGGCAGCGAAACCCGCGTGAAAGTGGTGAAAAACAAAGTGGCTGCACCGTTCAAACAGGCTGAGTTCCAGATCATGTACGGTGAAGGTATCAACACCATGGGCGAACTGATTGACCTGGGTGTGAAACATAAACTGGTTGAGAAAGCCGGTGCATGGTACAGCTACAACGGTGAAAAAATCGGTCAGGGTAAGGCAAACGCCACTATCTACCTGAAAGAACATCCGGAAATGGCGGATGAACTGGACAAAAAATTACGTGAGTTATTACTGAACCATTCCGGTGAATTCAGTACCGCAGCAGAAAGTTTCAATGAAGAAAGCGAAACTGAAGATGCAGGTAACGAAGAGTTTTAATTCGTAAAATCACGCGAATTTAAGAATTTACAGTAATAAAATCATTGAGTTATTTCGAAAGCTGTATCCGTGACGGGTACGGCTTTCTTTTTGTCTGCGTATAACAGCCTGCCTTTGTCTCCCGCTATGTGTTCCTGATACAGAAACTGCGCTCCCGGCCGGATGAGCGTCGTTTGTGCGAACAGACTTTCAGAAAAAGTTTATTCGCTTTACAATGGGTACAGCGAATGGATTTATCTGGGAATTAATGTTCAAGGGAAACCCTTAAATTTCTCTCCGCCTTGATTGATCCGAAGGTTGAATCGGAGCGGCTTCACAGTCTGTTTCGCATTTCATAAATCTTATTATTTCAGCTTGATTTCGGGATAAATATGAGCAAAAGCACCGCTGAGATCCGTCAAGCGTTTCTCGACTTTTTC
Source organism: Morganella sp. BCCO 40_0007 (assembly GCF_032989665.1). Lineage (NCBI taxonomy): Bacteria > Pseudomonadati > Pseudomonadota > Gammaproteobacteria > Enterobacterales > Morganellaceae > Morganella > Morganella sp. BCCO 40_0007. The sequence goes on along the minus strand of NZ_JAVBIN010000013.1, from coordinate 3,701 downwards.
CATACAAAAGGACATCAGATTGTCCAGAGCAGTTCGCTGGTTCCAAACAACGACCCAACGCTGCTTTTTACTAATGCAGGGATGAACCAATTCAAAGATGTTTTCCTTGGTCTGGATAAGCGTCCTTACACCCGTGCCACCACAGCGCAGCGCTGTGTCCGTGCCGGTGGTAAGCACAACGACCTGGAAAACGTCGGCTATACTGCACGTCACCACACCTTCTTTGAAATGCTGGGTAACTTCAGCTTCGGCGATTACTTCAAACACGATGCCATTAATTTCGCCTGGGAACTGCTGACCGGCAAAGAATGGTTTAACCTGCCGAAAGACAAGTTGTGGGTAACTGTCTATGCCACCGATGATGAAGCGTACAACATCTGGAAAGATGAAGTCGGTGTGCCGGCTGAGCGCATTATCCGCATCGGTGATAACAAAGGCGCCCAATACGCCTCTGACAACTTCTGGCAGATGGGCGATACCGGCCCGTGCGGCCCGTGTACTGAAATTTTCTTTGACCACGGCGACCACATCTGGGGCGGTCCTCCGGGATCACCGGAAGAAGACGGCGACCGTTACATTGAGATCTGGAACATCGTCTTTATGCAGTTCAACCGTCAGTCTGACGGTACATTAGAGCCGCTGCCGAAGCCATCTGTTGATACCGGTATGGGCCTGGAGCGTATTACGGCTGTTCTCCAGCACGTCAACTCCAACTATGACATCGACCTGTTCCGCAAACTGATCGCTGATGTGGCGAAAGTGACCGGCGCTGAAGACCTGACCAGCAAATCACTGCGGGTGATCGCCGACCATATCCGTTCTTGTGCCTTCCTGATTTGTGACGGTGTTATTCCGTCCAATGAAGGCCGCGGTTACGTGCTGCGCCGTATCATCCGTCGTGCTGTCCGTCATGGTTACATGCTCGGCGCAAAAGACACCTTCTTCTATAAACTGGTTGCTCCGCTGATCGACGTGATGGAGTCTGCCGGTGAAGAGCTGGCCCGCCAGCGTGTGATGGTTGAGAAAGTACTGAAGTCAGAAGAAGAGCAGTTTGCCCGTACGCTGGAACGCGGTCTGCAACTGCTGGATGACGAATTAGCCTCACTGACCGGGGATACCCTGAGCGGTGAAGCCGCATTCCGTCTTTATGACACCTATGGTTTTCCGCTGGATCTGACCGCAGACGTCTGCCGCGAACGTAACCTGAAAGTGGACGAAGCCGGTTTTGAAGCGGCAATGGAAGAACAGCGCCGCCGTGCCCGTGAAAACAGCGGCTTCGGTGCTGACTACAACAGCCTTATCAAAGTCGACAAACGCAGTGATTTTTCCGGTTATGACCACAATGAACAGACAGCAACGATTGTTGCGCTGTACAAAGAAGGTCAGCCGGTCACAGAGCTGAACGCCGGTGATGAAGGTCTGGTGATTCTGGATAAAACCGCATTTTACGCGGAATCCGGCGGCCAGGTCGGTGATACCGGTGTGCTGTCCGGCAACGATGCACAGTTCAGCGTTCTGGATACGCAGAAATACGGCCAGGCGATCGGTCATGCCGGTCGTGTGGTGAGCGGTAAACTGACTGTGAACCACAAAATTACGGCGAAAATTGATGAAGAGCGCCGTAACGCCATCCGTCTGAACCACTCGGCAACGCACCTGATGCATGCCGCACTGCGTCAGGTTCTGGGTGAGCATGTGTCACAGAAAGGCTCGCTGGTAAATGATAAATACCTGCGTTTTGACTTCTCTCATTTTGAAGCCATGACACCGGCACAAATCCGGGAAGTGGAAGCACTGGTCAACGCTGAAATCCGTAAAAATGAGCCGGTTGTGACTGAGCTGATGGATCTGGAAGACGCGAAAGCCAAAGGTGCGATGGCACTGTTCGGTGAAAAATACGATGAACGTGTCCGTGTACTGAGCATGGGCGACTTCTCAACCGAGCTGTGCGGCGGTACTCACGCTGCGCGCACCGGTGATATCGGTCTGTTCCGTATTGTCAGCGAATCCGCCACAGCGGCCGGTATCCGCCGTATTGAAGCGGTTACCGGTGCCGGTGCACTGGAAAGCGTGAATCAGCAGTCTGATGCACTCACTTCCGTGGCACAGCTGGTGAAAAGTGATGAAGCTGGTGTGAGCGAGAAAGTAAAAGCTGCGCTGGATAAAATCCGCAGTCTGGAAAAAGAGTTACAGCAACTCAAAGAACAGCAGGCTGCGCAGGAAAGTTCCTCCATGACCAAAGATGCCGTTTCAGTGAACGGTGTTAAACTTCTGGTGAAACAACTGACTAACGCCGAACCTAAAATGCTGCGGACGATGGTTGATGATCTAAAAAATCAATTAAGCTCTGGAATTATTGTGCTTTCAACTATCAGTGATGATAAAGTTAGTCTCATTGCAGGTGTAACAAAAGATCTGACCGGCAAAGTCAAAGCCGGCGAACTGGTTGCCTTTATTGCTGAACAAATCGGTGGTAAAGGAGGCGGTCGTCCGGATATGGCTCAAGCCGGCGGGACAGATACCGCTGCTTTACCTGCTGCGATGGCAAGTGTTGAAAGCTGGGTGGCATCTCACCTGTAATCAGAGTATATCTGAACAGGGGCGCGCTCCGGCGTGCTCCTGATATTGGTGATAACGTCTTTGTATCACTAACGTTAGGTCGCAATTTTTAACTACACTAAATATTGCAATGTGTATAAAACTACATATAGTTTACAAATAATCATTGCTATACGCTTTCACGGTGTTGGATGGATAATGGCGGGTAAACTCAGTGGCCCGACTCTTTTAATATTTCAAGGAGCAAAGAATGCTTATTCTGACTCGTCGAGTTGGTGAAACACTCATGATAGGCGATGAGGTAACAGTGACTGTACTGGGTGTTAAAGGAAACCAGGTACGAATTGGTGTCAACGCCCCAAAAGAGGTTTCTGTTCACCGTGAAGAAATTTACCAGCGGATCCAGGCTGAAAAATCTCAACCCAATAATAATAACTATTAAGTTGTGAGGCGCGCTCGTTACCGCGACGGGCGCCTTCTTCTTTCCTTCCTGCCGCTATTATCCCGGTTCTTCACTTTTTTTCCTGCAAAAATCGCCCGTCATTCTGTTACTTTCTCTTTTGCTGCCACATTTTTTCTGCACTGCTGCGTAATGTAAACGGGATTCATGCCGCCGGAAAAACGCACGTATCGTTGTGAAAATCAACATAGTGCGCGGTAATTGTGCAAACGATCGTGAGATCTTAAAAAGTTGGGAAAAATTGTTTGACTTCTCAGTGGGGGAAAGTAATATGTGCGCCACACGACGACGAGATGACGGAAACGAAATTCATCGTTGTGTGGTCTGAAACAATGGTGAGATGGCCGAGAGGCTGAAGGCGCTCCCCTGCTAAGGGAGTATGCGGTCAAAAGCTGCATCGAGGGTTCGAATCCCTCTCTCACCGCCATTCAGATTGCACCCGTAGCTCAGCTGGATAGAGTACCCGGCTACGAACCGGGCGGTCAGAGGTTCGAATCCTCTCGGGTGCACCATTTAAACCCCACGATACTGTCATGGGGTTTTTATTTTGGCAAAAGAAAATGCTAAAATAAAAAAATCAGTTCTGAAAAGATGTTTTAAGGTACGCACCCGTAGCTCAGCTGGATAGAGTACCCGGCTACGAACCGGGCGGTCAGAGGTTCGAATCCTCTCGGGTGCACCA
>NZ_JAVBIN010000012.1:0-185977 GCF_032989665.1 Morganella sp. BCCO 40_0007 | reverse complement strand
TCTGATAAATTGTTAAAGAGCAGTTGCAACATTCGCTGCCGTTGCCGGTCTTCTGCGTTGTTGCGAGGCTGCGTATATTACGTTTCCAGCCCCTTCGAGTCAAGCGTTGTTTTTCAACTTTTTCGCTTTTCTCTGCTGCCGGCGCGCTTCTCAGCGTGTTGCTCCGTGTCAGTGAGGGCGCATTATAGACACTCGCTGAGATCACGCAAGTGTTTATTTCAAAAAAATGTTTGTTCGCGTTTTTTTTAGACAAAACATGTATATTTGAGCTTTTATTCGCCGGTTTTGTCATTAATATGCACCATAATGCGTCTTCTGTATCATTATCCCGCTTTGTTAATGCATTACACCAAGGAATCAGAATGCAGTTTTCAGAACAACTCAATGCGTCACAAAAGAACCTGTCTTATCTTCTGGCTGAAAAACTGGGGCAGCAGATTTTATCCGGCCAATATCCGCCGGAGTCTATTCTGCCGGGGGAAATTGAGTTGGCGGAGCAGTTTGAGGTAAGCCGGACAGCCGTCCGTGAAGCAATAAAAATGCTGGCTGCGAAAGGGATGGTCTTACCGCGCCCGCGCATCGGTACCCGCGTGATGCCGGTGATAAGCTGGAATTTCCTCGATCATGACTTTATTAAGTGGTGGCTGAGCAGCGGCGACCACCGGCAGGTACTGAAATATTTCCGCGAACTGCGTGCCGCAATTGAACCTCAGGCCTGTGCCCTGGCTGCCGCCAATGCAGGAAAGGAACAAAAGCAGTCGCTCTCTTTCCTGTTAAAAGAGATGACATTATTATCCGCCCATTTTGAGCGGGATAAATGGATAGCCGTTGATCACCGCTTCCACCACCTTATCTATCAGGCGTGCGGAAATCCGTTTTTTGCTTCTTTCGCGAATTTATTCGATTTTGTGTATCACAACTTCTTTGAATCTATCACCACCAATCAGGTTATTGAGATTGATCTCCATAAAGAGATTGTGGATGCCATTATTGACGGCAACGGAGAACGTGCCCGTCAGGCATGTCAGGTGTTGTTGAGTAAAGTGTGAATATGTAATAGTTACACTACTGACTATTCAGAGATAATGTATTAAGGGAAAACATGTTTAAAACAGCCCGGAATATGGCGGGTCTGCCGTGGATTGCCGCAATGGCGTTCTTTATGCAGGCGCTCGATGCCACCATTCTGAACACCGCACTGCCGGATATTGCCAGAAGCCTGAATCACTCTCCGCTGGCGATGCAGTCCGCTGTTATCAGTTATACGCTGACAGTGGCGCTGCTGATCCCGGTCAGCGGCTGGCTGGCCGACCGTTTCGGCACCCGCAGGGTATTTATTATCGCAGTGGTTCTGTTTTCCCTCGGTTCTTTATTATGTGCCTTTTCTCCCAGCCTTCCGTTTCTGGTGGTATCACGGATTATTCAGGGGATAGGCGGGGCGATGATGATGCCGGTGGCCAGGCTGGCACTGCTGCGGGCTTATCCGCGCAGCGAACTGCTGCCGATCCTCAATTTTGTCACCATTCCGGGATTAGTCGGCCCGGTACTGGGGCCGCTGCTCGGCGGAATACTGGTGACCTATGCCACCTGGCACTGGATTTTTATCATTAATATTCCTATCGGGATTCTGGGGATTATCTACGCCATCCGCCATATGCCTGATTTCACCATGCCGAAACGCCGGTTTGATACATTAGGCTTTGCCCTGCTCGGTGCCGGGCTGGTGTCTGTTTCTGTCAGTCTGGATCTGTTCGGGGATAATGCCCTGGCAGCGGCGACGCCGTTCCTGGTGATGGGCAGCGGTTTTGCGCTGCTGACCTTCTATGCCCTGCACGCCCGACGTATTTCTGCGCCGATTATTCCGCTGAGTCTGTTCCGTACACGGACATTCAGTGTCGGGATCGCCGGTAACGTGGCCACACGGCTGGGGACCGGCTGTATTCCGTTTCTGATGCCGCTGATGTTACAGGTTGGTTTTGGTTATCCGGCTGTGGTGGCGGGGATGATGATGGCACCGACGGCGATCGGTTCTATACTGGCAAAATCAGCGGTTACTCAGATTCTGCGCCGCTACGGTTACCGGCTGACGCTGTTTGCGGTCACACTGGTGATCGGCGCAATTATTTCATCCTTCTATTTCCAGTCACCGGGAATGTCGATTTATCTGCTGGTATTGCCGCTGTTTATTCTCGGGATGGCGATGTCCACACAGTTCACCGCGATGAATACCATTACCCTTGCAGATCTGACCGAGCATAATGCCAGTTCCGGTAACAGTGTGCTGGCCGTAACCCAGCAGCTTTCTATCAGTTTCGGGATTGCGGTGAGTGCGTCGGTATTACGCTATTTCGAATCTCAGGATTGGGGGTCTATCGTCGATAATTTCCACGCGACCTTTGTGACTGTCGGGGTGATGACGATTCTGTCGGCGTTTGTGTTCCTGTTCCTGAGCCGGACTGACGGACGGAATATGATTAAGAAGAAAACCCGCCCCTCAGACAGCCCGGCCCCGCATTAACGGCGGATAACTGAACCCCGGTTTATCAGTGCCGGGGTCAGCACCAGCAGGTCAGAAGGTGCATCTGCGTCATCCATGCGCCGCAGAAGTTTATCCACCGCCAGTTTACCCAGCTCATCTTTCGGCTGGTGGATAGTGGTCAGCGGCGGCGTGAGGAATGCCGCCAGATCGATATCATCGTAACCGACGACCGCAATATCCTGCGGGATACGTAATCCTTTCTGCCAGATAGCCTGATAAGCGCCGACCGCCATCGCATCGTTACCGGCAAATACCGCCTGCGGCGGTACAGGCAGGGAAAGCAGCTGATTCATGGCACTGAAACCGCCGCTGAATTCAAAATCACTCTCCAGCACATACTCTGACGGCACATCCAGCCCGGCCTGTGCCATTGCACGGTAAAAACCGTCCAGACGGGATTTGGCCGGTGATTTATCCAGCGGACCCGCAATGCAGGCAATCCGGGTAAAACCGTTTTCGATCAGGTGATTGGTGGCAATTTCACCGCCGAGGAATGAATTGTCCTGAATCACATCCCCGCCGAACGCGAACGGCGACCAGTCCATCATAACCATAGGCAGACGGGGATAGCGGCTGAACACCTCCGCTGACGGACCTTTTATCTCAGTGCACATCAGCAGCAGGCCATCCACCCGCTTTTGCAGCAACGTTTCCAGGCTGCTGTTCATCCGTTTGTGATCCCCCTCGGTATTACAGAGGATCAGGCTGTAGCCGCGCTCATAACAACTGCGCTCCACCCCGCGGACAACTTCCGCATAAAACGGGTTATTACTGGTGGTCACCAGCATCCCGATGGTATTTGTGCGGTTCATTTTCAGGCTGCGCGCAAGCGCAGACGGTGCGTAGTTCAGTTCGGCAATAGCATCATTCACTTTTTTGCGCACGCCGTCACTGACAAAACGGTTATTGTTGATGACATGGGAGACTGTCGAGGTGGATACCCCCGCCAGCCGTGCCACGTCTTTCATTGTCGCCACAGTATTAACCACGCTCCGCAAGGAAAGTATCAATTTCACGGCGCCACGGTACTGATGGCTGTGCACCCCGCCGGGTGACGGCGATCGCGGCGGCGGCATGGGCAAAACGCACAGCGTCATCTGCCGGTTTGCCTTCCAGAAGCGCAGTAACATACGCACCGTTGAAGGTATCACCGGCGGCAATAGTATCTACTGCATTGACTTTAAATCCCGGAATACGGCGGCCTTCACCATTAACACTCAGCCAGACACCGCGGCTGCCCAGGGTGATCAGCACCTGTTCAATACCTTTATCATGCAGTACCTGCGCGGCTTTGGCTGCGCCGGTTTCATCACTGACAGAAATGCCGGTCAGCTTTTCTGCTTCCGTTTCATTCGGAGTGATAACATCCACCAGCTTCAGCAGGCTGTCAGGCAATTCCCGCGCCGGGGCCGGATTAAGGATCACTTTGGTCTGGTGATGTTTTGCTGCCTGCGCGGCGGCTATCACTGTTTCCAGCGGAGATTCCAGCTGCATCAGCAGGGCATCGGACTGCTCAACAATCCCTTTATAAGGTGCAAAATGTTCCGGCGTCAGTGCAGCGTTGGCACCGGCACTGATACCGATGACGTTTTCACCGTCTTCATTCACAAAAATCATCGCCACGCCGGTGGCCGCTTCAGGTACCACACTGATTGCGGCAGTATGAATATGGTCGCGCTGTAGCTGCGCCAGAATTTCCGCCCCGATGGCATCATCACCCACACAGGCAATAAAGGTAATATCAGCACCGCTGCGTCCGCAGGCCACCGCCTGGTTTGCACCTTTGCCGCCGAAGGCTGTCTGATATTGCTTACCGATCACCGTTTCGCCCGGTGCCGGAAACTGTGCAATATTCATTATATAGTCGACATTAATACTGCCGAGAACGGTCAGACGGGATGTTGTCATTACCTTTATTTCCTTATTGCTGACAATACTCCCCGGCACACAGTACCGGGGAGGCTGATATCGTTAGTCTTTTACAATCAGTTCTAACTCAACCGGGATAGTTTTATCGATTTTTTCACCTTTCAGGACTTTATCGGCTGTCTGAATACCGATGATCCCAATCTGGTCAGGGCGCTGTGCCACTGTTGCACCCAGTTTACCGCCTTTCACCGCTTTGATACCGTCAGCAGTGCCGTCGAAACCAACCACCAGTACATCATCACGACCGGCAGTCTGTAATGCACGCTGCGCACCTAATGCCATTTCATCGTTCTGGGCGAAGACCGCCTGAACAGCCGGATGTGCGGTCAGCAGGTTCTGCATGACGTTCAGACCTTTGGTACGGTCGAAATCTGCCGGCTGGCTGGCCAGCACATTCATTTTATGCTCAGCAACTGCCTGTTTGAAACCTTCGCCGCGCTCGCGGGAAGCAGAGGTTCCGGTGATACCTTCCAGCTGGATAACTTTGGCATCCGCACCGGTTTTACGGGCGATGAAGTCACCGGCCAGTTTGCCGCCGAGGACGTTATCAGAGGCAACGTGGCTGACCACTTCACCTTTACTTGCAACGCGATCCAGAGTGATAACCGGGATATTGGCTTTGTTGGCCAGAATAACAGCGTTACCGACCGCATCAGAGTCTGTCGGGTTAATCAGCATCAGTTTGGTGCCTTTCACGGTCAGATCCTGCACGTTAGCCAGTTCTTTTGCCGGGTTATCCATAGAATCCAGAACCACCAGGTCGTAACCGAGTTTATCCGCTTCTTTCTGCGCACTGTCTTTCATGGTGACAAAGAACGGGTTATTCAGTGTGGAGATCACCAGGGCAATGGACTCTTTTGCCAGTGCATTGGCGCTGATAGTGGCGCTCAGTGCAACAACGGAGAAAAGGGTCGCAATCTTTTTCAGTTTCATGTTTCAGTTCCTTGCAGGATTCGGGTAAGTGGATTATTTACTGCTTTTATTATCAACAAGTACAGCCAGCAAAATCACAACCGCTTTGACAATCATCTGGTAGTTGGAGGAGATCCCCAGCAGATTCAGCGCGTTGTTCAGAAAACCTAAAATCAGCGCCCCGATCAGGGTGCCCATAATACGGCCTTTACCGCCGGCGAGACTGGTACCACCCAGTACCACCGCCGCAATCGCATCCAGCTCGTAACCGTTACCGGCCATCGGCTGTGCGGAAGATAAACGCGCCACTTCAATCACACTGGCTAACGCCGCCAGCAGACCACAAAGTGCGTAAACAATGATTTTGATTTTATCGACATTAATACCGGACAGGCGGGTGGCGGATTCATTGCCGCCCAGCGCATAGATATAACGTCCCAGACGGGTGTGATGCAGCAGATACCAGGCTGCTGCAAAAACGACAATCATCAGCCAGACCGGTGCAGGAATACCAAACAGGCGGCCGATACCAAACCAGCTGAACACATCGGCGTTATCACTGAATCCGGTGCTGATCGGGCTGCCGTCGGTATACACACGGGTTACACCGCGCAGTAACAGCATCATCACCAGCGTGGCGATAAAGGCCTGAACTTTCCCTTTGGCAACAATCACCCCGGTCACACCGCCGATAGCCGCGCCCAGTGCCAGTGCACCCGCAACCGCAACAATGGCGTTAACATCCGCACCCACCATGGAGGCCGCCACCGCACCAGTCAGTGCCAGCAGAGAACCGACAGACAGGTCAATTCCGGAAGTCAGGATCACCAGCGTCATCCCCACGGCCATAATGGCGTTAACAGAGGTTTGCTGGAGGATGTTGAACAGGTTATTCAGGGTAAAAAAGTTCGGGCTGATCATGGAGACAACCACAATCAGGATCAGCAGTGCTATCAGTGATTTCTGCTCAAGCAGCCATTCTTTGGAAAACCAGCGTTTTGACGCCGGGGTTGAATCTGTACGCATATCTTACTCCTGCCCTGCGCCATATTGTTTGCCGACTGCGGCGGCCATTAATGCTTCCTGAGTGACGTTTTCCGCGGCAAACTCCCCGCTTATCCGCCCTTCGTGCATGACCAGAATCCGGTCACTCATCCCCATCACTTCCGGCATTTCCGATGAAATAAGGATGATACTCAGGCCTTCCTGTTTAAATTTGTTGATCAGCTGATAAATCTCTTTCTTCGCCCCGACATCCACACCGCGTGTCGGTTCATCGAGGATCAGGACTTTCGGCCGGGTCATCAGACCGCGGGCGATGGCCACTTTCTGCTGATTACCGCCGGATAAAAATCCGATGATTTGATCCATACCCGGGGTTTTGATATTGAACAGCTGAATAAAATCACTGACGGTCAGATGCTCTTCTTTATGATTAAGGCGTCCGGTTTTGCTGCTGAAATACGGCAGCGCCGTCAGAGACATATTCTCTTTTACTGACATCCCCAGTACCAGACCATCACGTTTGCGGTCTTCGGAGATATACACGATACCGTTATTCAGTCCGGCTTTCGGCGAGTTTATCTGACAAACTTTGCCGTCCATTTCGACAGTACCGCCGGTTTTTGCCATCGCACCGTAAATGATTTTCATCAGTTCAGTACGTCCCGCGCCCATCAGCCCGGAAACACCGAGAATTTCGTTTTCATGCAGTGTGAAACTGACATCATGCACATCGCGGCCGCACAGGTTTTTCACCACCAGCTTCTCTTTGCCGCGCGGCAGATTCAGACGCGGATACTGATCTTCCAGCTTGCGCCCGACCATCATTTCAATCAGGGTATCTTCTGTCAGGTCAGATACCGGTTTTTCACCGATAAACTGACCGTCACGGAATACCGTCACATCATCGCAAATCTCAAAAATCTCTTTCAGACGGTGAGAGATATAGACAATCCCGCAGCCCTGCTCACGCAATTCGCGGATCACACTGAAAAGTGATTCGGTTTCAGTGTCGGTCAGTGCGTCCGTCGGTTCATCCATGATGATGACTTTCGACTCAAAGCTGAGCACCTTGGCGATTTCCACCATCTGCTGATCGCCGATAGACAGTTCCGCCACCAGCCGGTGACTGCTGTAAGAAAGATTCAGACGGGCCAGTAACTTATCCGCTTCGGCATACATCTTTTTCCAGTCGATATTGCCGAAACGGCCGGTGAATTCTCGGCCGAGGAAAATATTTTCTGCAATCGTCAGTTCCGGGATCAGGTTCAGTTCCTGATGGATAATCCCGATACCGGCTTCCTGAGACGATTTCGGCCCCGTAAACTGACGCTCCTGCCCCAGAAACAGAATCTGACCGGCATCTTTTTTATAGATCCCGGTCAGCACTTTCATCATGGTGGATTTACCGGCGCCGTTCTCTCCGACCAGCGCCATCACTCTGCCGGGATAAACCCGCAGGGCGGCACCGGATAAGGCTTTCACACCCGGGAAAGCTTTATCGATACCTTTGAGTTCAAGTAACGGTTCCATAGACACCTCAGAATGTCACGCCGGAGAACAGCATCACATTGGCAAACGGTGTGCACTCACCGGTCCGGATCACGGCACGGCTGTTTTGTGTCTGTAATTTGAAAGAAGCATGAGTAACATACTGAATCTGAATCACATTCCCCTGCTGTAATTCCAGGGCTTTCAGATGAGCCACAATCGCATCATGCAGTTCACTGTTGTGTGTCTGGATATCTTCCGCCATCAGAGCGGCTTCCACCTGCATCTCCTGTGTGATGACTTTAAACACCGACATAAAATCAGGCACACCCTGTGTTAATGCCAGATCAATACGCGGTGTGGCGGGCGGGATCGGCAGCCCGGCATCAGCAACAGTAATATGGTCGGTATGACCCAGACGCGCGATAACTGCGGAAACATCACCGTTCAGTAAAGCCCCTTTCTTCATAAAATCCTCCTGAGCGAAACGTTTCGCTTTTAAACTATGGTAGAAAAAATACGGGAAAACTCAATATTCATTCCCGAAAAATGTGATGGTGATCGAAACGTTTCGCTTGTGAATGTGTTAAATAAAAAATATAACTGATTGAATGAGTTATAGCTGAATGGATTCAATTATACCGGCAGCTTCCCCCCTGAAATCACCGGTTCCCCTCCCGGATATCCCGGATTTTTTATCACTCTGTTACACCACTGATAAGTTATGACATCGCAGAACATATCCCGGTGTTGTTATGTTGATTTCCCCCTCTCATACCGGAGATCTTCTTATGATAAAAAAAACGGCATTTGCCGGCATACTTTTCTGTTTACTGACTTCACAGGCGTTTGCTCACGGCTATATCACTGAACCGGCCTCACGGGCAGCAAATTGCCGTGACGGTGAAAATCCCGCTGCAATGTGTGGCTCCGCCCAATGGGAACCACAAAGTATTGAAACATTATCCGGATTTCCGGACGGAAAATTCCCGCCGGACGGCCGGCTTGCCAGCGGGGGTATTGAGCGTTTTCTGCCACTCGATACCCCCGGTGATAACTGGCATCAGATAACGGTAAAACCGGGAACCGCCATGTTCACCTGGAAAATAACAGCTGCCCACAAAACCCGTAACTGGCGTTACTACATCACCAGGCCGGACTGGCAGCCGGGAGCCCCGCTGACCCGGGCATCATTTGAATCCGAACCATTCTGTAGTTATGACGGTAAAAATCAGGTTCCGCCGCAGACAGTGACACATCAGTGCACCATTCCGGAACGGAGCGGCTATCAGATTATTTACGGTGTATGGGAAATCGCGGATACCGCCAACAGTTTCTATCAGGTGATTGATGTCCGGTTTGACTGATGTTCTGTTTTACTGATTAACAGCATTGCCGGTATCCCCGGCAATTTTTTTATCACTATTTGCGCAAAAAGCAGAAGAAACGTGATTTTACGCAGTAAACGCGGTAGCTTTTTTAGTTTATAAACGCAGAAACTGCATCAGTAAATTCACGGGAGTCCCATGCAACGTTCTGAACGTATCGCCCGGCTGAGCCGACATCTGGAATCCGGGCTGTATGAACGACAGCACGCCATCCGGCTCTGCTTACTGGCAACCCTCAGCGGGGAAAGTGTTTTTCTGCTCGGCCCGCCGGGAATAGCCAAAAGTATGATTGCACGGCGGATGAAACTGGTTTTCAGTGACGCCCGTGCCTTTGAGTATCTGATGACCCGCTTCTCCACCCCGGAGGAGATCTTCGGCCCGCTCTCAATTCAGGCACTGAAAGATGAAGGGAAATATCAGCGCATCACGCAGGGATATCTGCCGGATGCGGAAATCGTGTTTCTCGACGAAATCTGGAAAGCCGGTCCCGCTATCCTTAATACCCTGCTGACCGCGATTAACGAACGCAAATACCGTAACGGCGACAGCGAAAGCGCTATCCCGATGCGGTTGCTGGTGGCCGCCTCCAACGAACTGCCGGATAACGACAGCAGCCTGGAAGCCCTCTATGACCGGATGCTGATCCGCTTATGGCTGGATAAACTACAGGAAAAACAGAGTTTCCGCGCCATGCTCACCGTCACACCCGGCGCATCAGATGAACAGATCCCCGCGCATCTTCAGGTAACCGATGAGGAATATCATCAGTGGCAGGAAGAAATTGACCGTGTTGTGCTGACCGATCAGATATTTGAACTGATTTATCAGCTGCGTCAGCAGATTGAACGGCTGGATAACGCGCCGTATATCTCAGACCGGCGCTGGAAAAAAGCACTGCGGCTGTTACAGGCCAGTGCGTTTTTCAACGACCACAGCAGTATCACGCCTCTTGATCTGATTTTGCTGAAAGATTGCCTGTGGCATGATTCCGCGTCACTGAAAGATGTTCCGCAGCTGCTGACACAACTGGTGTGTGAGCAGGCCTATCAGCAGCGCAGCCTGCTGCTGGAGCTGGAAAAATACTATCAGGAATGGATACTGGAAACGCAGACCCGGCAACAGCAGGATGCCTTCAGTGTTATCCGCAGCAGTGCCCGTTTCGGGCGCAAAGTCAGCTATACGTTACCGGATACCCTGCCGCCCGGCCCGGTAACGCTGTTTTTACATAATCCCCTGACATTACATGATATGACCGTTACCCATGTGACTATTGAACGCAGTGCGTTTGATACCTTCTTTGATAAAGGCGTCTTTGATAAAGGAGGGAACATTGCGGCAAAACTCAATGGTATCGGGTTTACTCAGTCGGTTTCTGCCGCAGTGAATGATAACGGTCTGCTGGAACTGCATGATGTCAGCCTGCGCAGCAGCACGCTGTTCCCTGCGGATACTGACAGCCGGATGACAGAAGCACAAACACAAATCTGGCTGGATAAGCTTTCCGGAATCCGTCAGACCCTGGTACAGCAGCGTCAGCTGTTTGCACAGCATCAGCCTGCTCTGTTTGTCAGTGATGACTGGATTGCGCAGATAGAGGAAAGCTTCCTGCCGGTGACAGAGCGTCTCGATAAACTGACTCAGCAGATGAGCAGCACTCCGTGTTAAGTCTTTCGGCACTGGATGTCGCGCTGGCCGTCAATGAAGGGGAACTGATTGAAGAGATCCTGCTGACACTGCTGGCCGCCCCGCAACTGGCCTGGTTTTTCGAAAAACACCCGCGTTTGCGCCGGGCGGTACTGACCGATTTGCCATCATGGCGCAAATCACTGGAAGAACGGGTCAGAGAAGCGCTGGTTCCGGCGGCACTGGCGGATGAATTCTGTCTTTACCAGAAAAGCACTGCCGCAGACCGGACAGAATTTTACCGTCAGCTGCCGGAAATACTCAAAGCACTGGAGGACATAAACTCCCCGTTCTCTCCGGAAGCCCACCGCCTGCACAGAGATGAGCAGGAAACCACCTCTCATCAGATATTATTCAATCAGCGCTGGCGCATCAGCCTGATTTTACAGGTCACCGCTTACCACAAAGAGATTCTGGAGCAGGAAAAAGAACAGCTCCTCGCCGAGCTTCAGCAGCATCTGGCGCTGAGCGGCAATCTTGATCCGATCATCAGTGAAAATGAACAGGCTTCCGGCAAGTTATGGGATCTGACAAAAGGATCACTGAAATCCCCGGGACCGGCGGATGATCTCCTGCTGCGTTACAGTGAGTTCTTAAAATCCCAGCCGGAACTGGAAAAACTGGCCTCGCTGCTGGGGCGCAGCCAGACAGCGAAATCCGTCCCTCAGGACAGTGCGGTGACAGAACCGGTCATCATAACTGAGCTGGTGCCGGATCAGACCCCGGAAGAGGTCAGCGGGGTCGGGCTGAGTGATGATGTGCTGCGTCTTCTGCCCGCAGAGCTGGCATTACTCGGCATCAGCGGTCTGGAGCTGGAATTTTACCGGAAGCTGGCTGAGAAACAGCTGTATACCTACCGGTTACAGGGCGATCACTGGCAGGAACGGCAGGTGATGCGGCCGATCGTTCATCATAAAGATGAAAAACAGCCGCGCGGTCCTTTCATTATCTGTATCGATACCTCCGGCTCGATGGGCGGCTTTAATGAACGCTGCGCCAAAGCGTTTTGTCTTGCACTGGTCAAAATTGCCATGGCTGATAACCGGCAGTGTCATGTCATGCTCTTTTCCACCGAACAGGTACATTATGATTTTCTCGGTCAGGACGGCATCGAACAGATGACCCGCTTTCTGCTGCAGAGTTTTAAAGGCGGAACAGACCTGGCATCCTGTCTGACAGAAACGGCAAAACGGCTGGAGACACCGCAGTGGCGTGATGCGGATGTGGTGGTGATATCTGATTTTATTGCCCAGCGGCTGCCGGATGAAGTGGTAAAGCAGGTTAAACGTTCACAGCAGCAGGGAAAACACCGCTTCCATGCGGTAGCCCTGTCCCATTACGGAAAGCCCGGTATCATGCGGATTTTTGATCACATCTGGCGTTTTGATACCGGCTTAAAAAATCGTCTGCTGCGCCGTTTCAGGCGGTGAGCCTCCGGGCTCACCGTACAGCAAAAGTATTACAGCATATCAGAGATGGTTTCACGCACTTCCGGTGCCCACACACTGCACTGTACCTGGCCGATATGGCTGCGCTGGAGCAGTAACATCACCAGACGTGACTGGCCGATCCCGCCGCCGATAGTCTGCGGCATTTCACCGGCTGCCAGCGATTTGTGCCAGTCCAGCTCCATGCGCACCTGCTGGCCGGTCAGTTCCAGCTGACGCGCCAGGGTGACCGGGTCGACACGGATACCCATTGAGGATAACTCAAACGCATCCTGTAAAACCGGGTTCCACACGAGGATATCCCCGTTCAGCCCTTTGTAGCCGTCACTGTTCTCAGTGGTCCAGTCATCATAATCCGGTGCACGGACATCATGGGACTCGCCATGAGATAATTTACCGCCGATACCGATTAAGAATACGGCACCCAGTTCTTTCGCGATGGCACGTTCACGACCTTTGGCATCCAGGTCCGGATAACGCGCAAGCAGCTCTTCAGAGTGAATAAAATGAATTTGGTCCGGCAGGAACGGTGTCAGACCAAATTCCTTACTTACTGCAAGTTCTGTTTCTTTTATTGTCTGATATATTTTACTCACTGTCTGCTTCAGATAAGGCAGCGTACGCTCCTCATCTGCCATCACTTTTTCCCAGTCCCACTGATCAACATAGACAGAATGGATTGGGGTTAAGCGATCCTCATCAGGACGCAACGCTTTCATGTCGGTGTACAGACCCTGACCCGGCAGAAAATCAAAACGCCCTAAGGTTTTGCGTTTCCATTTAGCCAGTGAATGCACGACTTCAAAGGTTGAGCCCGGCAATGATTTAACTTTCACCTGAACCGCTTTCTCGCTGCCGGATAAATTATCCTGAGTACCATCACCCACGCGGCTTAAGATTGGCCCCTGGACTTCAATAAGGCCCAGTTGTTTTTCCAGCAGACGTGAGAAATATGACTTCACGAAGCTGATTTGCTGCTGCTGTCGGATGAATGATTTTTCCATGATAATAATCCTTGATATGCGGAACATGTATTGCCTGTGAAATAGATTAAGCAACAGAATGGGGTATAAATTCAATATCCTTTAGCAAAAATACCCTTTGCTATTTATAAAATTCATTTTTATGATGCTAAAAATGAATTTTCGTTAATTTAAGGGGCATAAAATGGCCGAAATTTATCAGATCGACAATCTGGACCGTGACATACTTCACGCTTTAATGGCGAATGCCCGTACACCTTACGCCGAACTGGCGAAAAAGTTTGCCGTCAGTCCCGGCACCATTCATGTCCGGGTCGAGAAAATGAAACAGGCAGGTATTATCACCGGCACCCGGGTGGATATCAGTGAAAAGCAGCTGGGATTTGATGTGACCTGCTTTATCGGCATCATCCTGAAAAGTGCCAAAGATTACCCCGCCGCCCTCAAAAAACTCGATAAGCTGGATGAAGTGGTGGAAGTCTATTACACCACCGGGCAATACAGCATCTTTATAAAGGTGATGTGCAAAACAATAGAATCTTTGCAGGACGTACTTATCAACAAGATACAGAGTATTGATGAGATACAGTCCACTGAAACCCTGATCTCCTTACAGAATCCGATCATACGGACGATCCGCCCGTAAAAAAAATTTCTTATAACCACATTATCCACAGGTAGATCCCAGCTGTTTCACAGCGTACAATAGCCGCTCTTTACAGCAGGGGATCACCATGACCACAGTTACTCTCATCACAGGCAGTACAATGGGCAGCGCAGAATATGTCGCTGAGCATGTTGCTGAAATACTGGAAAACGCCGGTTTTACCACAGATGTGCAGCACGGGCCTGAAGCGGATGACGTGCCGCAGCAGAACAGTACCTGGTTAATAGTCACCTCCACACACGGTGCCGGTGATCTCCCTGAAAATATACAGTCATTTGCCGATGCGCTGCGTGAACAGCAGCCTGATCTCAGCACTGTCCGTTACGGTGCCATCGGGATCGGCAGCAGTGAATATGACACTTTCTGCGGTGCGGTCCGTACACTGGATACCCTTCTTGCCTCTTTAGGTGCGGAAAAAATCGGTCAGTCA
Organism: Morganella sp. BCCO 40_0007; assembly: GCF_032989665.1. Classification (NCBI taxonomy): domain Bacteria; kingdom Pseudomonadati; phylum Pseudomonadota; class Gammaproteobacteria; order Enterobacterales; family Morganellaceae; genus Morganella; species Morganella sp. BCCO 40_0007. Next base: position 171,505 of record NZ_JAVBIN010000012.1, on the reverse strand, counting down.
CTCGAAATTGATATTCAGAAACACGATATTCCTGAAGATCCGGCTGAGATCTGGATCGAAGAATGGAAAAATTTACTCTGATTTGCTGATAAAAACAGCGATCAACTGTGGATAACTCGGGGATCAACTTGCGATCAACCCGTAGTTATTCACTGTATAAGATCACTCTCCGCCAGGCCCTGTGAATAAGTACCCGTTTTGACCCCAGCTTATACTGAACAGGATCAACGGTACTGCACAGGAAATGATCCTTTACAGTTTTATGATCTTTATGGGGATTTATCACTTATCCACAGAGGATCGCGATCCTAATAAAAGATCTAATAAAGAGATCTTTAAATAAAAAGATCTTTATATAATTACCTGCGTCTTTACCGCTCATGGTCAGACGGCAAGAGTTGAGTTATATTCTCTCCCCCGATGCGCTACTGCATTTTGTAATGAAGGTTTATCATGTTTTATCCGGATCATTTTGACGTCATTGTTATCGGCGGTGGCCACGCCGGTACTGAAGCTGCGATGGCAGCGGCACGTATGGGCCGTCAAACACTTTTACTGACTCACAATATCGACACTCTGGGTCAGATGTCCTGCAACCCTGCTATCGGTGGGATCGGTAAAGGGCATCTGGTTAAAGAGATCGATGCACTCGGCGGATTAATGGCACATGCCACTGACCGTGCGGGTATTCAGTTCAGAACCCTGAACGCCAGCAAAGGGCCGGCAGTGCATGCCACCCGTGCTCAGGCTGACCGTGTGCTTTACCGGCTGGCCGTTCGTACCGCACTGGAAAACCAGCCCAACCTGATGATTTTCCAGCAGCCGGTTGAAGATCTTATCGTTGAAAACGATATTGTTACCGGTGCGGTAACCCGGATGGGACTGAAATTCAGAGCCAAATCGGTGGTACTGACTGTCGGGACATTCCTGGACGGCAAAATTCATATCGGACTGGAAAACTACAGCGGCGGCCGTGCCGGTGATCCGCCGTCAGTTTCACTCTCACACCGTCTGCGGGAACTGCCGCTGCGTGTCGGTCGTCTGAAAACAGGGACACCGCCGCGTATTGACGCCCGGACCATCGATTTTGCTCAGCTGACACCGCAATTTGGTGACAACCCGATGCCGGTATTCTCCTTCATGGGCAGTGCGGATGAACATCCGGAACAGATGCCGTGCCACATCACCTACACCAATGAAAAAACCCATGAAGTGATCCGCAATAACCTTGACCGCAGCCCGATGTATGCCGGTGTGATCGAGGGGATCGGCCCGCGCTACTGCCCGTCCATTGAAGACAAAGTGATGCGCTTTGCGGATCGTAACCAGCATCAGATCTTCCTGGAGCCGGAAGGGCTGACCAGCCATGAAATTTACCCGAACGGTATTTCCACCAGCTTACCGTTTGATGTACAGATGCAGATTGTTCACTCGATGAAAGGCATGGAAAACGCACGGATTATGCGTCCGGGTTATGCTATCGAGTATGATTTCTTTGACCCGCGCGACCTGAAACAGACCCTGGAAAGCAAATATCTGCACGGCCTGTTCTTTGCCGGACAAATCAACGGCACCACCGGTTATGAGGAAGCGGCTGCTCAGGGGCTGCTGGCCGGTCTGAACGCCGCCCGTTATTCTGCTGATCAGGAAGGCTGGTTCCCGCGCCGTGATCAGGCTTATATCGGTGTGCTGGTGGACGACCTGTGCACACTCGGCACTAAAGAGCCGTACCGGATGTTTACCTCACGGGCGGAATACCGTCTGATGCTGCGTGAAGACAACGCAGATGCCCGTCTGACGGAAAAAGGCCGTGAACTCGGACTGGTGGATGACGCCCGCTGGGCGCACTTCAGCGAAAAAATGGAGCTGATCGAGAAAGAGCGTCAGCGCCTGAGAGATATCCGCGTTCATCCGCAATCCGAAAGCGTGAAAGAGATCAACGCGATCCTGAATACCCCTCTCTCCAAAGAAGCGACCGGGGAGGATCTTCTCCGCCGTCCGGAAATGGACTATAACCGCCTGATGACCCTGAGTGATTTCGGCCCGGGGGTTGATTCACCGGCCGCAGCACAGCAGGTGGAAATCCAGGTGAAATACGAGGGATATATCTCCCGCCAGCAGGATGAAATTCAGCGCCAGCTGCGTAATGAGAACGCCACACTGCCTGTTGATCTCGATTACAAACAGGTGAGCGGGCTGTCTAACGAAGTGGTGGCCAAACTGAACGACCACAAACCGACATCGATCGGCCAGGCATCACGGATCTCCGGTATCACACCGGCCGCCATTTCGATTCTGCTGGTCTGGCTGAAAAAGCAGGGCCTCCTGCGCCGGAGTGCATAACGGATGAGTGATTTACAGCAACAACTTACCGTACTGCTGCGCAGTACGGACATCCGGCTGACCGATCAGCAGAAACAGCAGCTGACCGGTTATGTGGAGATGCTTCACAAATGGAACAAGGCCTATAACCTGACCTCTGTCCGTCAGCCGGAACAGATGCTGGTGCGTCATATCATGGACAGCATTGTGGTGGAGCCGCATCTGACCGGCAGCCGGTTTATTGATGTCGGAACCGGTCCCGGGCTTCCCGGCGTGCCGCTGGCGATTGTCCGGCCTGAGTCTCACTTTGTCCTGCTCGACAGCCTGGGCAAGCGTGTGCGCTTCCTGAAACAGGTTCAGCATGAACTGGGGCTGACAAACATCGAACCGGTTCAGAGCCGTGTGGAAGAGTATCAGGGCGAGCCATTTGACGGGGTTATCAGTCGTGCGTTTGCATCACTGGACGATATGCTCAGCTGGTGTCATCACCTGCCGGCATCCGGAACCGGACGCTTTTTTGCACTGAAAGGCAGTGTGCCGGAAGAGGAACTGACCCGGTTACCGGAGGGGATTTCTCTCGTCAGTGTCGAAAAACTGGTCGTGCCGCAACTTGATGAACAGCGTCATCTGGTGATTCTTAAGCCAAACTGAGTTTGCTGTACGTCAAAAAACAGAAATATTTTTAAGGGGACGGAGTCAGCGCATTTTCTGCACCGTCCCTTTGTTTTTCCGGAGACGAAAATAAAATGCGTAACCGGGCCGTTACAAAGTAACAACGGCTGATTGGTTACTTTCCGGCAAGTTTATCTGCAAAAAATTTTATGCCGAATCGTTTTTACGGATGACGTATTATTTCAAAATAATTTATTTTATTTAAAATTAATCTGTAAATATCAGTTAAATATTTATTTTTTTGATTAACTGGTTGATTGATATTGCTATTTTTACAGCTGCTAATCGCTATAAAATGTTAATTCAACTAATGTATTTTATGTTATGTGATTTTTGTCACGTTTCAGAAATGAGTTACACGTCGTATTCCGAGGTAGGGTAGACTCTATTTTTTGTACGATTTGTGGCGGCGGCAAAGAAATTAAATTTTTATTCACTTTTTCGCTACTTATTGATTGAAAACAATCTGGCTGCCCGTATAATTTGCACGTTTTTGTCTCTTGACACTCTCGCTCAAAGGCAGTTTTATACATCATTCAGTAAGCCTGACCCCGGAAGGTGCACACGGAGAAACTAAATGTCATGTCTGTCTCCCTTTTCAACGGAAAATTGACCAAAAAACTGTTGTTTTTGCAGTTTATGACGTTTGTTGTTCTTAGTGCGCTTTTTTGCATAAAAAGTATCGAATGGGGGGCTTCCGCGCTTGCCGGGGGAGTAGCCGCATGGATACCGAATGCGATTTTTTTGCTGATCAGTAACCGGCAGAAAGCGCATGAGGAACCGCAGTCGTACCGGATTGCATGGTTTTTTGTGGTGGGGGAAGGGTTTAAAGTTATCTTCGCGATAGCGATACTGATGATTGCTTTAGGAGTGTTTAAAGCGGCAGTTGCACCACTGGTCTTGACCTATTTAGCGGTGCTTTTCGTGCAGATTATCGCACCGGCCGTGCTAAGCGGTTAGCGGTTTTAACAACAAAGGGTAAGAGGCATCATGTCTGCATCAGGAGAAAGTTTAACCACAAAAGAGTATATCGGTGGCCATCTGAATAACCTTCAGCTGGACCTGAATACTTTCGAGTTGGTCAATCCCCATGCGAACGCGACTCCATCTTTTTGGACGCTGAACATTGACTCCCTTTTCTTCTCAGTCGTATTAGGTATTTTCTTTTTATGGCTTTTCAGAAGGGTGGCAAAGAAAGCGACAAGTGGCGTTCCCGGGAAATTTCAGACTGCGGTAGAAATGCTTATCGGCTTCGTTGACAGCAACGTCCGTGATATGTATCACGGCAAGAGCAAGGTTATTGCACCTCTCGCATTAACTGTGTTCGTGTGGGTGCTGCTGATGAACGCACTGGACTTATTACCAATCGACTTCATTCCGTATATCGGTGAACACATCCTCGGTTTACCTGCGCTGCGTATCGTTCCGACCGCAGACGTAAGTATCACACTGTCGATGGCGATTGGTGTATTCGTTCTTATCCTCTTTTACAGCTTCAAGATGAAAGGCGTGAAAGGATTTGCAAAAGAGCTGACATTACAGCCTTTTAACCATCCGTTATTCATTCCTGTCAACCTGATTCTGGAAGGGGTAAGCCTGCTGTCAAAACCTGTTTCCCTCGGTCTGCGACTGTTTGGGAACATGTATGCAGGTGAGCTGATCTTCATTCTTATTGCAGGTCTGCTACCGTGGTGGTCACAATGGTTACTGAGCCTTCCGTGGGCGATTTTCCACATACTGATTATTACGTTACAAGCCTTTATTTTCATGGTTCTGACGATCGTCTATCTGTCGATGGCGTCTGAAGAGCATTAATTTTATTATCAATAACTGTGATTTAACTGAAACAAACTGGAGACTGTCATGGAAAACCTGAATATGGATCTGCTGTACATGGCTGCCGCTGTAATGATGGGCCTGGCGGCTATCGGTGCTGCGATCGGTATCGGCATCCTCGGTGGGAAATTTTTAGAAGGCGCTGCACGCCAGCCGGATTTAATCCCTCTGCTGCGTACTCAGTTCTTCATCGTAATGGGTCTGGTTGACGCCATCCCGATGATCGCTGTAGGTCTGGGCTTGTATGTAATGTTTGCGGTTGCGTAGTGATACGGCCACTCCCGGATATTTACATCAACTCAATTAGATAAAGAGGTATTGTGCTGTGAATCTTAACGCAACAATCCTCGGCCAGGCCATCGCGTTTGTCCTGTTTGTTTTGTTCTGTATGAAGTATGTATGGCCACCGATCATGGCGGCCATTGAAAAACGTCAGAAAGAAATTGCTGACGGTTTATCTTCCGCAGAACGTGCTAAAAAGGACCTGGACTTAGCGCAAGCCAATGCGACCGACCAAATGAAAAAAGCGAAAGCGGAAGCATCTGCCCTGATCGATCAAGCGAATAAACAACGCGCTCAGATCATCGATGAGGCAAAAGCAGAAGCGGAAGTTGAGCGTAGCAAAATCGTAGCACAGGCGCAGGCGGAAATTGACGCCGAACGCAAACGTGCTCGCGAAGAGTTACGTAAACAGGTCGCCATTTTAGCTGTCGCGGGTGCCGAGAAAATTATTGAACGTTCCGTGGATGAAGCTGCTAACAGCGACATCGTTGATAAACTTGTCGCTGAACTGTAAGGAGGATGGGGCATGTCAGAAATCGTTACTGTAGCTCGCCCCTACGCCAAAGCAGCTTTTGACTTTGCTGTGGAAAACCAGGCCGTTGAAAAATGGCAGAACATGCTGGCATTTACCGCTGAAGTGACTCGCAATGAGCAGATCGAAGATCTGATTTCCGGTTCTTTTGCTCCGGAAACCCTGGCTCAGGCGTTTATCACTGTTTGCGGTGAACAGATTGACGAGCATGTGCAGAACCTGGTTCGTATCATGGCTGAGAATGGTCGCTTAGTGACCCTGCCGGAAGTTAGCCGTCAGTTCGCAACATTGCGGGCTGCGCTGGAGTCAACTGTTGAGGTTGAAGTCACTTCAGCCGGCGAACTCAATGAACAGCAGCTGGCGAAAATTTCTGCAGCGATGGAAAAACGTCTGTCACGCAAAGTTAAGCTGAATTGCAAAATTGATAAGTCAGTTATCGCGGGGTTTGTATTGCGCGCCGGTGACCTTGTCATCGACAACAGCATTCGCAATCGACTCGAGCGTCTAACCGACGTCTTGCAGTCTTAAGGGGACTGGAGCATATGCAACTGAATTCCACCGAAATCAGCGAACTGATCAAGCAGCGCATTGCTCAGTTCAATGTCGTGAGTGAAGCTCACAACGAAGGTACGATTGTTTCCGTCAACGACGGTATCATTCGTATCCACGGTTTAGCCGAAGTTATGCAGGGTGAGATGATCTCTCTGCCGGGCAACCGTTATGCTATCGCACTGAACCTGGAGCGCGACTCTGTTGGTGCGGTTGTGATGGGTCCTTATGCCGACCTGGCAGAAGGCATGAAAGTAAAATGTACCGGCCGTATTCTGGAAGTGCCGGTTGGCCGTGGCCTGTTAGGCCGTGTGGTCAACACCCTGGGTGAGCCTATCGATGGTAAAGGCCAGGTTGAGCACGATGGTTTCTCACCTGTCGAAGTTATCGCACCGGGTGTTATCGACCGTCAGTCCGTTGATCAGCCAGTACAGACCGGTTATAAGTCTGTCGATGCGATGATTCCAATCGGCCGTGGTCAGCGTGAGCTGGTCATTGGTGACCGTCAGACCGGTAAAACCGCACTGGCAATCGATGCCATCATCAACCAGCGCGATTCCGGCATCAAATGTATTTACGTCGCAATTGGTCAGAAAGCGTCCACTATTGCTAACGTTGTCCGTAAATTAGAAGAGCACAATGCGCTGGCCAACACGATTGTTGTGGTCGCGAGTGCGTCTGAATCTGCGGCACTGCAATATCTGGCTCCGTATTCCGGTTGTGCAATGGGTGAATACTTCCGTGACCGCGGTGAAGACGCGTTAATCATTTATGATGACCTGTCAAAACAAGCGGTTGCTTACCGTCAGATCTCCCTGCTGCTCCGTCGTCCGCCTGGACGTGAAGCATATCCTGGTGACGTTTTCTATCTGCACTCCCGTCTGCTGGAACGTGCTGCGCGTGTTAACGCGGAATATGTGGAAGCGTTCACCAAGGGTGAAGTGAAAGGTAAAACCGGTTCTCTGACCGCGCTGCCAATCATTGAAACTCAGGCAGGGGACGTATCAGCGTTCGTTCCGACAAACGTTATCTCCATCACTGATGGTCAGATCTTCCTGGAATCTGCGCTGTTCAACGCCGGTATCCGTCCTGCGGTTAACCCGGGGATCTCCGTATCCCGTGTGGGTGGTGCAGCACAGACCAAGATCATGAAAAAACTGTCCGGTGGTATCCGTACCGCTCTGGCACAGTATCGTGAACTGGCGGCGTTCTCACAGTTCGCATCTGACCTTGATGATGCAACCCGTAAACAACTTGACCATGGTCAGAAAGTTACCGAGTTGCTGAAACAGAAACAGTATGCACCAATGTCAGTGGCACAACAGTCTCTGTCACTGTATGCAGCTGAGCGTGGTTACCTGGAAGATATCGAAATTTCGAAAGTCGTGCCGTTTGAAGCTGCTCTGATTGGCTATGCCACTCGTGAACATGCTGATCTTCTGAAAGAAATCGACCAGACGGGTAGCTATAACGATGATATCGAAGCGAAGTTGAAAAACGTGCTCGATACCTTCAAGGCGACTCAGTCCTGGTAATACTAAACGGCCTGTGTGAACAGTACAGGCCGTCTGGTTCATGAGGAGAGCAAATGGCCGGCGCAAAAGAGATACGTTCTAAGATCGCCAGCGTACAAAATACGCAGAAGATCACTAAAGCGATGGAAATGGTCGCGGCGTCCAAAATGCGTAAAACGCAGGACCGCATGGCGGCCAGCCGTCCTTATGCAGAGACCATCCGCAGTGTGATTGGTCACATTGCGTTAGGTAATCTGGAATATAAACATCCATACCTCGAAGAACGCGAGGTTAAGCGTGTCGGGTACCTGGTTGTTTCTACCGACCGTGGTTTGTGTGGTGGCTTGAACATTAACCTGTTCAAGAAGCTGATTGTCGAAATGAAAGATTGGTCTGACAAAGGTGTTCAGATTGATCTGGCACTTATCGGGTCCAAAGCAGCGTCATTCTTTGCCTCTGTGGGCGGTAATGTGGTTGCTCAGGTTAACGGCATGGGTGATGAACCTTCGCTGGCTGACCTTATCGGTTCGGTAAAAGTCATGCTTCAGGCCTACGACGAAGGTCGTCTTGACAAGCTGTACATTGTAACTAACCGGTTTGTGAATACCATGTCTCAGGTTCCGACCATTGTTCAGGTTCTGCCGTTACCGCCAAGCGATGACGAAAACCTGAAGAAGAAAACCTGGGATTATTTATACGAACCTGATCCTAAAGCGTTACTGGATTCCCTTTTACGGCGCTACATCGAAGCGCTGGTATACCAGGGCGTTGTGGAAAACCTGGCCAGTGAGCAGGCCGCGCGTATGGTTGCAATGAAAGCTGCAACTGATAACGGCGGTAACATGATCAAAGAGCTGAATTTAGTTTACAACAAAGCGCGTCAGGCAAGCATTACACAAGAACTCACCGAGATTGTGTCCGGTGCTGCCGCGGTTTAACACCCGGGTTTTACGAATTACGTAGAGGATTCAAGATGGCTACTGGAAAAATCATCCAGGTTATCGGCGCCGTTGTGGACGTCGAATTTCCTCAGGATGCAGTACCGAAAGTGTACGATGCGCTTGAGGTAAAAAATGGTAATGAAAAACTGGTGCTGGAAGTTCAGCAGCAGTTAGGCGGCGGGGTTGTCCGTTGTATCGCTATGGGTACATCTGACGGTCTGAGCCGTAATCTGGAAGTAACCGATTTAGGCCACCCGATCGAAGTCCCTGTCGGCGTGAAAACCTTAGGACGTATCATGAACGTTCTGGGTGATCCGATCGATATGAAAGGTGACATCGGCGCAGAAGAAAAATGGTCTATTCACCGTGCTGCACCAACATACGAAGAACTGTCTAACTCCCAGGAACTGCTGGAAACAGGTATCAAAGTAATGGACCTGATCTGCCCGTTCGCGAAGGGTGGTAAAGTCGGTCTGTTCGGTGGTGCGGGTGTGGGTAAAACCGTAAACATGATGGAACTGATCCGTAACATCGCGATCGAGCACTCCGGTTACTCTGTATTCGCAGGGGTGGGTGAGCGTACCCGTGAAGGTAACGACTTCTATCATGAAATGACTGACTCCAACGTTCTGGACAAAGTATCACTCGTGTACGGCCAGATGAACGAGCCACCGGGAAACCGTCTGCGTGTTGCACTGACCGGTCTGACCATGGCGGAAAAATTCCGTGATGAAGGCCGTGACGTACTGCTGTTCGTTGATAACATCTACCGTTATACCCTGGCCGGTACTGAAGTATCCGCGCTGTTAGGCCGTATGCCTTCAGCGGTAGGTTACCAGCCGACACTGGCGGAAGAAATGGGTGTGCTTCAGGAACGTATCACATCGACCAAAACAGGCTCTATCACGTCTGTACAGGCCGTTTACGTCCCTGCGGATGACTTAACTGACCCGTCTCCTGCAACCACGTTCGCCCACCTTGATGCGACCGTCGTTCTGAGCCGTCAGATTGCGTCTCTGGGTATTTACCCTGCGGTTGACCCGCTGGATTCCACCAGCCGTCAGCTTGACCCGCTCGTTGTTGGTCAGGAGCACTATGATGTTGCCCGTGGCGTACAGTCAATCCTCCAGCGTTATCAGGAACTGAAAGATATCATCGCAATCCTCGGGATGGATGAGCTGTCAGAAGAAGATAAACTGGTTGTTGCCCGTGCCCGTAAAATCCAGCGCTTCCTGTCTCAGCCGTTCTTCGTGGCAGAAGTCTTCACCGGTTCACCGGGTAAGTTCGTTTCCCTGAAAGACACTATTCGTGGCTTTAAAGGTATTCTGGAAGGTGATTACGACCATCTGCCGGAGCAGGCGTTCTACATGGTTGGTACCATCGAAGAAGCTGTGGAAAAAGCGAAGAAGATTTAATTCGGTTGACAGGAGGCTGATATGTCTGCAATGACGTTTCACCTGACGGTAGTAAGTGCCGAGAAACAACTGTTTAAGGGCTTAGTCCAGAAGATTCAGGTGACAGGCAGTGAAGGTGAGCTGGGTATTTACCCGATGCATACCCCGCTGCTGACTGCCATAAAACCGGGCATGGTACGGATTGTTAAGCAATTTGGTGAAGAAGAGCTGATCTACCTTTCAGGCGGAATGCTCGAAGTACAGCCAAACGGCGTTATCGTACTTGCGGACACGGCTATCCGTGCAAATGATCTGGATGCTGCACTGGCGATGGAATCAAAACGCCGCGCAGAAGAAAACATCCGGAAAGCACATGGTGACGTGGATTATGCTCAGGCATCAGCCGAACTGGCAAAAGCAATTGCAAAATTACGTGTAATTGACGAATTAGCCAAGAAGATGATGTAACCGAGGCAGTTAAAATATGAAAGCCAGTCAGTATCTGCTGACTGGCTTTTTTGCGTTGCGAAATATGTGGTATTTTCGTGTGTAAACAGGTTTACTTGGCACTCTAAAAGAGGAGCGATCAGATTTCTTATGTCTACGAATGCTAAAAGTGTGGTAATTCTCGCTGCGGGTAAAGGTACCCGGATGTACTCCGCGCTGCCGAAGGTGTTACATCACCTGGCAGGCAAACCGATGGTTCAGCATGTGATTGATACAGCCCTTTCGCTGGGCGCACAGAACGTGCATCTGGTTTACGGACACGGCGGTGATTTATTACAGAATACGCTGTCGGATCAGAATCTGAACTGGGTGTTACAGGCTGAACAGCTGGGAACCGGGCATGCGATGCAGCAGGCTGCACCTCACTTTGCCGATGACGAAGATATTCTGATGCTGTACGGCGATGTTCCGCTGATTGCGGCTGAAACCCTGGAGCGCCTGATGGCGGTCAAACCGGAAGGGGGGATTGGTCTGCTGACGGTGATCCTGGATAACCCGGCAGGTTACGGACGTATTATCCGCGAAAACGGTCAGGTGACCGGGATAATCGAACAGAAAGATGCCTCTGAAGAACAGCAGAAAATCAACGAAATCAACACCGGTATTCTGGTGGCCAACGGCGGTGATCTCAAACGCTGGTTAGCAAAACTGAACAACAATAATGCGCAGGGTGAATTTTATATCACCGATATTATTGCTATTGCGCATCAGGAAGGGCGTCGTATTGAGACCGCTCATCCGGAAAAACTGAGTGAAATGGAAGGGGTGAATAACCGCCTTCAGCTCGCGGCGCTGGAGCGTATTTATCAGCGTGAACAGGCTGATCGCCTGTTACTCGAAGGTGTCATGATCCTTGATCCGGCACGTTTTGATCTGCGCGGCACCCTGACACACGGTAAAGATATCATCATCGACGTGAATGTTATTATCGAAGGGGATGTAACCCTCGGGAATAATGTGGTGATTGGTGCCGGTTGTGTGCTGAAAGACTGCGTTATCGGTGACGGCTCTGTGCTCAGCCCGTATACCGTGGTTGAATCATCTGAAATGGCACGTGACTGTACTGTCGGGCCGTTTGCCCGTCTGCGTCCGGGCTCTGTGCTGGCGGATAAAGCCCATGTCGGTAACTTCGTGGAAATGAAGAAAGCGACACTTGGCACCGGCTCCAAAGCCGGGCATCTCAGCTATCTGGGGGATGCGGAAATCGGCAATGATGTGAATATCGGTGCCGGAACCATCACCTGTAATTATGATGGTGCGAACAAGTTTAAAACGGTAATCGGCGATGATGTTTTTGTCGGCTCTGATACCCAGCTGGTGGCGCCTGTCACTATCGGGAAAGGTGCGACTGTCGGTGCCGGTACGACCGTAACCAAAGATGTGGGTGAGAATGAACTGGTGATAAGCCGGGTCAGACAAACCCAGATTGCCGGCTGGAAACGTCCGGTAAAAATGAAGAAGTAAATACAATAATAACCCCATATCTACACAGCCCGGGGACACGGCAACGCCGTAAAAACAATCAGGCAGGACATCGTTAAATCAGGAATTTACAACTATGTGTGGAATTGTTGGTGCAGTAGCACAACGTGATATCGCTGAAATTCTGTTAGAAGGGCTTCGTCGTCTGGAATACCGCGGATATGACTCTGCCGGTATGGCGGTTGTGGACAGCGAAGGACATCTGACACGTTTGCGTGAAGTCGGCAAAGTAAAAATGCTGGCGGAAGAAGCAGAAAAAACGCCGGTTTCCGGCGGCACCGGTATCGCGCACACACGCTGGGCAACGCATGGCGAACCGCTGGAACGTAACGCGCACCCGCATGTTTCCGGGACTATCGCCGTTGTTCATAACGGTATTATTGAAAACTACAGTGAATTACGGGAAATACTGAAAGGCCGCGGCTATCAGTTCACTTCCGATACGGACACTGAAGTTATCGCTCATCTGGTAAACCATGAGCTTTCTCAGGGCGGTACACTGCGTGAAGCTGTGCAGCGTGCTATTCCGCAGCTGCGCGGTGCTTACGGTACGGTGATTATGGATTCCCGCACACCGGAACTGCTGGTTGCTGCCCGTTCAGGCAGTCCGCTGGTGGTTGGTCTGGGTGTCGGTGAAAACTTCCTCGCCTCTGATCAACTGGCTCTGCTGCCGGTTACCCGCCGCTTTATCTACCTGGAAGAAGGGGATATTGTCGAAATCACCCGCCGTCATGTGCATATTTTTGACTGCAATGGTGATGCCGCCGAACGTGATGTGATTGAATCCAACGTTCAGTATGATGCCGGTGATAAAGGTATTTACCGCCATTATATGCAGAAAGAGATCTATGAGCAGCCGCTGGCCATCAAAAATACGATGGAAGGGCGTCTGCGTAATGACACGGTTGAGTTCAGCGAACTGGGTGAAAAAGCCCGTGATGTGCTGTCCGGTATCGAGCATATCCAGATTGTCGCCTGTGGTACGTCATTCAATGCCGGGATGGTATCCCGTTACTGGTTTGAAGCACTGGCGGGTATTCCGTGTGATGTCGAAATCGCCTCTGAATTCCGTTACCGCAAACCGGCCTGCCGCAAGAACAGCCTGCTGATCACGATTTCACAATCCGGTGAAACCGCAGATACCCTGGCTGCGCTGCGTCTGGGTAAAGAATTGGGTTATCTGACTTCACTGGCTATCTGTAACGTTGCCGGTTCATCGCTGGTACGTGAATCTGATTTTGCCGTGATGACCAAAGCCGGAACCGAAATCGGTGTGGCTTCCACCAAGGCATTTACCACTCAGCTGACTGTTCTGCTGATGCTGGTGGCTTACCTCGGTCGTCTGAAAGGCAAAGGTGAGGAACTGGAGCACCGTATTGTGACTGCACTGCATGCTCTGCCTAGCCGTATTGAAAGCATGCTGTCCCAGGACAAAGTCATCGAGCAACTGGCGGAAGATTTCTCTGACAAGAGCCACGCACTGTTCCTGGGCCGCGGGGATCAGTTCCCGATTGCGGTGGAAGGCGCGCTGAAACTCAAAGAGATCTCGTATATTCACGCAGAAGCCTATGCAGCCGGTGAATTAAAACACGGCCCGCTGGCTCTGATTGATGCGGATATGCCGGTTATTATCGTGGCACCGAACAACGAACTGCTGGAAAAACTGAAATCCAACATTGAAGAAGTCCGTGCCCGTGGTGGCCTGCTGTATGTCTTCGCGGATAAAGACGCCGGTTTCAGCGACAGCGAAAATATGAAAATTATTCCGCTGCCGTATGTGGAAGAGCTTATTGCCCCAATCTTCTACACCATTCCGTTACAACTGCTTTCCTATCACGTCGCCTTAATTAAAGGCACCGATGTGGATCAGCCGCGTAACCTGGCAAAATCAGTGACGGTGGAATAAACCGGAGTCTGATTTAGTTTCAGAGAATTAAAGATTCAGGCCCGGAGCGCATCGCTGTGATGCACTCCGGGCTTTTTTTTACCCGGGTATTTCCATTGTTAAGAAAAACAACATCATTATTTGACCAATAATCATATTTGTAAACTAAATGTGATTAAGTTCACTTACTTATCAGTAATAAAATTTGAATTTACCCTGTTAATAATCAATTATATAGAAAGATAAAACAAAAAGTAAATTAAGATTCATTAACTAAAAATATCGAAAAATTCAAATTATGGAGTGAGTTATGCTTAAAAACATCAGTGTAAGAACGGTTATTATTGTGTTTCTTATCTGTAATTTCACTACAATTAATATTATATTTCTGTTACCCCTGTCAGCATTGATCAAATTAGTGATGCTTAATATTGTCAGTGTTTTTACGTTTGTCTGCTCATGGCTTTACATCACAAAGTATCTGGTGATGCCTATCAACGCAGTGAAAAAAAGTATTGATGAGGTCAATGCCGGTAACTTATCAGTACGGATACCGGTATTTGGCAATAACTGTCCCGGACGCCTGATCCCGGGGGTGAACCAGCTGGCGGAAAGCCTTTCTCTGCTGGTCAGGGAGATCCGCAACTCATCGGATTCTGCATCCGGGTTATCTGAACAACTGGCAATGCGCAGTTTTGAACTGTCCGCCAAGACAGAGCAGCAATCAGCCATGCTGGTGGAAACGGCAGCCAATATGGAAGAAATTGCCGCCGGAACAAAAAATAATGCAGAAAATACCGTTCTGATCAGTGAGCACGCGCAGGAAGCAACCCTGTTTGCAGGGCATGGCGGCAAGCTGATGGAGGAAGTTGCCACCAATATGCATTCTATTAATGAGTGCACCAATAAGATGACTGAAATCATCACTCTTATTGATTCCATTGCCTTCCAGACCAATATTCTGGCCCTGAATGCGGCAGTGGAAGCGGCCCGTGCCGGTGAGCACGGCAGAGGGTTTACTGTGGTTGCCGGTGAAGTCAGAAATCTGGCTCACCGCAGTTCGGAATCCGCAAAAAATATCAAATCACTGATTTCATTAACAACAGATAATGTGAAGCAGGGTGAGGAGATTGTTCACCGCGCCGAAGCGAATATGAATAAGATTGTTGAGGGGGCGGAGCGGGTAAACGGCCTGATGGCGCAGATCTCTGTTTCCACACAGCAGCAGCAACAGGGGATTGAGCAGATAGCAACGGCCCTTTCCGAGCTGGAACAGGCAACTCAGGGCAGTGTGATGATCGCCGATGAGCTTGCCGGTTCTTCTGATGCACTTAAGGTTCAGGTTGCGGATTTACAGTCACGGACACGGGATTTCCGCCTGACAGATCATGCCGCTGCTCAGCCGCACAGCAAACCGGTATTAAATACCGGCAAACGGGCAGCGCGGTTTGCCGCATCTGCTCAGGCATGATTACCGAAGACCTGTATTGCCTGCTGCAACCGTGAGGCCCGCCGCGTCAGTTCTGAGGTGGCACCGGTAACATTATTGACCATTTCAGTATTGTTGCCGGTCATGGTGCCGATACGGGCGACAGATTCATTGATAAGCTCCAGCGCCTGAGTCTGTTCTTTGGTGGCAAGGCCGATTTCATTGATCATGGATGACATTTTCAGCACATCGGTGACCATTTCCCCGAGCTGGGTTTCAGTCTGCTCTGCGATTGTCACACCTGTACGGACATTGGCCGCATTTTTCTCAATCAGGGTTTTTATCTCTTTGGCGGCAGAGGCGGAATGCAGTGCGAGGTTGCGTACCTCTGCAGCCACCACAGAAAATCCCCGTCCGGCATCTCCGGCACGGGCGGCTTCCACCGAGGCATTCAGAGCCAGAATATTGGTCTGAAAAGCAATACGGTCAATCACACCGATGATATCGACAATATGATTATTATCCGCAGAAATGGTATGCATCATATCGATCGTTTTCTGCATGGTTTCGTTGCTTTGTGTCGCACTGTTGCTCGCATTACCGGCGATATTCATAGTCAGATAGACACTTTCGGCCGTCTGCTGCACCGCACTGCTGATCTCCTCAATAGCAACGGCAGTTTGCTGCAAATGGGCAGATGCTTCTTCTGAACGGGTATGCAGCGCAGTCGTTTCCTGTGAAACCCGCTGGTTGATAGCTTTGATCCCGGCAACCTGGGTGCTGACGTCATCCACCAGCGAATTCAGGTTAAGCCCTGACTGATTCACCATGCGCATCAGCAGGCCGATTTCATCCACTCTGTCCATGTGTACGGGTGCTGGTTTACGGCCGGAAACTACTTTTTTCATCTGTGACAGCAGATAAAGCGATAGCAGAATAAACAGAGTCACTACGCCACCCGCCTGAATAAACGGATTTAACGGTGAAAATAACAGCGCCAGCGTTAATAACATGACACTTAATAAGGAATAATTAATCCGCTTTCCGACCGGCAGCCATTTCATTAATGATAAAAATGCCAGTTTACCTTTGCGGATAATAACGCCCTTAAAAAGACGGTATCCGTTTAGTTTATTATTCTTTAACCGGCTGTAAAGTGATGCGCTTTTTTTTATTTCATCGCGGGATGGTACTGTACGGACAGAAATATAACCGGTTAATTTTTTATCGTGCCATACCGGGGTGACATTTGCTCTTACCCAGTAATGGTCGCCGTTACGACAGCGGTTCTTGATAATACCTGTCCAGCTGTCACCCTGTTGCAGGGTATACCACATATCAGCAAAGGCAGCCGGTGGCATATCCGGATGACGGATAATATTATGAGGTTGTCCGGTAAGCTGCTCTTCCTCAAATCCGCTTGCTGTAATAAATGCAGAGTTTGCATAGGTTATATGGCTTTGAGTATCAGTGGTTGACATTAATATTGCATTATCGTTAAGCGAATACTCATGCTGTGTGACAGGCATGTTGTTTTTCATGATAACCCCGGGATAATGTAAAACAATTAAAAAGAGTCCTCCGCACTGTAAGAAGACAGCACGGAATAGGTTATTTTATTTTTGCGGTAATATATTCTCAAATGACCGGGAAATATATGACTTTTTATTTTTAAAAATTATTTTTTGTCATTGAAATGAAATAATTTAAGAGATGCTTAATTGTTGTATCAATATTACAGGTATTCTTTTTTATTGATGTAATAACATATTTTATGTTATTTATTGTTTATATCTGATAGGTAATTTTAATATAAATAAATCTCAGTTTCGGAAATGTAAAATAATTACTTAACCGTAATTTTTGGCGGAGACAATGGCGCCACTTTTTACGTGCAATGTGTACCGGTCATATGGCCGGATGATCCGGAATGTAGCGCAGCGTCACCTCTGTGATGTTCAGAGAGTCCGGCAGGGCAATGCGGTAAGTACAGAACACTTTTCTCAGGTTCATATCCACAACAATGGTGTCGAGCTGTAAATTTTTCGGGATAGAAAATCCGAGGCCGGAGCCGATAAAAACAAACAGATTTTCCACCGGAACATAAAACAGGACATGCTGGCGCTCAATCTCGGTCGCGGATACCAGACCAAACAGTTTCAGCGGGAGTTTATTACCGGCTTTAAGATGGGGAATCTGCAGCGTCGGGTGTGCACCACACCAGTAATTGAGATTATCCGGCATCTGTGACGGTGGGTTCTGATGGTAGTCACCGGCGTATTCCGCACGCCCCTGCCAGGTCCGGCCAAAAAAGCCGAAACCGTCCGGCCGGAGTATCTGACTGATATGCTGTGCCGGGATATCCGGGGATTCTATCTGATGCGCCGGTAACTGTGTTTTATCACTCCCCGCCAGAAATTCTGCCGGATACCAGCCCATACCAATCGGATTTGCCGGAGAAGTAAAAACAGTATCACCGGCATTGTATGTACCACCGGAGGCATGCTCATAGCGGATATTAAGATAACTGATCGGTTCAGGCTCTGTCAGAAACCATTCATTGTCCTCTTTTACCCAGTTACGGGGACCGAATATACGCAGGGCTTTCTGATATTTTCCTATCTGAATCCCCACATCAAAAACCGGAACCGGATTGTTTTCCGGTACAAACGCAGTGGCGTTAATGACAATATCCGTTTTTGGTTTATAGGGTGCCAAATCATTTTCATATTCAATGCTGGCATCAATCATTTCACTGTAGCTGATATCTGTATAATTCAGCGGGGATTGTTCGGGAGAAATAATAAGCTGACTCTGACCATTACGGGTATTTATCCGGATATCATAAGTGATACGTGATGCAACAACATGAAATTTATCATGATGCGGGTTATGACAGTCAAAATTCAGTGCCGGAAAAATAGTATGATTGATGAAATTCATTATCCACTCACCTATGATATATAATAATCACAAGAATACGTAATTTAACACGGACTGATATAATACAGAGAAAACAGAATGATATTCTATGTACAAATACGGTACGTTGCAGATTCAGCCGGCTTTTAATACAGTTAATCTAACCTTTTTCCGGGATAAATAAGATAAGAGTTAGCCTATATTATTTTTAATATTTACCGCCTGTATCCGCAGGCGGTAAATATATGCCGGTCAGCCGGAAAAATTCAGACAGGCTGCTCCTCTGGCACCGCCGGAATCCCCGTAACGGGCCTTATGAATGGCGGGCAGTGAGGCAACACCGTAAAGGTACTGCGGCAGGTATTCCGGCAGCAGGCGGTAAATTTCCTCAAATTGTGATAATCCGCCGCCGATCACGAGTAAATCAGGATCAAAAACATTCAGTATATTCCCCAGATAGTGCGCGAGCAGTGACATATAGCGTTCAACGTGCAGTTTTGCATGATGATCACCGTTGTAGTAACGGGTGATAATATCAACCGCACTGAGTTTTTCGCCGTAAAATGCCGTAAAAATACGCTCAAATCCCGGGCCGGAAAGATAGGTTTCAAAGCAACCGGTTTTTCCGCAGCCGCAGAGAGTCTCCGGAACCTGATGCCCGAGAAGTTTGTCCCCTTCCAGGGTCATATTAATATGACCGATCTCTCCGGCAATCCCGTTTTTCCCCGGCAACACGGTGCCGTTAATCACAAAGCCGCCGCCGACACCGGTACCGAGGATCAGACCCAGTACTGTCGGGTAGTGGCGGAATGCCGGGTCCCAGGCTTCGGAGAGAGCAAAGCAGTTGGCGTCATTTTCAATTTTTACCGGACGCTGCAGTATCGTTTCCAGGTCATGGCGCAGCGGCTGATACTGCGCGGCGGGCACATTGGTGGTAAATACAGTTCCTTTTTTATGATTCACAATACCCGGAACACCGATACCGATTTTTCCTTTACAGCCGAGTTCGGTATCCGCCTGTTCTGTCAGTTGCCGGAATGCTTCAAGCAGCGCGGCATAGCTCTCTTTGGGAGTCGCGATGCGTTTCTGCCAGACCGGCTCCAGTGCTTCATTAAAAACGGCAAGCTCAATTTTTGTCCCGCCCATATCAAAACCGTAATACATGATGATTCCGCCCTGTTCTGATCACTGTGGTGTTATCTCCAGCATAAAGCACCGGCGGCCGGATGAGAACCCGCTGCCTGATATAAGTCCGGCTTCTGAACAGCGGGGGATCATCAATAAATTCACTTGCACCGTTATTCATATTTTGTCAGGTTAAGAGTATTGCAAACGCAGTTCAGATGAGAATAAAAGGAAACATCACGATGAAAAATGTGGGATTTGTCGGCTGGCGCGGGATGGTGGGGTCTGTGCTGATGCAGCGCATGACAGAAGAGCGGGATTTTGACGGTATCCGTCCGGTATTTTTCTCAACCTCGCAGAGCGGCGGGGAAGCGCCGTCATTCGGCGGGCACCGCAGTACGTTACAGGACGCTTTTGATATTGATGCACTGCGTGCACTGGATATTATTATCAGCTGCCAGGGCGGTGATTACACCAATGATGTTTATCCGAAGCTGCGTGAGAGCGGCTGGAACGGTTACTGGATTGATGCGGCATCGGCACTGCGGATGAATGATGACGCCATTATTATTCTCGACCCGGTGAACGGTAAGCATATAGAAGAAGGGCTGAACCGCGGCATTAAAACATTTGTCGGCGGTAACTGTACAGTCAGTCTGATGCTGATGTCTCTGGGCGGCTTGTTTGAGGCGGATCTGGTGGAGTGGGCTTCTGTGGCAACCTACCAGGCTGCATCCGGTGCCGGTGCCCGTCATATGCGCGAGTTGCTGGTACAGATGGGTGCACTGAATGCGCACGTGGTGAAAGAGTTGCAGGACCCGGCTTCCGCAATCCTGGATATTGAACGCAAAGTGACTGAATTTACCCGCAGCGGTGCATTACCGGCGGAACAGTTCGGCGTACCGCTGGCCGGAAGCCTGATCCCGTGGATTGATAAGCAGCTGGATAACGGCCAGAGTCGTGAAGAGTGGAAAGGTCAGGCGGAAACCAACAAAATCCTGTCACGCGGTCAGAATATTATCCCGGTGGATGGTTTGTGCGTCCGTATCGGGGCACTGCGCTGCCACAGCCAGGCATTCACCCTGAAACTGAAAAAAGATCTGCCGGTTGCAGAGATTGAGTCTTTACTGGCTGCCCATAACGAGTGGGTACGGGTTGTACCAAATGATCGTGATATCTCCGTGCGTGAGCTGACGCCGGCGGCGGTTACCGGCACACTGAAAACGCCGGTCGGGCGCATCCGTAAACTGAATATGGGGCCGGATTATATCTCGGCATTCACTGTGGGTGATCAGCTTCTGTGGGGAGCTGCAGAGCCATTACGCAGAATGCTGAATATTTTATTGAAATAACGATAATAATCTAATTAAATGCAAAATAATGGACTCATGTGCTGATTTTTCCACGTGAGTCATTTTTTTTGTTTGTTATTTTGTTTTTTATCAGTATCTGTATCTTCTGACTGCCTGAACCGGTTAAACAGAGGGATACCGGTGTTTCCTGTGACCGCAAAATATACATCAGGTCTATATTGCCGGGATTCGTGGTGTATCCGGGTTTATTGTTTGTTATTTGCATAAAATAATCCGGTAACATTCCGCTCCTGACCCTTTTTTATTTTATTGTTAAAACGGTATACATAATTTGTTGTATATGCCGGATACTGCTTTATCACGGATAGTTATTTTTTCTTAAAATTAATATTCGGGTCATCAGAGAAACCGCCTGACTTAGCGTTTATATTTAGCGGTATGTTTTAAATGTCCCGCTGTATCTGTACCTTTCCTGATTTTTTGTCTGTGGTTTCCGGTGATGTAAAAATGGCTTGATTCGGGTAAGAAAAAAAGACACTGATTTATGATCCTCCGCACTGCCCGGTTTTTCCTGTCACTCATTCTTCTTCCGTTAATTTCATCCTGTTCAGTTCTTATATATACACGTCTGTGTTTCACAAAACGGTAACAAAACAAATAAACATTTCTTCTGTGTTTGTGGTGTTTTTTATCAGGATGATTTATTTTGGTTTATCATAATAAAAACGAATTATATAAGAAATTATAATTTCTGACCTGTTTTATGGATTTGAGTATTGTGTGTTTTATAAGCTAATATACGTAGGTTGCTTCGGTAATCACATGGTTTTAGCTGGCATTATCTTTTTTTACCGCAATTAGCCATGAATAACCGCATAGCACCATTAATTTATTTTAACTATCAATAAGTAGTCTGAGAAGGAGGTTGTATGTCTCTTCATGCTGTGAAAGGTAATAATAGTTCAGAATTTATTGATATTTACGCATCAACAGACTCGGATGCAAAACTCCCTAAATACAAAATGCCGGAAGACAGCAGTGACCCGCGAATTATTTACAGCGTGGTCCGGGATGAACTACTGCTGGATGGTAATTCCCGTCAGAACCTGGCGACATTCTGTACAACCTGGGTTGAGGATGAAGTCAAACAGCTGATGACGGACAGTGTCGATAAAAACATGATCGACAAAGATGAATATCCGCAAACGGCTGAAATTGAAAGCCGTTGTGTACATATTATTGCCGACCTGTGGAATTCCCCGCAGGCTCAGGAAACTATCGGCTGCTCTACCACCGGTTCCAGCGAAGCTGCGATGCTTGGCGGACTGGCAATGAAGTGGCGCTGGCGTAAAAACCGCGAAAAACAGGGGAAAGATACCGGTAAGCCGAATCTGGTGACCGGCCCTGTACAGGTATGCTGGGAAAAATTTGCCCGTTATTTTGACGTGGAACTCCGGCAAATCCCGCTGGAAGGCGATGCACTTGGTATGCAGCCGTCTGATCTGCGTAAGTATTGTGATGAAAATACGATTGGTGTGGTGGCGACGCTGGGTGTGACGTTTACCGGGATTTATGAACCGGTGGCGGAACTGGCAAAAGAGCTGGATGCAATACAGCGGGATACCGGTCTGGATATTCCTCTGCATGTTGACGGTGCCAGCGGCGGGTTTATTGCTCCGTTCATTCAGCCGGAACTGGTGTGGGATTTCCGGATTGAGCGGGTGAAATCCATTAACAGCTCCGGTCACAAATACGGTCTGTCACCGCTGGGTGTGGGCTGGGTGGTCTGGCGCAGTAAAGAAGATCTGCCGGAAGAGCTGGTTTTCAATGTCGATTATCTCGGCGGTAATATGCCGACATTTGCACTGAATTTCTCCCGTCCCGGCGGGCAAATCATTGCACAGTATTATAACTTCCTGCGTCTGGGACGCGCCGGTTATACCAAAATTCAGCAGGCGTGTGCAGATACTGCGCAATGGCTTGCGGATGAACTGAACAAGCTGGACATTTTCGATCTGGTGTATGACGGCCGCGGCGCTCTGCCTGCGGTGGCTTACAAGCTGAAACCTGGCGTGACGCAGTTCAATCTGTATGACCTTTCCGACCGCATCCGCACACGCGGCTGGCTGATAGCCTCTTATCCGCTCCCGGCGGACAGAGAGAAAACCGTTGTTCAGCGCATTATGATCCGCCACGGTGTCAGCCGTGATCTGGCCGCACTGTTGCTGGATGATATTAAGCGGGCTATCGATCACTTCAGACAAAATCCGGTGGTGAACTCCACGGCTAAAGCAACCTTCCATCACGGTTAATTTTCATCATGGTTAATGACCCTCACAGTTAATTAACCATGACCTCCGGCTGGTATCCGCAGCCGGAGGCTCTCACTCATTATCCTCCGGGGTGCTTTATGACTGATACTTCAACCAAAAAACCGTCTTCCGGTGCAGCAAAACTGACTATCGGCACACTTATCGTCATGAATATTGTGGCGGTGGTGAGCCTGCGCGGTTTGCCTGCCGAAGCGGAATACGGTCTCAGTGCGATTTTCTATTATCTGTTTGCGGCAGTGTTCTTCCTGATCCCGGTATCACTGGTCGCGGCTGAACTGGCCACGGGCTGGTCAGAGAAGGGCGGGGTTTTCCGCTGGGTCGGCGAAGCGTTCGGGCCGCGCCTGGCGTTTCTGGCGATGGCGATGCTGTGGATTGAGGTGACGGTCTGGTTCCCGACCGGGCTGACATTCGGGGCGGTGTCACTTGCCTTTATCAACCCTCATCAGGCATTTGATGAAGCGCTGGCGGCCAATAAATTCTTTGTGCTCGGTGTTGTGCTGTTTATCTACTGGCTGGCGACGTTTATTGCCTTTAAAGGGGTCGGCGCATTTGCCCGGGTATCAAAATGGGGCGGGATTATCGGGACGATTGTTCCGGCGATCATTCTGATTGTGCTCGGTTTCTCCTACCTGTTCAGCGGCCAGACACCGCAGATTGACCTGGCGTGGGATCAGGTTCTGCCGGATTTCTCAAACTTCGATAACATTGTGCTGGCGGCCAGTATTTTCCTGTTCTACGCCGGGATGGAAATGAACGCCATTCACGTAAAAGACATTGATAATCCGACCAAAAACTACCCGAAAGCCATTATTCTGGCAGCGGCGGGTACTGTCGCTATCTTTGTGCTCGGCACACTGGCGATCGCCTTTATCATTCCTCAGTCAGATATCAGTCTGACCCAGAGCCTGCTGGTGGCTTACGATGATATGTTCAAATGGGCGCATATTCCGTGGATGGGGCCGATTGTTGCCGTCATGCTGGCTATCGGCGTGCTGGCGAGTGTCGTGACCTGGGTTGCCGGGCCGTCTTCCGGTCTTCTGGAAGTGGCGAAAGCGGGCTATCTGCCGCACTGGTTCCAGCATACCAACAAGAACGGGATGGCAACACATATCCTGCTGGTGCAGGCGGTGCTCGTCTCTCTGCTGGCTGTGCTGTTTGTGGTGCTTCCGTCCGTACAGGCTGCCTATCAGATCCTCAGTCAGCTGACCGTTATTCTCTATCTGATTATGTATATGCTGATGTTCAGTGCCGCGATTTATCTGCGCTTCAGTCAGCCGCAGCGTGCCCGTCCGTACCGTATCCCGGGCGGTAATGCGGGGATGATTATTCTCGGCGGTATGGGGCTTCTCGGTTCATTAACCGCATTTCTGTTCAGCTTTATCCCGCCGGCACAGATTGCGGTCGGCAGCCCGGAAGTGTATGTGGGGGCGCTGATCGGACTGACCGTTCTGTTCGTTCTTCTTCCGTTTGTTGTTTATCAGATTCGTAAACCAGGCTGGCGTGATCCGGACAGTGATTTCGCACCGTTTACATGGGAAAACAAAGGAAAAGTATCATGACGGATTTAACAGCTATCAAACAGGCGGTAACCAATGCCCTGCAGCAGTTTCATCAGGCTCCCGGCGGTGCGAATGCGGATTATATTCCGTTTCTGGCAAATATCCCGTCCGACCTGGCGGCTGTCGCAGTGGTAACAGTGCAGGGGGATGTTATCAGCAGCGGCGATGCGGATTACCGGTTTGCCATCGAGTCGATTTCCAAAGTCTGCACACTGGCACTGGCGCTGGAGGATATTGGTCCGGAGGCGGTGCAGAACCAGATCGGTGCTGACCCGACCGGCCTGCCGTTTAACTCGGTGATGGCGCTGGAGCTGCATAATGATAAACCGTTGTCGCCGCTGGTGAACGCCGGTGCAATCGCGACCGTCAGTGCGGTAACCGCAAAATCGGCCGAAGAACGCTGGCAGCGGATACTGACGATGCAGCGCCGCCTCGGATCAGATGCGATTGCATTGTCGGATGAGCTGAATCAGTCGGAGCAGACCACTAATTTCCATAACCGTGGTATATCCTGGCTGCTTTACGCGGCACAAAATCTCTATTGTGATCCGATGGAGGCGTGTGATGTGTATACCCGCCAGTGCTCCACGTTGCTGACCACCAAAGAGCTGGCCACGATGGGGGCGACACTGGCCGGACACGGCAAAAACCCGGTGACCGGTGAGCAGGTGCTGAACCCGGCTCATACGCCGTTTATCCTGGCGGAAATGACGATGGAAGGGCTGTACGGCCGCTCGGGTGACTGGGCATACACCGTCGGATTGCCGGGTAAAAGTGGTGTCGGCGGCGGGATTCTGGCTGTCGTACCGGGCGTGATGGGAATCGCTGCATTTTCACCGCCGCTGGATGATGACGGAAACAGTGTCAGAGGCCAGAAAATGGTGGCCTCGGTTGCCGCCGCGCTGGGATATAACCTTTACCGGTGATCCCGCGGATAACGACAAAGCCCGGATTTCCGGGCTTTGTCAGATATAAATAAACATCAGCGGCAGCACGGGTTTTGTTTCGGGAGCAGGGTATGACGTCAGTATCATCAGAAAAACCGTTAACACTATTACAGGTCATTGCGCTGGGGATCGGCGCGATGGTGGGAGCAGGGATTTTTGCACTGCTGGGGCAGACAGCGCTGATTATGCAGTCTGCAACATGGATTGCATTTGCCTGCGGCGGCGTGGTCGCGTTATTTGCCGGTTATGCGTATGCCAGGTTATCCGCCTGCTATCCCTCTCCGGGCGGCATTATTGATTTCTTCCGGCTGTCTTTTCCTGCGGTACTGACGATTGCCTTATCTTTTTTGTATCTCGTCACGCTGATCCTGACAGTTGCGATGGTGGCCAGAGCATTCGGGGCCTATGCTGTTCAGCTTTTTCATCAGGGCAATGAATCCGCCTTATTACCGGAAGTGTATACGGCCTTTATTATCATCGTGGTCGCCCTGATGAATATCACCGGCAGTCATGCTGTCGGCAAAATTGAAGTCCTTCTGGTGGGCACCAAACTGGTGATTATTATTGCACTGGTGGCAACGGGAATATTTACGGTGGACACAACACTGCTGAATATAACCCCGTTCTCCGGTGATACGCTTTTTTCCGCCGTCGGGCTGACCTTTTTCGCCTATGCAGGGTTCGGCATGATGGCGAATGCCTCTGACAAGGTGGCAAATCCCGGCCGGGTAATGCCGAAGGCATTTATGATAGCTATTCTGTTCACGATTGCGCTTTATATCAGCCTGGCACTGGTATTACTCGGCAACCTTTCTCCGTCTGCGCTGGTTCGTTATGCTGATACCGCGGTGGCTCAGGTGGCTTATCCTGTATGGGGAAAAGCCGGTTTTGTGATTGTTGCCGCCGCCGCACTGCTGGCGACAACATCAGCGATAAATGCCACGCTGTTCTCCGCATTCAATATTACTGACAGAATGTGCAGCACCGGAATTCTGCCGGCTGCCTGGGGCAAAACAATATACCGTCAGGGAACGACAGTGAATATCCTGCTTATTCTGCTGACACTGTTGCTGGCGTTGTTCCTGAATCTCGGCGACCTGGCAAATGTCGCCAGTTTTACGTTTCTCCTGTGCTATCTGATGGTACTGGTGGTGGCGTGGCGTCAGAGCAGTGTTATCAGCGCTTCAAAATTCATTACCGGGACCGGGATTATCCTGGTTACCGCGGTACTGGCTGGTTTTGTTGTGACGCTGCTGAGCAGCGGGATGATCGCTGTCAGCGTGATTGCCGCGGCGCTGGTTCTTTGTCTGGCTGCCGGTTATCTGCGGACACGGAGCCGGAAAGATGAATGAATGGCTCGACAATATTCTTCTTAACTATGTGACGTTTGTATCACTGTTCAGTCCCCCGGCGACGATCACCGCCGCCACAATTATTCTCGGCCGGATTGATCGGGGGATACTGTGGCAAATTGCCTGGAAAATTGCGGCCGGATACACACTGGTCATGCTGGTGGTTATCTGGCTGGGGAACTGGCTGCTGACGGCGCTGGGGCTGAGTGCGGATGCACTGACTGTCACCGGCGGTATTGCGTTGCTGGCGCAGGGATGGCCGATGCTTATCCGCGGTGTTAAAGAGGAGCACAGTGATATTCCGGTCAGTGTCACGCCGCCGAAAGATATCATGCGG
This sequence comes from Morganella sp. BCCO 40_0007, assembly GCF_032989665.1. Taxonomy (NCBI): domain Bacteria; kingdom Pseudomonadati; phylum Pseudomonadota; class Gammaproteobacteria; order Enterobacterales; family Morganellaceae; genus Morganella; species Morganella sp. BCCO 40_0007. Next base: position 144,272 of record NZ_JAVBIN010000012.1, on the reverse strand, counting down.
CTGGCGATGGTACCGCTGCTTTTTCCGCTCTCGATGGGCGGCGGAACAATAGCGGTCGGGATTTCGCTGGCGGGACACAGTGATTCACTGTCCGGCCTGATTCAGCTTTCCGTTGTGATCCTCCTGATGCTGCCCACTATTGCCCTGACTTTTCTGGCCACCGGGCCGCTGCACGGGCGTTTATCGCCCGGTGTGATGGATACACTGGCGCGGATCTCCGGCATTATTCTGGTCACGCTGGCGATTCAGTTACTGGTCTCGGGGATGGTCGGTATTATTACCACGAACCTGAAGCATATCGCTGACTTTGCGGGGTGAGGGGCTGCGGGCGGATCGCCGGAAAAAAAATAAAGCCCGGATTTCCGGGCTTTATCAGGTCTCAGAGAGAGGAAAAAATTATACGTCGATGTTTGCCGCTTTCAGGGCATTCTCTTCGATAAAGGCGCGGCGCGGTTCAACATCATCACCCATCAGTGTGGTGAATAACTGATCCGTTGCAATCGCATCTTTCACAGTAACCTGTAACATACGGCGGGTTTCCGGGTTCATGGTGGTTTCCCACAGCTGATCCGGGTTCATTTCACCCAGCCCTTTATAGCGCTGTACTGCCAGACCACGGCGTGATTCTTTCATCAGCCAGTCGAGTGCCTGCTCAAAGTTACTGACGTTCTGACGACGTTCACCACGGACAACATAAGCACCTTCTTCAATCAGACCGCGGATCAGCTCACCCAGTTTGGAGATACGGGCGTATTCGCTGCCGTGAACAAAATCGAAATCCAGGTTGTAGTCAGTATCAACACCGTGAGTACGGATAGTCAGTACCGGCTCAAACAGCTGACGCTCTTTGTTTTCCGCAATGTGATAGCTGTAGGTACTGCCGTGCTCTTCATGACGGGTCAGGCGCTCTGTCAGGCTCTTCGCCCAGGCTTCCACCTCATCTTTGTTCAGCAGCGCGGATTCTTCCAGTTTCGGCTGATAGACCAGGCTGTTTAACAGCGGCAGCGGATAGAGACGCTCTAAACGGCGGATAATTTTATGTGCGCCGTTGTACTCGTGCAGCAGTTTTTCCAGATGTTCGCCCTGAATCGGTGCGGCGGTTTCATTTACATACAGTGCCGCGCCATCCAGTGCGATAGATACCTGATACTGCTCCATCGCTTCGTCATCTTTAATATACTGTTCCTGCTTGCCTTTTTTCACTTTATACAGCGGTGGCTGTGCGATATACACATAACCGCGCTCAATGATTTCCGGCATCTGACGGTAGAAGAAGGTCAGTAACAGGGTACGGATGTGTGAACCATCGACGTCAGCATCGGTCATGATGATGATGCTGTGATAGCGCAGTTTGTCCGGGTTGTATTCGTCGCGGCCGATACCGCAGCCGAGTGCGGTGATCAGGGTGGCGACTTCCTGAGAAGCCAGCATTTTATCAAAACGCGCCTTCTCAACGTTCAGGATTTTACCTTTCAGCGGTAAGATGGCCTGGTTCTTACGGTTACGCCCCTGTTTTGCAGAGCCGCCCGCTGAGTCCCCTTCCACTAAGTACAGTTCGGAGAATGCAGGGTCACGTTCCTGGCAGTCCGCCAGTTTACCCGGCAGACCGGCTAAATCCAGCGCGCCTTTACGGCGGGTCATTTCACGGGCACGGCGTGCAGCTTCACGGGCACGAGCGGCATCAATAATTTTGCCGACAATGATTTTGGTGTCGTTCGGGTTTTCATCCAGATATTCAGACAGCTTTTCGTTCATCAGGGTTTCAACCGCGGTTTTCACTTCGGAAGAGACCAGCTTGTCTTTAGTCTGAGAGGAGAATTTCGGGTCCGGTACTTTGACGGAAATAACCGCCACCAGCCCTTCACGCGCATCATCCCCGGTCGTGCTGACTTTGGATTTTTTATTCAGCCCTTCTTTCTCAATATAACTGTTGAGAGTACGGGTCATGGCCGCACGGAAACCGGCGAGGTGAGCACCACCGTCACGCTGCGGAATGTTGTTGGTGAAGCAGTATACGTTTTCCTGGAAGGAGTCATTCCACTGCATGGAGACTTCCACGCCGATATCGTCTTTCTCGGTGGAGAAATAGAAAACGTTGTTATGAATCGAGGTTTTGGCGCGGCTTAAATATTCCACGAATGCTTTGATACCGCCTTCGTAATGGAAATGGTCTTCTTTGCCGTCGCGTTTGTCGACCAGACGGATCGACACACCGGAGTTCAGGAAGGAGAGTTCACGCAGGCGTTTTGCCAGAATATCGTACTGGAATTCAGTCTCGCCTTTAAAGGTGTTCATGCTCGGCCAGAAACGTACGCGCGTCCCGGTTTTATCGGTTTCGCCGACAATGGTCAGGCGATCCTGAGGCTCGCCGTGGCGGTAGATCTGCTCATGGACTTTGCCGTCACGGCGGATAACCAGTTCCAGTTTTTCAGACAGGGCGTTAACAACAGAGACCCCGACGCCGTGCAGGCCGCCCGAGACTTTATAGGAGTTATCATCGAACTTCCCGCCGGCATGCAGAACAGTCATGATAACTTCTGCGGCGGAGACGCCTTCTTCTTCATGGATCCCGGTCGGGATACCGCGGCCGTCATCCTGTACGGAGACTGAATTGTCATTGTGAATGGTCACAACGATGTCTTTACAGTAACCGGCGAGGGCTTCGTCGATAGCGTTGTCAACAACCTCGAAGACCATGTGGTGTAAACCGGTTCCGTCATCGGTATCACCAATGTACATTCCCGGGCGTTTACGCACCGCGTCCAGCCCTTTTAATACTTTGATACTTGAGGAGTCATAGGTATTCGACATCAACGTTTCCCGCTCATCTAATCCTGATTATTGAACCTGTATTTTACCTTTTTCCACGACAAACAGGCGACTGTTTTCATCCGTCATATCACTGACCTGTTCAGGAGTGATGGCACTGACAAAAACCTGAGCCTGTGTGGCTTTCAGCCGGTGAGCCAGTAAACGGCGGCGCCCGGCATCCAGTTCGGAGGCAAAATCATCAAGCAGATACAGGCATTGCTGCCCGCTCTGACGGGTGAAATATTCACCCTGTGCTAACCGCAGCGCGCACATCAGCAGTTTTAACTGACCACGTGAAAGTAAATCTTCCACCGGCACCCCATCCGCCCTGATCCGTAAATCCGCTTTATGCGGGCCGGAGGCGGTGTAGGTCAGTGCGCGATCCCGTTCAAACTGGCGCTGCAGAAGCTCTGAATAATCGGTCTCTTTATCCCATCCGCGCTGGAAAGAGACACTCAGCGAAAATTCAGGTAAAAACTGCTGACAGGTTTGCTCAATATCCTGCGCAATCGCTGTCACGTAATGCTCCCGCCACTGACTGATCTGTTCAGCAACCGGAATCAGCTGCTGATCCCAGTGGCGGATCTGACCATAATTCGATACCTGGCGAAGCGCGGCATTGCGTTGTTTCACCAGACGTTTTAAATCGCTCCACATCGCAAAAAATTGCGGCTCATTGTGGAAACAGCCCCAGTCAATAAAGGCGCGGCGGAATTTTGGTCCGCCGTTGAGCAGTGTAAAGCCTTCCGGGGTGATAAGCTGCATCGGCAGTAATTTTGCCAGTTCGGCAATTTTATGGCCGTCGGTGCCGTCAATACGGACCTTGCTGTCACCCTGGCGGTTTTTACTCAGGCCGACGCTGGTGGCCCGGTCCGTCTGTTCCTGCCCGAGTTTCCCGTGCAGAATAAATTCTTCATTATCGTGGCGTATAACACGCCCCGCCTGCACTGAACGGAATGCCCGGCCGTGGCCGAGTGTGTAAATGGCTTCCAGAACGCTGGTTTTACCGCTGCCGTTCGGGCCGACCAGAAAGTTAAACCCGGCAGCCAGCGGTAAATCCGCATTTTCGATATTGCGAAAATCACGGATAAGTAAACGCGAGAGGATCATCGTGTTACAGGCGCATCGGCATCACAACGTAAGCGGCTGCATCACTGGCGTCATCTTCAATCTGTACGCTGGATGTGGCATCAGTCAGTTTCACAGAGACATCTTCACATTTCAGTGTATTAAGAACATCAAGGACATAGCTGACATTGAAACCGATTTCCATATCCGTTCCGTCGTAAGTGACGTCCACGATTTCTTCGGCTTCTTCCTGTTCCGGGTTATTGGCGGTAATTCTGAGCTGATTGTTGTTCAGGTAAATCCGCACACCGCGGAATTTCTCGTTCGACAAAATTGCCGCACGCGAAAAAGCCTGCTTCAGCATATCACAATTTGCCGTCAGCGTTTTGTCCGGGTTCTTCGGCAGGACACGGCGGTAGTCCGGGAAGCGGCCATCCACCAGTTTGGAGGTGAAAATAAACCCGCCGACATGGGCGCGGATATTATTGCTGCCGATTTCCAGTTTCAACAGCGCATCGCCGCCGTCCAGCAGACGCATCAGTTCGATAACACCTTTACGCGGTACGATCACCGAATGGTCCGGCAGTTCCTGCCCGATATCCAGTGAGCAGACCGCCAGGCGGTGCCCGTCAGTGGCGACGGTGCGCAGAATTGAACCGCTGGTTTCAAACAGCATACCGTTTAAGTAATAGCGGACATCCTGATGCGCCATGGAAAACTGTGTGGATTCAATCAGGCGCTTTAATGTCGCCTGTGACAGAGAGAAAGTGACATCACTCTGCCAGTCATCCAGATTCGGGAAATCCGAGGCCGGTAAGGTGGACAGCGAGAAGCGGCTGCGGCCGGAACGGACCAGAAGACGATCACCATCCAGCTCAACGCTGATTTGTGCGCCGTCCGGCAGACCCCGCCAGATATCCAGGAACTTCCGTGCCGGTACCGTGGTTTCACCATTTTCATGCGGCTGATCCAGCGGAACCGCAGCCATCATTTCCATCTCAAGGTCTGTCCCTGTGAGATGCAGTACGCCATCAGAGACTTTCAGCAGTAAGTTACCCAGAATCGGTAGGGTCGGGCGACCGCCCAACGGACTGCTGACCTGTTGTAAGGGTTTTAACAATTGCTCACGTTCAATGATAAATTTCATAGCGCTATGATGATAATGTCCGGATTAAGTTAGAAAAATCTTCTTTGATGTCGTGGCTTTCCTCACGCAGCTGCTCGATTTTACGGCAGGCGTGCAGAACGGTCGTATGGTCACGGCCGCCAAAAGCATCCCCGATTTCTGGCAAACTATGGTTTGTCAGCTCTTTTGCCAGAGCCATCGCCATCTGGCGCGGCCGGGCGACAGAGCGCGAACGGCGTTTGGAGAGCAGATCAGCCACTTTAATTTTATAATACTCAGCAACAGTTTTCTGAATATTATCGATAGTGACCAGTTTCTCCTGGAGTGCCAGCAGATCGCGCAGCGCTTCACGCACAAAATCGATGGTAATCGCCCGCCCGGTAAAGTTGGCGTTGGCAATGACCCGGTTCAGTGCACCTTCCAGTTCACGGACGTTGGAGCGCAGACGTTTCGCAATAAAGAAAGCTACTTCATCCGGCAGGCGGATGTTGTTTTCATCAGCTTTTTTCATCAGGATCGCGACCCGCGTTTCCAGTTCCGGCGGTTCAATAGCAACGGTTAATCCCCAGCCGAACCGCGACTTCAGGCGATCTTCCACCCCGTTAATTTCTTTCGGGTAGCGGTCGGAGGTCAGGATTATCTGCTGATTACCTTCGAGTAAGGCATTGAAGGTATGAAAAAATTCTTCCTGAGAACGCTCTTTGTTAGCAAAGAACTGAATATCATCAATCAGTAAGGCATCGACAGAACGGTAGTAGCGTTTGAACTCTTCAATCGCATTGTTCTGTAAGGCTTTGACCATATCCTGCACAAAACGTTCTGAGTGCATATAGACCACTTTGGCGTTGGCTTTATTTTCCATAATGCTGTTGCCGACGGCATGTAATAAGTGGGTTTTACCCAGACCGGTTCCGCCGTATAAAAACAGCGGGTTATATGCGCCACCCGGGTTATCTGCCACCTGACGGGCGGCTGCGCGCGCCAGCTGGTTCGATTTACCTTCCACAAAGCTGTCAAAGGTGTGCTTCGGGTTAACGTTGGAACGGTAAGCCACATTCGGCTCCGCGCTGTTATCATGCCAGCTCGGGCGCAGTGCGGGTGCTTTTTCCCGCGAAGGCGGCTGTTTCATCGTCCGTGACGGGGGAATACTTCTTTCCGGTGTGCTGCTGATCGCGCTGACCGGTTTATTACCGACCTCAAAACGCAGTTGCGGGATATCGTTACCGCAGAAATCAGACAGGAGCGCATTAATGTTATTAATGTACTTCTCCCGTACCCAGTCGAGCACAAACCGGTTAGGGGCATAGAGCGCCAGAGTGTCATCACTCAGCTCAGCCTGAAGGGGGCGTATCCACATACTGAATTCTGTGGCAGGTAATTCATCCTGCAAACGGGCAAGACATTGCTGCCAAAGCGAAAGAGACACGGTGAACTCCCCTAAACAAGACCAGTCAAAGAAACAGAATAAGATTTTTCACGCAGACACAGCACATACAGACGTATTGTCCTCTGCATGTTTCAACGGACACTTCAGTGTACAAAAATGAGGCTGTGTTATGGACGATCATTCCCTGCACCGGCGATCACCGCACGGGTGAAAATGATCGTGACGACGGATCATATCGCAAAAGCGGGACAAGATCCTCATCCTTTTACACAGTTTTCCGGGTTTTTATCCACAGGGGCTGTCAGCCCGTCCGGAGCGGGATTCAGGCCGGAGTATAACGAATCCCGGCGGGAGAATACAGCGGGAAGATCCCGTTTGGGGATAAGTTTTGGTGAATTATCCTCAGGCAGAAAATCAGTGGTCCGGATCGGGGTATTGATCGAATATTCACAGATCGCTGATCGATCCTTGCGCTTTGCCGGGGAGTCCGTATAATCTTGCACCCTGTGCGTGTTATCTGTGTCTTGATGCAGTAATGTGTACAGGCAGGTTATGGGTAAATGCAATTATGTGCAGAAATCTGTGTTATCGCGCCATCTTTGATTGACGGACAGGCCCGGATTTTATTACAATCTCGCATCTTTCCATATTGATGTTGCGATAAGGCGCAGAGGTCAGCCACTTTCCGTGATGGCCCTTTCAGCAGAAAGATGTGAATCCGACGCTGAATTTACTGTTTGCCGATGCGTTTACTGAATCAGTAATAATTTAAAGTTTAGGTAGAAACCGCTATGAAACGCACTTTTCAACCGTCCGTACTGAAGCGTAACCGTTCCCATGGTTTCCGCGCTCGTATGGCCACTAAAAATGGTCGTCAGGTTCTGGCTCGCCGTCGTGCTAAAGGCCGCGCTCGTCTGACCGTTTCTAAGTAATAAAGCTAACCATCTGACGTGGTTAAGCTCGCTTTTCCGAGGGAGTTACGTTTGTTAACTCCCGAGCATTTCAACTTTGTCTTCCGGCAACCACAACGGGCAAGTACTCCTGAAATAACACTTCTGGGACGCCGTAATGAGCTGGAACATCCCCGCATTGGTCTTACCGTCGCTAAAAAAAACGTGAAACGGGCTCATGAGCGCAACCGCATCAAACGGTTAGCGCGTGAATACTTTCGTCTGCACCAACATGAGTTGCCCGATATGGATTTCGTGCTTCTGGTAAGAAAAGGGGTATCGGAGTTGAGTAATCGCGAGATTACGGAAGCATTGGGTAAGTTATGGCGTCGTCACAGTCGCTTGGCGCACGCTTCCTGATCCTGTTAATCAGAGGTTACCAGCTGGTGATAAGTCCGCTGCTGGGACCACGTTGCCGCTTCACACCAACCTGTTCGCAATACGGAATTGAGGCATTGCGCAGGTTTGGTATGATAAAAGGCGGTTGGTTAACGGTGAAACGCGTATTAAAATGCCACCCTTTACACGAAGGTGGTGATGATCCTGTCCCACCTAAAAATGATGATAACAGAGAACATTAACGATGGATTCGCAACGTAATCTTCTATTCATCGCTTTGCTACTCGTATCCTTCTTTGCATGGCAGACGTGGGAAAGTGATAAGACACAAGCACTTAACGCGGCTGTTCAGGCAACGCAGCAGACGACAACGCCAAGTGGTGAAAGCAGCGGGCAGAACAAATATATTACGGTCAAAACAGATGTGCTGTCACTGAACATCAATCTGCGCGGCGGTGATATTGATGAAGCTGACCTTTTGGCTTACCCGGCAACCTTAAAATCCGCAGATCCGTTCCGTTTACTGGAAACAACACCTGAATTTGCTTACCAGGCAATCAGTGGTTTAACCGGTGCGAATGGTCCGGATAACCCGAATAATTACAAAGAACGCCCGCTGTATACCACTGAAAGCGATACTTTTGTGCTGCCGGAAGGCCAGGATGAACTGCGAGTTCCTCTGACTTTCGTTCAGGATGGTGTCACGTATGTGAAAACCTACACCCTGAAGCGCAAAGATTATGCCATCAGTGTTGATTACACCATCAAAAACGACACCTCAGCTCCGCTGGAAATGGCGTTTTTCGGTCAGTTAAAACAGTCTGTGAATTTACCGGAACGTCTTAACAACGGCAGCAGCAACTTTGCGCTGCATACCTACCGTGGTGCGGCGTACTCATCCGAAGAAACCAACTACAAAAAATACAGCTTCAGTGATATCGAAGATAAACCACTGAACATCAACACCAATGTTGGCTGGGTGGCGATGTTACAGCAGTATTTTGCGACAGCGTGGGTTCCTGAGAAAGGGACCACCAATAACTTCTATACGCTGTACAGCGCTAAAACCGGCGATGCATTCATCGGTTATAAGAGTGATGCAATCCGTATCGGGGCAAACAGCGAAGCGAAATATAACGCAACACTGTGGGTCGGCCCGGAACTGCAGAACGAAATGGAAGCCGTGGCACCACACCTGGACTTAACCGTGGATTACGGTTGGTTATGGTTTATTTCCCAGCCGCTGTTCAAGTTACTGAAGTTTATCCACAGCTTCATCGGTAACTGGGGCTTCTCCATCATCGTTATCACCTTTATTGTCCGCGGTATCATGTATCCGCTGACCCGTGCGCAATACACCTCTATGGCGAAAATGCGTATGCTTCAGCCGAAGCTGAAAGCAATGCGTGAGCGTATCGGTGATGATAAACAGCGCATGAGTCAGGAAATGATGGCGCTGTACAAAGAAGAGAAAGTGAACCCGCTGGGTGGCTGCTTACCGCTGATTATCCAGATGCCTATCTTCCTGGCGCTGTATTACATGCTGATGGGCTCGGTGGAACTGCGTCACGCACCGTTTATCGGCTGGATCCATGACTTATCCGCACAGGATCCGTACTACATCCTGCCGATTCTGATGGGTGCAACGATGTTTGTGATCCAGAAACTGTCTCCGACAGCGGTCACAGACCCGTTACAGCAGAAGATTTTCACCTTCATGCCGGTGATCTTCACAGTCTTCTTCCTGTGGTTCCCGTCAGGTCTGGTTCTGTACTATATCGTCAGTAACCTGGTGACTATCCTCCAGCAGCAGATTATCTATCGCGGTCTGGAAAAACGCGGTCTTCACAGCCGCGACAAAAAATAAGCCCGTGACCGGCGGGGAATCTCTGCCGGTCTTATAGTATTATTTAAAGGCGGTCATATTGACCGCCTTTATTGTTTATCACACGGTGAGAAAGAGAGAGATGGCCATGAATAACGCTGAAATTCAGAGCACCGATACCATTGTGGCACAGGCAACCCCGCCGGGACGCGGCGGAGTCGGTATTCTGCGTGTGTCCGGCCCGCAGGCGGCACAGGTGGCTCAGATTGTACTGGGGAAACTCCCGAAAGCGCGTTATGCCGATTATCTGCCTTTCCGTGATGAAACCGGCAAAGTGCTGGATCAGGGGATCGCGATTTTCTTCCCCGGCCCGAATTCCTTTACCGGTGAGGATGTGCTGGAACTCCAGGGGCACGGCGGGCCGGTTATCCTCGATTTATTGTTAAAACGTATTCTTCTTATCGATAATATCCGTATCGCCAATCCCGGTGAGTTTTCCGAGCGTGCATTCCTGAATGACAAGCTGGATCTGGCGCAGGCGGAAGCCATTGCCGACCTGATTGATGCCAGTTCGGAACAGGCCGCCCGTTCTGCTATGAATTCATTACAGGGCGCTTTCTCCGGTGAAGTGCATCAGATGGTGGAAGCTCTCACTAATCTGCGGATCTATGTGGAAGCCGCAATCGACTTCCCGGATGAAGAAATTGATTTTCTTTCTGACGGCGTGATTGAAGCTAAACTTGATACTGTGATTGCTGATCTGGAGCGGGTGCGCTCTCAGGCACGTCAGGGCAGTCTGCTGCGTGAAGGGATGAAAGTGGTGATTGCCGGCCGGCCGAATGCCGGAAAATCCAGTCTGCTGAATGCCCTGGCCGGACGCGAAGCCGCGATTGTGACTGATATTGCCGGGACCACCCGTGATGTGCTGCGTGAACATATTCATATCGATGGTATGCCGCTGCATATTATCGATACTGCCGGTCTGCGCGAAGCCGGGGATGAAGTGGAGCGGATAGGTATCGAACGTGCCTGGCAGGAAATTGCGCAGGCGGACCGTGTCCTGTTTATGGTGGACGGCACTACGGTCGATGAACAGACGCCTGAGCAAATCTGGCCGGAATTTATGTCCCGCTTACCGGCCGGTATTCCGGTCACCATTATCCGCAATAAAACGGATATCACCGGGGAAACCACCGGCATCACAGAGCGGAACGGCGATACGCTGATTAAACTCTCTGCCCGTGAAGGTCACGGTATTGATTTGCTGCGCGATCACCTGAAAACCACCATGGGATTTGAAGGCAACACCGAAGGCGGATTCCTCGCCCGCCGCCGTCATTTACAGGCACTGAACACCGCCGCAGAGCATCTGATCTCCGGCCACGAGCAGTTAGTGGTTGCCCGCTCCGGCGAATTACTGGCAGAAGAACTGCGCCTCGCCCAGCAGGCACTGAGTGAAATCACCGGGGAATTCACCTCCGACGATCTGCTGGGGCGTATTTTCTCGAGTTTTTGTATCGGGAAGTGAGTTGAAAACTAACACTGATCCGGTTTAACGATTGCCACATTCACCGCCTGTGCCTTACGCCGTGCAGGCAGTGTAATACAGACCAGACAGGTGAAAATCAGTGCGACTCCGGCCCAACCCGCGGCAGTGAGTTGTTCGCCGACAATCAGAGCGGCGAGTGCCGCGGCGATAACCGGTTCCAGTAGTGTAATTGTGGTGGCGGTGCTGGCGGGAATACGTGCCAGCGCATAGCCGAAACAGACATAACCCATAAACATCGGCACACAAGCCATGTAAATGCCGACCGCGGCATTCTGCCACGAATCCAGGAATGGCGCGCCGTAAAGTGCCAACACCGGCATCAGCAGTAATCCCCCGATCCCGAAAATACCGCCCATTGCTGCCCGTGACGGAATGTTGCGCTGCATCAGGCGGCGTGCGGCCCAGGAATAAAGCGCATAAGTAAAGGCGGCGAGTAGTCCCAGTATTACACCGGTCAGAGTGGCGGATGTGTCTGCGGCGGTAATCTGTTCCGTACCGCCGGAAAGGGAAAGAAGCGCAATACCTGTCAGGCCGAGTACGGCGCCGCTCAGCCAGCGCAGTGTCATGCGGGCACCGTCCATGATAATTTCAATGATTGCCGATAAAACCGGTGCCGTACCGATAGATACCACGGTGCCGATAGTTACCCCGGCCAGTCGCATTGAGCCATAAAAGGCGAGCGGATATACGGCAACAGCAATGGCACCCAATAACAACAAATGCCACTGCTGCCGGAAAGTGCCGAGGCTGCGGCGGATAGGTGTGATGGCAATCGCAGCCTGGAGTAACCCGCCGAAACCCATGGCGGCAGCACCGATAGCAATAGCACTGACATCCGGTGCGAAGGTGGCAGAAACCCCGGTGGTTCCCCATAAGAAGGAAGCCAGGATAATGGCGGCAATACCGGCAAAGTGACCTTTGGGTGTCTGAATCACAGTGCCTCCAGCATGGTTTTTGCCATAGCAGCAGCCTGTAATACCCGCTCACCGTGCTCTTCCAGCCCGGCAAGCACAATTGCACCTTCCAGCAGGAATGTCAGGTGTGTTGTCAGCTGTTCTGCTTTCGCGGTGTCATCCGGCAGCAGCTGATAAAGATTTTTCCGGATAATATCAGCCACTTCAGATTTGTGAGCACACACTTCGCGGCGTTCCTCACTACCGGCCGGAAACTCAGCGGCTGCGTTCAGCAGGCCACATCCCCGAAATCCCCGTTCATAGGCAAACTCAGCATGGTCGTGATAAGCATCAAATACCGCGAGGATCCGCTCTTCCGGAGTTGTTGCCTGTTGCAGGCGGGTGTCATATAACGCCAGCCATTCCTCATGCCGCAGCCGGATGTAAGTGGTCACCAACTCAGCTTTGGAGCTGAAATTGTTATACAGACTTTTTTTGGCGACACCGGCCTTTTTGGTGATCGTATCAATACCGGTTGCCGCAATGCCCTCGTTGTAAAACAAGATGCCTGCGGCTTCCAGTAAACGATCTCTGGCACTGAGCCGGGTCTGTGTTGTGTCGGTATCCTTCATCCGGAAAATCTCTTGTGATCAATAAGTAGGTAGACCAGTATACCTATTAACTTTATGTGCACAAGAAATAATCATTGCCGTAAATATATTCAGCTGTTAAACACCGTTGTCACTAAAAACCCTGGTTCAGCTGAAAACGTAATGAAAATGTCACCCTCCGCTTGGCACCCGGGGGAGGATCACCAATAGCAGCAACCCTGATGACGGCATCCATTGCGGCGTTATCCAGTAACTCATAACCGGAAGAGCGGGTAACCGCCGGTGCAAAAGGTTTGCCGTTATCGTCGAGTGAAAATGAGATGGTGCTGATCCCCCGTTGTCCGGCACTGCGGGCCCGGCGGGGGTAATGTTTTTGCTCCTCAATTTTTTGCCGCAGCAGATTAAAGTAATCCTCCTGTGCTTTCCGGTTATCGGCTCCTGCGGTGGCAGAATTTGTCGGGGATACTGCCTGTCCGCCGGATTGCTGAAGTGTTGTTTTATCCTCTCCGGTATCTGCTGTAGTTGTTGTGGTAACAGGTTCTGATTTCTCCGCTTTTTTGTTCACGGCTTTTACTGCCGGTCTTTCTGACGGCGGCTTTGCTGTTTTCACAGGCACTTTCCGGCGGGCGGTTGCCAGTTCTGCCTGTGACGGTGATTCCTGCGGGGGCGGTAATTTTTCCGCTTCCGGTTCTGTTTCCTGATATGCCGGTGCTGCATTCATCTGAATGACAACGGAAGCCACCGGGGTTTGTCCCCGGTTATCAAGCTGATGCAGTTGCGGGGAGGTCACCCGGGGGCTGCCCATGATGAGCAGCCCGGCGACGGAGAAACAAATACCGATTGCAGCAGACGATGTCGTCTGCCGCCATGCACCGCATTTTTTCCGGTCAAACACGAACGGCGGATGAGGTAATGTTGTTACGCCGTACATAAATCAGAACCTCGCGGAGATATTGAATTTTACGGCCCGGCCCGGTGCCGGCATCATCGAACGGGTAAGCGGGTCGAGATAATATTCATTGGTCAGGTTGGTGGCCGTCAACTCCAGAGCAATGTCCGGGGTGATTTTATATTTGGCATAAGCATCCACGGTCAGTACCGAATTCCAGCGCATCGGGTAATTATTAAAATTGATGTATCGTTCCGGGATAATCGTCATCAGGCGTTTCTCCTGGCTGTTTTCCACCGCACTGTGGTAGAGCCAGCGGCTGCCGATTTCTAATGATTCCTGCAATAAACGCCCGCCGAGGTTAAAGGTTACAGAATAATGCGGCTGAATTTGGGTACGCAGGAACCCGCCCGGATAACCCCCGTCAATGCATGACGGGATACCTTTCAGACCTGTCGGATCCATAAAGGCATGGGATGTTTCATCACAGACTTTATTGGCGAGGTTATAGGTCACACCCAGATCACTGAAGATCCAGCCATGATCATAGCGGGCCTGGATTTCAATCCCTTTCAGGATCTGTTTATCCATCTGTGAAAAACGGAAATAGTTATCACGATCAAACACATTGAGGATATCCGTATGGAAGTAATTCAGCCGGATATCCGCATGACGGTCGGCACGGAGCAGTGATTTTCCGTTAAAAACAACACCGTATTCCCGGGTTACCGCGCGTTCCGGTTTATAACGGTAACCGATATGCGGAACAGAGGAACCGGAGAACCCGACAGTATCCTCAAACAGGCTCGGCATACGTACGGTTTCCGCATAGCGGCCATACAGACGCAGATCATCGGTCAGATGAACCGAGGCAGACAGCATCGGTGTCCAGGCGCTGGCCTGGCGGCGGGGCTTTTCTTTCCAGGTATGGGTGACGGGTTGTTCTTCTCTGTCACCATGCTGAATAGGATGAGGGCCATATTCATAGAGATAAGTTTCCTGCCCGGTATAGGGATCAATACCCCGCAATGCGGTATCGATATCCGGCCGGTCTTTCTGTTTCAGGCGTCCGTCACTGGTATCCACCGGCCAGAATGCCCGTTCATGTACCATTGGCCGGTCTTTTCGGTTATCAAGATAATCACGACGCCATTGGGGATATACAGAATAAAATTTTTTTTGCGATACTATTTTTCTTTCTTCCGGAGTCAGTTCGAGCCACAGGCCCTGTTGCCGCTTTTTATAAATCTGTGATTCTGCTTCGGTCATATTCCTGTAATAATTCAGGTAATAACCGGTAACTTCATAGTCTTGTTTACAGTAAGGGTCTTTACGGGCGGCGCACTCATTGGAAAGATCATCGACACTCCAGTATACGGTTTGTCTGCCGCCGGCACTGAGTGACAACCAGGAGACCGGCTGCCAGTCCAGGCTGACGGACTGCTGATATTCAAAGCGGCGGCCTTTACGGGCGGGAACAGCGAACATAAAGAGTTTATAGTTTTCCAAGCTGGTATTACTGTCCAGATGCTCAAACTGCATATTAGCGGCCAGGGTTACTGACAGTTCCGGGGTAAAAGCAAACTTATTGCTGAAATCCAGCCCGTAGCGCTGATTCTGTACATTCAGGGCAGCGGTGTTAATCAGTGTGCCGTCGATTGCCGGGTTGATGGTGCTGATATCCCCCTGTTTATAGCCGTAGTCCATATTTTTAGGGTAGCGCGGCCAGCCGCCGCCGGAGTTGGTATTACTGGTGGTCAGGGTGGTCCACAGGCGGATATCTGCATCAATATAGGCAAGATGCGCCGGTCGGGATTTCAGGTGAAGATAACCGGCCTGTGCATGCAGGTCAGCCAGCGGCCACTGCGGAATGATATTATCCTCAGCGCGGATCCAGCCCAGCCGGGAAGGCATAATATCGCCGAAATCCGAGCGGGTATCGCGCCAGCTGAGTTGCAGCGCGTGGTCATCATTCAGATACCAGGTATTTTTTATCAGCCAGGATTCCGTTTTTGCTGATGTATTGGGAACTTCATTGCCTTTACGGTAAATACGGGACACAAACGGCATATACGGGTCGTAAGTCATATTCGACATTTGCAAAATACCGATATCGCTGTCAGACATTTCATCATTATAGTTTTCGCTGTGGCGTTTACCGGTAAAATAGTTTCCCCGGTCGCGGTAGGCATAAGCCAGTAACAGATCCATATTTTCCTGACGGGTACCCACTGCCAGACGCCAGGCGTAATCACTGTTATTCAGTGCGGGGGCATTATCACGATTTTCCGGGGTTAAATGGGTGCCGGGGTCGTCAATAATAAGCCAATCGAACTGCATATTATCCACAAGGCGGTAATCTTCCCCGATCCCCAGATTTGGTATCCGGGCTTTGGTGGTGTTACTGCTGTTTTCCAGCATCAGTGCAGCACCAAACTGGTCACCGTTTTTCACCACGTCATTGATGGTGAGTGTTTTCATGGCAACACCGCCGCCTACCGATGTTTTCAGGAGCGGATTAAGGGACGGGCCTTTTTCAATCTCAATTTCACTGATCAGCATCGGGTCGAGGTAATTACGGTTATTGGCACCGTTATAACCCCGGTACACCGTCACGGCCTGTTCGGTGCCGTCGATGGTGACCGGTACCCGGCCCGGCCCCTGTATTCCGCGGATATTGACATCCAGCGCATTACCGTTGCGGGCATCACCGCTGAATACCCCGTTGGCGCCTTTAAGAATATCTGCAGCAGAGGCGCCTTTATAGCGCTCTATTTCTTCTTTGGTGAGGATCAGGGTGGAGACATTTTTGTCATAGATTTTATCTTTGGCGCTGTCAGCAGCGGCCTGTTCATTACGGAGCGTAATGTCGCCCAGTTGCTGATTTTTTTCCTCTGTTGCCAGTCCCGGCAGCGGGATAAATAACACGGGCAGAAGCAGTGTGATTGTTTTATATGGATGACCAGATAATGGTGAATGCGAAGACATAACGATTCCCGGATGATAAAAAATAAATAATCAGAAAGGGTTAAAACAGCCGTTCAAAACGCAGCATGATTTCAGTCTGCCGGTAGCTATAAAGCCACGGTACAGAACTGCGGTTACGGGTGTGGATCAGTGAAAGCTGAGGCGAAATCTGCGCGAATGACGGCGGGTAGAGCGCGAGTGTTGTGCTGTATTGTCGGGTGAAATCCTCCCTGGCCTGGCGGTGTAACGGATGTGTGTGGTGATAACGTTTACGGGTGTAAACGGCATGAACAGACTGGGACACAAACGGGTGCCACAGGTAGGTCAGGCCGGTATGCAGGGCAGCCGTCCGGTAATGTTTATAGGGATCATTTTTTTTATGAACGGTGGTTTCTGTCTGTAAATACAGTGTGGCTGCCGGATGCGGGTGCCAGGATATCTGCGGCATCAACTGGTATTCAGTGCCGTTATGTGAATGCAGATAAGGCTGATAACGGTGCTGTCGCAGTGCCGCCAGTCCGCCCAGAGACCACTCCGGGCTGAGTTGCTGATTCAGATACGTTTGTAAGCCGTAAGCGGAGGAAAAACGACGTCCGGCGGAAAAATACTGCTCCAGCAGCGGGGTCAGTTGCCATAAAGTATGGCGATCCTGATAGTGATAACCCGTTTTAGCGGTCAGTGTTACGGTATTGGCTACCTGATTCGCGGCATCATACCGGGTGGACACCCGGTAGTGCTGCGTCAGAAAATGAGAGCCGGACAGCGGTGTCAGCCTGCGTAAATCCCAGTCGCTGCGCCATTGTAAGACGGCATGGGGGATCTGCGGGATAAGGCTGGCGTAACAGGAACCATCAGGACTGTAGTGCAGGCAGTGTGCTGTCGGCAGCGGGGTCTGATAATAATTATCCGTGTAATGGCTGCCGGCACTGATCATTAATGACCAGCTGAGTGCCCGGGTGAGTTCTGTGATGGTACGGGTAATTTCCGGATAGTGGGGAGAGGTCACCGGCAGGCGCTGACTCAGTTCCCGGAACAAAAGCAAGGCGTTCCCGATCTGGCGATTGGCCCGGTAGCTGCGGGCCAGTTCCAGTTGTGCGGCAAAGAAATGGGGTTTTTGTTGCAGAATGGTGTTATATAACACGATAGCAACCCCGGGGCGCTGGTTTAAATAGGCCAGTTTTGCCTGGCTGAAGATAATCAGTAATGGATCAGTCTGGTGTTCATGCTGATAAATGGATAAGTAATGATAAATCGCTTTGAGGTTATTTTTCTTTAGTGAAAGGTATAAATTACGTGCGGTATTATTATCTTCTGAATGATTGTTTTTTTGTATAGTTGCAGATGCTGGTAATGAAAAAACAAGTAATAATAAAAAAAGAATAAATCCGTAAATTAACTTTATCTGCGACGACATATTTATATCCGGTAAACACCAGGAACAGAGAATCTGTTCCTGGTGAAATGTTTCAATAATGAATCAGGACTTGGTTCCGCCGAACGCGATATTCTTCGCTTTATCGCTGCTGAACTCAGCATAACCGGCAACCTGCTGTGCATTGTCACCAAAGAAATGCCCGTTGGTTATCCCGCTGACGGTTGTGGTATCGGTACCGGTGGTGCTGACAGATGCGCTACCACCAAAGGCTGAACCACTGACAGTGCCGCTCAGGCTGTAGCTGAGGCCGGTTGAGCTGAGAGAGCCGGTAAAGGTATTAGCATCAAAATCCGTGCTGAATGTACCGCTGATCTGTTCACCGCTGCTGTAGCCGCTGAGTCCTTTAATGCTGTACTGTGCAGTGCCTTCGGATGGCATAGCAGCGGTGATATCTTTCCCTGCGTAATACGCCATATGAGAATCATCGCTGAAATCAGTACCGGAAACCCATTCACCGTAATAAATATCGGCATCGGCTATTTTGGCAAAATTAAAAGAGCCCATATTGCGATGTGACTGCGGAACAGAGGTGATAACAGAAACTCCGTTATCGTTTGGTACTGCACGGTTTGGCCCCTGTAAGCTGGTGAAGCTGATTTTCATTCCGTCACGCATGCCGGAATAACCGATTCCCGGTTCTCCGCCGGGTGACGGATGTCCCTGACGTTCAGATGGTGCAGTTACACCAACAGATATATAGCTACTTAAACCTTCATCAGATGATGCTCCATAGCCCGCATCAGCCTGAGCCTGTGCAGCGGAGAATGCGGCACACAGGGTAACCAGTGTCGCCAGCGGGGTTTTCAGGTTAAACATCTTCATAAATTAAACTCCTTATAATTTCATGAATGGTCGGGTGAATAAAAAGGTATTTTCCGGTGTATTTCCGGAAAACAAATAAACGATAAAGGAGAATGAATTTTGTGTAAATGAGAATTATTATCATCCGTTGCAATGGGAATAATTTGATTAGATTGCTAATTAAGTAACGAACTAAAAAATCACTCTTTTTTATTTTTTGTGACAGTTTTATTTCAAATATAAGAATGAAAATATGTGATGCGCATTCAGAGTTTTTTTGTACGGTAAATCCAGTTATTAATTCATGAAGGAAATTTAAATTCTGATGTTATTTTTTCATTTTATTAATGATTGAATTTCAAAAGCAATAATAATGCATTTAATTAACGGCTGTTATCGCATTTGATTTTGTATTTATGTTTCATACTGTCCGGTATATGAAGGCTGAACAGATAATCTGATGATGAAACACACTCTGACATTTTTGCTGTTAACGGTGCTGATGCTGACCGGCAACCCGGCCACGGCCGCATGGCCGCAAACCGGAAGAAGCGATATTTCTGAGCGTTATGACGTTATTACTCTGACACCTGATATGCCGGTGCCCGGCTCAGTCAATAATGACTCTGCAACACAGGGGCTGCGTCTGATCGGGTTACGGCGTGACGGTAACGGGGAGTACACAGAGGTCACCCGCCAGTTTTCCTCCGGCGCGACTAAGCGCATTCATTACAACGGGCGGCAGTACCGGGTCGTCGGGGATGTTTACCGGGCTGATAATCTGTCAGATAGCGGGCAGTGGGATAAAGGGCAGTCGGTGGTGACGGAAGAGTATTACGAAATTCTGGATAAAAACGGAAAGCGGACAGGGAAGGGATTTCGGTTTTCCCGGCGGGACTAAGTGCGGAATTATAAAGCTAACGTTAATTATTTTTAGCTGAAAACCATTAATATATACGCAACAGAGTATGTAAGCGGAGAATCATATGTCGTCAGTCCGGATCCTCAGTGTCGCACAGTGCCATGAGTCACTGCTGAACAGCGCGGAAGCACTGGTTGCGGAACAATGGCCGTTGTTTATGTTAGCCAGTCCGGTCTCTGACCAGTACTGGGATACACTGTATCTTGAGGAAAATCTGCCTTTTCAGCAGGTTGCTGTTGCGACTATTGCCGGAAAAGATCAGGTCGTCGGGCTTCTGAGTGCGGTTCCGTTTTATTTTCCGGAAGATGCACCACTGACTGAGTTGCCGGATGAGGGCTGGGATGCGGTGCTGACCCTGGGGGCAACCGATACCCGGAAACCGACATTTGTATCTGCACTGTCGGTGACCGTTGACCCGGATTTTCGCGGGAGAGGTATCCCGGCACAACTTATCACCGCGCTGAAAGCGGCTGTTGCACAGGCCGGGCTGAAGGGGGTGGTGGTACCGGTGCGTCCGACGCTCAAGGCACAGTATCCGTTACAGGATTTCGCGGAATATTGTCAGTGGCAGACCCCGCAGGGCGAGCCGTTTGACCCGTGGATCCGCACGCATGTCCGGCTGGGCGGACAGATTATCAAACCGGCGATGCGTTCGATGGATATCACATCCTCCGCTGATAACTGGTCGGAATGGACCGGCATGGCCTTTCCGCACGCCGGTCAGTACATTGTGCCGGGTGCTCTGGTGCCGGTTCAGGCCGATCCTGAAACGGACCGGGTCATTTATCATGAACCGAATCTGTGGATATATCATCCGCTGGCTGAATAGTCAGGGAGTCAGGCGTTCCGGGTGGGTATAGATGGTGGCCCGCCCTTTTTTACAGAACCCAACCAGCGTAAGACGGCAGCGTTTGGCGGTTTCAATCGCCAGCGTGGTTGGTGCGGAAACCGCAAACAGTATTTCCGCGCCGCACTGCGCGCTTTTTTGTACCATCTCATAGCTGGCGCGGCTGGATACCAGTATCACACCGTCTGTCCATTGTGCTTTTGCCCGCATACCCAGCAGTTTATCAAGCGCCACATGGCGCCCCACATCCTCACAGCCCCCCAGTAATTTGCCCTGCGGAGAGATCCAGCCTGCGGCGTGGGTACAACCGGTCAGTTTTCCTATTTCCTGCACCTGCGGAAGCAGGCTGAGTGCCTCATCAAGGTGACTGAGGGAAAAAGTCTGCGTGAAATCCAGCGGCGGGATCGGACGGAAAATTTCGCTGATTTGCTCGGTACCGCAGATACCGCAGCCGGTGCGCCCGGCCATATTACGGCGGCGTTCTTTCAGTCCGGTAAAACGGCGGGCGGATAATTCCACATGGACTTCAAATCCGCCGTGGCAGGCATCCGTGATATCAATCCCGCGGATGTCGGCGGCGGATTCAATAATGCCTTCGGAAAGTGAAAAGCCGACAGCAAAATCATCCAGGTTTTTCGGACTGGCCATCATCACCACATGTGAAATGCCGTTGTACACCAGAGCAACCGGCGTCTCTTCCGCGACCCAGTCATTTTCATTATGCCCGGGTTTACTTTTTTGTTGCACACTTGTGAGATGCGCACCGCGAATTAGACAATTATGTAACGATTCTATGGAATAAATGTCATCCATCAGATGAATTCCTGCGCTTAATAATACATAATAATAGTATGGGTAAAAGTTTACACCATTCCACCAGGCAATGAACCTGATCGCACGCACCACTGTGCGGATAAAAAGAAAGTTCGCTGTGGCTTATTTTGCAGCGGCATAAGAGCAATGTAATAAGGAGATCTCCATGCAAGTCAGCAGAAGGCAGTTCTTTAAGATCTGCGCTGGCGGTATGGCGGGTACAACGGCAGCGGCTCTGGGTTTTGCCCCGGCGGTCGCTATTGCCGGTTCACGTCAGTATAAGCTTTTGCGCGCACGTGAAACCCGTAATACCTGCACGTACTGTTCCGTCGGCTGCGGGCTGTTAATGTACAGTCTGGGTGACGGGGCAAAAAACGCCAAAGAATCTGTTTTTCACATTGAAGGGGACCCGGATCATCCGGTAAACCGTGGCGCACTGTGCCCGAAAGGCGCAGGTCTGATTGATTTTATCCACAGCGAAAGCCGTCTTAAATATCCTGAAGTCCGCGAGCCGGGCACCAACGAGTGGAAACGTATCTCGTGGAATGAGGCGTTTGATCGTATCGCCCGCCTGATCAAAGATGACCGCGACAGTAACTTTATTGAAAAGAACAGCGATGGCGTCACCGTCAACCGCTGGTTAACCACCGGGATGTTATGCGCATCAGCCGCCAGTAACGAAACCGGATTTGTCACCCAGAAATTTTCCCGCGCCCTCGGCATGCTTGCCGTGGATAACCAGGCGCGTGTCTGACACGGACCTACGGTAGCAAGTCTTGCTCCGACATTTGGTCGCGGTGCCATGACCAACCACTGGGTTGATATTAAAAATGCCAACCTTGTTGTCGTGATGGGCGGAAACGCTGCGGAAGCTCACCCTGTCGGGTTCCGCTGGGCGATGGAAGCCAAAATTCATAACAATGCCAAACTGATCGTCATTGACCCGCGCTTTACCCGTACTGCGGCGGTGGCGGATTTCTATACGCCTATCCGTTCCGGTACTGATATTGCGTTCCTGTCAGGTGTAATTAAGTACCTGATGGAAAATGAAAAAATTAACCGTGAGTATGTTGAGGCGTACACCAACGCCAGCCTGATCGTACGTGAAGATTATGCGTTCGATAATGGTTTGTTCAGCGGTTATGATGCGGAAAAACGTCAGTACGATAAAACAACCTGGAATTACGAGCTGGATGAAAATGGTTTCGCCAGACGCGATACCACATTGCAGCATCCGCGTTGTGTCTGGAATTTACTGAAAGAGCACGTCAGCCGTTATACCCCGGATGTGGTGACCAACATCTGCGGAACGCCGAAAGATGACTTCCTGAAAGTCTGTGAATATATCGGCGAAACCTGCGCGAAAGATAAAACCGCCTCGTTCCTGTATGCACTGGGCTGGACCCAGCATACCGTCGGTGCGCAGAACATCCGTACCATGGCGATGATCCAACTGTTGCTGGGGAATATGGGGATGCTGGGCGGCGGTGTGAACGCGCTGCGCGGTCACTCCAATATCCAGGGTTTAACTGACCTGGGTCTGCTGTCGCAGAGCCTGCCGGGTTACCTGACACTGCCGTCTGACAAACAGACGTCGCTGGACAGTTATCTGGCTGCCAACACACCGAAACCAACGGTACCGGGACAGGTCAACTACTGGGGTAACTATCCGAAGTTCTTTGTCAGTCTGATGAAAACCTTCTACGGCGACAAAGCGCAGAAAGAGAATAACTGGGGCTTTGACTGGCTGCCGAAGTGGGACAAAGGTTACGACGTCCTGCGTTATTTCGACATGATGGATAAAGGGGAAGTCAACGGCTACATCTGCCAGGGCTTTAACCCGTTAGCCTCATTCCCGAACAAAAACAAAGTGGTTAAGGCGCTTTCAAAACTGAAGTTCCTGATCACGGTTGACCCGCTGAATACCGAAACATCGAACTTCTGGCAGAACCACGGCGAGATGAACGATGTGGATCCGGCACAGATTCAGACCACGGTGTTCCGCCTGCCATCCTGCTGCTTTGCGGAAGAGAACGGTTCTATCGTTAACTCCGCCCGCTGGTTACAGTGGCACTGGAAAGGTGCGGATGCCCCGGGCGAAGCGATCAGCGACGGCGAAATTCTCTCCGGTATTTTCCATCGTGTCCGCAAACTGTATGAGTCGGAAGGCGGTAAAGTGCCTGAGCAGGTACTGAACATGACCTGGAACTACTTCGATCGCGATAATCCGACCCCGGAAGAGGTCGCGCAGGAGAGTAACGGTCTGGCGTTGGTCGATCTGAAAGATGCTGACGGCAACGTGATTGTGAAGAAAGGCGAGCAGCTCACCTCATTCGCACAGTTGCGTGATGATGGTACCACGGCAAGCGGATGCTGGATTTTTGCCGGCAGCTGGACGCCGCAGGGCAACCAGATGGCACGCCGTGATAACGCTGATCCGACCGGACTGGGTAACACCCTTGGCTGGGCGTGGGCATGGCCGCTGAACCGCCGCGTGATTTATAACCGTGCATCTGCGGACCCGGCGGGTAAACCGTGGGATCCGAAACGCCAGATTCTGGAATGGAACGGCAGCAAGTGGATCGGTATGGATGTGCCGGACTACAGCAACGCCGCGCCGGATTCGGATGTCGGGCCGTTTATCATGCAGCCGGAAGGGATGGGCCGCCTGTTTGCTATCGATAAGATGGCGGAAGGGCCGTTCCCTGAGCACTACGAGCCGATTGAAACCCCGCTCGGTACCAACCCGCTTCATCCGGATGTGGTTTCCAACCCGGCTGCCCGTATCTTTAAAGATGACTGGGCGCAGATGGGTAAAGCAGAGGAATTCCCGTATGTCGGTACAACGTACCGCCTGACTGAGCATTTCCACTACTGGACAAAACATGCACGGTTAAATGCCATTATTCAGCCGCAGCAGTTTATCGAAATCGGTGAGCGTCTCGCGAATGAGAAAGGTATCTCTCAGGGTGATACGGTGAAAGTCAGCTCCAAACGCGGTTATATCAAGGCCAAAGCAGTGGTCACCAAACGTATCCGGACACTGGATGTGAATGGTCAGAAAGTGGATACCATCGGTATTCCGATTCACTGGGGCTTTGAGGGTGTGGCGGTGAAAGGCTTTATCACCAACACGCTGACACCGTTTGTCGGGGATGCGAACACCCAGACGCCTGAATTTAAAGCCTTCCTGGTTAATGTGGAAAAGGTGTAAGGAGATAAATTATGTCAATGCAATCACAGGACATTATTCGTCGCTCTGCCACCAATTCCCTGACCCCCGCACCTCAGGTGCGGGATTTTAAGGAAGAAGTGGCGAAGCTGATTGACGTGACTACCTGTATCGGCTGTAAAGCCTGCCAGGTAGCCTGTTCGGAGTGGAATGATATCCGTGACAAGATCGGTACCAACGTGGGGGTGTATGACAACCCGCAGGATCTGACCGCCAAGTCATGGACCGTGATGCGTTTTTCCGAAGTGGAAGAAAACGGCAACTTTGAGTGGCTGATCCGTAAAGACGGCTGTATGCACTGCGCGGACCCGGGCTGTCTGAAAGCCTGTCCGGCGGAAGGCGCTATCATTCAGTATGCCAACGGGATTGTCGATTTCCAGTCAGAGCACTGCATCGGCTGCGGTTACTGTATCGCGGGCTGTCCGTTTAACGTGCCGCGTATCAACGAAGAAGATAACCGCGCTTATAAATGCACACTGTGTGTTGACCGCGTGGATGTGGGTCAGGAACCGGCGTGTGTGAAAACCTGTCCGACAGGGGCGATTCATTTCGGCTCGAAAGAGGATATGCAGGCGCTGGCGGGTGAGCGGGTCACTGAGCTGCAAAGCCGCGGTTACGCCAAAGCCGGTCTGTATGATCCGCAGGGCGTCGGCGGTACGCACGTGATGTATGTGCTGCACCATGCTGATAAACCGCAGTTATATCACGGTCTGCCGGAGAATCCGGAAATCAGTGCGGCGGTGAAATTCTGGAAAGGCGCATGGAAACCACTGGCAGCAGTCGGCTTTGCGGCGACCTTTGCGGCGGCAATCTTCCATTACGTGGGTATCGGCCCGAACCGGGTATCAAAACGCGAGGAAGAAGAGGCCCTGAAAGATATTCAGGATGTTCCGGCAAAGACTGAGCAATCAGCAGGTCAGGAGGAGCAGAAATAATGCAACAGGATGATCGCGAAAAAATTATCCGCCACAAACCCATTGAGCGCGTGAATCACTGGGCTGTGGTCATTTGTTTTCTGTTCACGGCCATCAGCGGGCTCGGGTTTTTCTTCCCGTCGCTTAACTGGTTTATGAACATTCTGGGTACCCCGCAGTTATCACGTCTGCTGCATCCGTTTACCGGTGTGGTGATGTTCTTACTGTTTGTGTTTATGTTCTTCCGTTACTTTAAACACAACTTTATCAACCGTGATGATATCGAGTGGGCGAAGCAGATCGGCAAAATCATGAAAAATGAGGAAGCCGGAGATGTCGGTCAGTATAACCTCGGTCAGAAAGGGGTGTACTGGGCGGCCAGTATCTGCCTGTTCCTGCTGCTGCTGAGCGGTATTGTTATCTGGCGTCCTTATTTTGCGGAGTATTTCTCCATTCCGGTGATCCGCATCGCGCTGCTGGTACACTCAATTTCTGCTATCGGGCTGATTATCACCATTATTGTTCACGCTTATGCGGCAATCTGGGTGAAAGGATCAGTGCGTGCGATGACAGAAGGCTGGGTAACCCGCGGCTGGGCGAAGAAACATCACCCGCGCTGGTACCGTCAGATTGTGGCAAAAGAGCGCGAAGAAGATAAAAAAGGTCAGTGACCGTTTTTAATCTTCTCGTGTGATTATTCAGAAGGCAGGGATCTCCCTGCCTTTTCGACATTTTAAGGCAGCCGGTTCATAATAGGGTTTTATTTGCCGGACCGGCTTATCCTCTCCATATCAGAAGAAGAGCAAGATCATGAGTATCCGAATTGTATCCAAAGAAGAGCTGGGACAGGCTCAGAAAAATGAAAAAGGGATTGGTTTTATCCCGGCAGTGCTGTTTCCTAATCTGAAGAATCTGTATCAGCGCCGTGCCGAACGCTTTGATGAGCTGGCCAAAGATAATCCGTTTGCGGATTACCTGGAATTTGCTGCTGAAATCACCCGTGCCCAGCAGAAAGCCCTGTATGACAATCCGCTCAGTATGGATATGGATGCCCTGATGGCTGCGAATATGCCGGGTAAAGCACTGCTCGACTGCCGTACCTTTCAGCGTACTGAACACTGGCGTAAACTGCTGAAAAGCATTATTGCCGAGCTGCTGCCGGTCGCTCCGGATCATGCCCGCCCGACCCTGGAAAACCTGGATAAAGCGTCTGAGAATGAGCTGGAAGATATGGCAACTGCGTTGTTTAATCAGGAATTTTCCGCTGTATCACCGGATAAGTCCGTGTTTATCTGGGCGGCATTATCTTTATACTGGGCGCAGATGGCGTCGATGATTCCGGGTAAAGGCCGTGAAGAGCACGGCGAACATCGTCAGTTCTGTCCGGTCTGTGCAGCGATGCCGGTTTCCGGCGTGATCCAGATTGGTACCACACAGGGATTGCGTTATCTGCATTGCGGATTATGTGAAACCGAATGGCATGTGGTCCGTATTAAGTGTACGAACTGCGAACAGACCCGCGATCTGAATTACTGGTCACTGGAAAGTGAGCAGGCGGCAGTGAAAGCCGAAAGCTGCGGTGACTGCGGCAGTTATCTGAAAATTATGTCACAGGAAAAAGACGCGAAAGTGGATACTGTGGCTGATGACCTGGCAACCCTGATCCTGGATGCCCGTATGGAAGAAGAAGGTTTTGCCCGCAGCAGTATTAACCCGTTCCTGTTCCCGAACGAATAAGCCCGGAAGTGAGCCCGCTATGAACGAACGTGCATTATACAGTCAGATACCTGCCATTGACGGGTTATTACATGAAACACCGGTCACTGCGCTGACAGAACAGTACGGCCAGACCTGTATCGTCAGTGTACTGCGGGAAATGCAGGATGATGCACGTGACGCGATCCGTGAACGGCAGCAGCTGCCGGACTGGCACGATTGCTGGGCGGCTGAACTGTCCCGCCGCCTGGACAGCGAGCGGGAGGCACTGCGTCCGGTCATTAACCTGACCGGTACCGTGCTGCACACCAATCTCGGCCGTGCCCTCCAGGCGGAAGCGGCTATTGAGGCGGTGACCAATGCCATGCGCTGGCCGGTTACGCTCGAATATTCTCTCGATGATGCCGGACGCGGCCACCGCGACAGCATTGTCGCGGAGCGTCTCTGTCTGCTGACCGGCGCGGAAGCTGCCTGTGTTGTTAATAATAATGCGGCGGCGGTATTACTGGTGCTGGCAACGATGGCGGCCGGACGGGAAGTGATTGTTTCCCGTGGTGAGCTGGTGGAAATCGGCGGCGCTTTCCGTGTGCCGGAAGTGATGAGTCAGGCGGGATGCCGGCTGAGAGAAGTCGGTACCACAAACCGTACTCATCTGCATGACTATAAAAATGCGATCAGCGAGCAGACTGCGCTGCTGATGAAAGTCCACACCAGTAATTATCATATTGAAGGTTTTACGGCTGAAGTTTCCGGACAGGAACTGGCGGAACTTGGCCGGGAACAGAATATCCCGTCAGTGATTGATCTGGGCAGCGGTGCACTGATTGATATGACACTGTGGGGGCTGCCGGAAGAGCCGATGCCGCAGCGTTATCTGGCTCATGGTATTGATATTGTCACTTTCTCCGGCGATAAACTGCTCGGCGGGCCGCAGGCGGGCATTATTCTCGGTAAAAAAGCGTGGATTGAGGCAATACAGCGTCATCCGCTCAAACGTGCCCTGCGGGCAGATAAAATGACCCTGGCGGCACTGGATGCCACGCTGCGCCTGTACCGCCGTCCGGAAAAACTGGCGCAGACACTGCCGTCACTGCGTTTGCTGACCCGGTCTGCTGACGATATTTATGATATGGCACAACGGCTTGTGCCAAAAATTCAGGCATATTACGGTGATGAATGGGTGATCCGTGCAGAGCCCTGCTCTTCGCAGATTGGCAGCGGATCACTGCCGGTGGAACGTCTGCCCGGCTGGGCTGTGACGTTTACCCCGCAAAACGGAAAAGGCAGCGCCTTAGCCACCCTGACGCAATCTCACCGTCAGCTGACCATTCCGGTGATCGGACGGGTAAGTGACGGGCGTCTGTGGTGGGATCTGCGTTGCCTTGAAGATGAAAACCGACTTTTACAGGCACTGTTACCATGATTTTTGCTACCGCCGGCCATGTTGACCACGGAAAAACAGCACTTATCCGGGCCGTCACCGGTGTGGATACCACCCATCTGCCGGAAGAGAAAAAACGCGGAATGACCATCGACCTGGGCTATGCCTACTGGCCGCAGGATGATGATACCGTTATCGGTTTTGTGGATGTGCCGGGCCACGAAAAGTTTCTCGGCAATATGCTGGCGGGCATCGGCGGTATCCGCCATGTGCTGCTGATTATAGCCTGTGATGACGGGGTGATGGCACAAACCCGCGAGCATCTGGCGATTCTGCGCCTGGCGGGACGTCCGCAAATCTCGGTGGTGCTGACCAAAGCGGATCGTGTTCCGGCGGAACGGACTGAAGAAGTCCGGCAGCAAATCACAGAACTGCTGTTATCTGACGGCTGGCCGGAAAGCCCGGTATTTGTCACATCATCCCACAGCGGTGAAGGGCTGGATGCATTGCGGGCACATCTGCGTCTGCACCATCAGCAGCAATCGTCAGACAGCCGGACAGAAAAACGGTTCCGGATGGCGATTGACCGTGTTTTCAGTGTCAAAGGGGCGGGGCTGGTGGTAACCGGTACCGCGCTGGCCGGACGGGTCAGCACCGGTGACACATTATGGGTGACCGGCAGTGACAAATCTGTCCGTGTGCGCGGTATTCATGCCCAGAACCGCCCGCAGGAGACGGCACAGGCCGGTGACCGCGTGGCGATCAACCTGAGCGGTGATGTCAGTAAAGAGACGGTTTCCCGCGGTGACTGGCTGCTGAGTGAAAAACCGGTGCAGTCTGCACACCGCATTCTGGCTGAACTTGAAACGGACGAAGGCCTGAAAAGCTGGCAGCCGGTGCATATCCACCACGGTGCCAGCCATATTACCGGCCGCGTGTCTCTCCTGAATGACGATAACAGTTATCCGCTGCTGGCGGAAATTACCCTCGATACCCCGCTCTGGCTGGCGGAGGAAGACCGGCTGATTCTGCGGGATATCAGTGCGCAGCGCACACTGGCGGGGGCACGGGTACTGAATTTATCCTCCCCGCGCCGCGGAAAACGCCGTCCGGAGTTTCTGGCGTGGTTATCAGAACGGGCTGCGGCACAGGATGACCGGGCGGTTTTATGTTGTGAATTACCGCGCGGAGAGGTATCCCTGCCGGTATTTGCCTGGGCGCGGCAACTGACAGCGGAAAAACTGACGGAATGCACTGACGGTCTGAGTCTGCTGATCAACGATGGTTACGCCCTTTCCGCACAACGGGTTGAAACGGCAAAAGCTGTTCTGCTGGCAACGCTGGCGGATTACCACCAGTCACACAGCGACCAGATGGGCGTCGGGCGTGACAGACTGAAACGGATGGCATTACCGGTGCTTTCTGATGCTATTGTGTTTCCGGTTATTGCACAATTACTGGATGAAAAGCAGATTGCCAGAACCCGCGGCTGGCTGCATCTGCCGGATCACGGGCTGGCGTTTGATCCGGCTCAGAGCGCGCTCTGGCTGAGCGCCGAACCGCTGTTTCAGCAGGAACCGTGGTGGGTGCGGGATCTGGCCGTTAAACTCGGTATTGATGAAACTGTAACCCGGCCGTTTCTGAAAAAAGCCGCACAGCTTGGTCATATTATGGCGATTGTGCCGGACCGCTATTACCACCGGTCACAAATCACGGAATTTGCGCAGGTGATCCGTGAATATAACCGGTCACATGAAGAAGGTATCGGCGCGGCACAATTCAGGGATAAATACGGCATGGGGCGTAAGCTGGCCGTACAGATTCTGGAGTTTTTTGACAGAACCGGTTTTACCCGCCGCAGAGGGGACAAACATATTTTGCGGGATGAGGGATTATTTTAATTTTCTTCGAAAAGGATTTGAGGTATGAAGATTGATTTGGAAAAACTCCTCGATGAGTTTAATAAAAATAAATTTCCAAGCTATTATGTCGAAAAGGCTAAAGCTTATGGATGGGATATAGTATATATCGATATAAAAACTGACGTATTTAATGTCGCGCTGGATATCGATATCAGAGGGAATATTTATCTTGTCTTCCGGGATCATGAATCCCGCTGTATTTTTAATAAATTTCTTCATCGTGATTTTGAAGAAAGGGTGATGATTTATAATAAGAAGAATAATGAGTATGAACTTGGAACAATTCCCGGTCAGGATTTTGATACTCTTTCAATAACGTATGGTGCTATAAGAAATATTATTGAGTTTTATAATGATATTTATCAGTATTACCATAATAAAAAACAGCGGGAATCAGCCGGTAATATAGAGTCACTCCTTCGTCAGAAAACAGAAAATGAAACCTGGAATGATGTATACCATTTCTTTAAAGAAAAACGATTATCTGCGCTGGAAACAGTTAAATGGATAAAGGAAAATCACTGTAGCCTCAGCCGGTTTGGCGATGGTGAAATGAAGCTTCTGACAGAAGATGGTGTTTATTTTCAGAAAGCTGATAAAAAACTGACATATGAATTAAGAAGAATATGCTCAGAAAAACATAACACACTGGTATGCATGCCGCATTGCGCTATAGAAGATGGTTTTTGGCATAAGTTCTGGGTTAAATATTGGTTCCGGTGTAAGTTTTTTATTGACCAGCCGGTATATGGCGATTCATTTGTCAGTCGTCCTGAAGGCTTTTATCAGTTTGGTGATGAATTGGTTAATGCCTGGATGGATATATGGAAAGATAAAAATGTCTGCATTGTTACCGGTGATAAATCCCGGCTGGACTGTGAACACTTTATGTTGTCAAATATAAAAAATAAGGAAATTATTCACACTAAAAATACAAATTCTTATGATGATATCGATTTGCTGACAGAACAATGCCTGGAAAAAAAGGATGTTGATATATTTTTAATCGCATCAGGCCCGGCGGGTACCGTATTATCCGCCCGGCTGGCAGATAATAACAGGATGGCACTGGATATCGGCCATTTAACAAACAGTTATGATGTGGTTTATGAAGGAAAAGAGAGCCCGGAACAACTGCCTTTTTACTGAAAATAAAACAGGCCGCAACTGCGGCCTGTTTTGTACTGTATTTGCTGTTATCAGGCTTTAGTCGCGACTATTACACTGGAGGCTTTTATCAGTGCGACAATTTCATTACCTTCATGTAATTCCATTTCATCGCGGCTTTCATTGGTAATAACCGCTGTCAGCGGCAGCCCTTTTTCGGTTCTCAGATGAATCGTGCTGTTCACGGCACCGTTGACTATTTTGCTGATTTTACCGCGGAACTGGTTGCGGGCGGAAAAACGCAGACCGCAATCCGGATTTGCCAGAACAACCCACGGTGCTTTAATAACCGCAACAGCTTCTTTTCCTTCGCGGATTTCTAATACGTCACAGCTCTCTTTGGTGATAACCGTTGTCAGGATTTCGCCATGCTCAAGTGTTAATTCCACTTCATTATTAACAGCACCGGTAACAATACGGGAAACTTTACCGGTGAGCTGGTTACGGGCGGAAATTTTCATTGTGTGACCTCTTTCCTTTCAGTGATTAGCCGGAATGGTTAATCTTCCTGTTGTATCACACGATATACGCAGCGGCGAGAACCTGTCAGTAAATATTCGACCCGTTCCACATTTGCATCCAAAACGGTCTGAAACAGTTCGAGCTCAGCACGGCAGAATCCCTGACACATACGGGCGGCGGAGCAGATAGGGCAGTGATTTTCAATAATCAGCCAGCTCCCTTCCGGTTCTTTTTCCCACTGTGCCATATAGCCTTCCTCTGTGCGGATAGCAACGAGGCGGATAATGCGTTCTTCCAGGGTTTCCGCACCCTGAAGTTTATCAAAATAGTCGCGGCGGGCTTCATTTTCACGGGCAGTAATAATTTTGCCGATAGCATCCTCACCGAGTTCGCGGCGGATGGTGGTCAGGATTTTGACCGTCAGCTCAGCGTGACAATCCGGAAAGCGTTTGTTGCCCAGCGCGGTCAGATGCCAGCGCTGCACCGGACGGCCGACACCCCGGCATTCGGAATGTGCCTCAACCATGCCGTCCCGGGCCAGCTTGGTAAATTGCTGACGGGCAGCTTCCCCGGTGGTGCCCAGGTGCTCCCCGGCCTCGGATGCCTGCATCGGGCCATGCTTTTTCAGGAGAATAAGCAATTTTTCTCCGACCGATTGTGCGGAACTGAGGTTGCTTTCCAGGTTAGTTCTTGACATATTCTCGTGCCCGGTATCTATTTATCCAAGTTAATTCTTGTTTAATTTATCGTATTCAGCAAAGTATCACAAGACTAAAGGATGGTTCTATGTTGCCTGATGACAGCCGCTGGCGTGATCTCTTTTCAGGGAAAAACGCTGCGATTTCAGTCGCTCTCTCGTTCGGTGTTGTTATCCACGCCGTTAATATTTTAATGGCAACCACCATTTTGCCATCTGTGGTTGCCGATATCGGCGGCCTGAATCTGTACGCCTGGAACACCACACTGTTTGTGGCGGCATCCATTATCGGCTCCGTACTTTCTGCCCGCATGCTGGCCGTATATGGTGCCCGCATCGCCTATCTTCTTTCTGTCATTGCCTTTTTTGCCGGCAGCCTGGCCTGTGCCCTGGCTCCCCGGATGGAAATTATGTTGCTGGGGCGTGCCATTCAGGGCTTCGGCGGCGGTGTTATGTTCGCATTGTCTTATGCCATGATCAATTTAGTGTATGTTCCGGCATTGTGGCCGAGAGCAATGGCACTGATTTCCGGGATGTGGGGAGTTGCCACATTAGTCGGTCCGGCTGTCGGAGGTATTTTTGCCCAGTTAAATGCCTGGCGTTATGCTTTTGGTGTGATGTTGCCGCTGATGGTCGTTTATGGGCTCTTTTTGCTTACGATTATGCCTAAAAAGCAAAAGAATGACGGTAACCGGCCACATCTTCCCCTGATCCAGCTGACATTACTGACCGCTGCGGTACTGGTGGTTTCCGCCGGCAGCCTCAGTCCGGATGTATTCCTGAATGTGGGCGGCGTGGTGGTTTCCCTTCTGTTGCTGATTGTGCTTGCGGTGATTGAGCAGCGCAGCAGTACCCGGTTATTACCGGAGAATACTTTCCGGCGCGGCAGTCATCATGCCGCGCTGTATGTCACTATCTCTCTGCTGGCTATCGGGATGACCTGTGAAGTGTTCGTGCCGTATTTCCTGCAACGCCTGCACGGCCAGTCACCGCTGGCATCCGGTTATATGAGTGCACTGATGGCGCTGGGCTGGACAGTCAGTGAGATCATCAGTGCGGGATGGAAAGGGGCGAAAATGCGGGCCAGTATTCTGCTCGGGCCGGTCTTTGTACTGGCGGGGCTGGTGTTGCTGGCACTAACACTCTCTGTACCGTCTGCCGGAACATGGGCCATTATGTCGCCGATCCTGCTGGGATTATCGCTGGTCGGGTTCGGGATCGGGTTCGGCTGGCCGCATCTGCTGACCCGGATTTTACAGGTTGCGGCACCTGCGGATAAAGAGATTGCCGCCGCTTCCATCACCACAGTACAGCTCTTTGCCACGGCACTGGGTGCCGCTCTGGCCGGTATGATTGTGAACGTCAATGGTTTCAATGACGGAACACTGACGGGCGTGATGTCTTCAGCCTACTGGCTGATGATGTTACTGGCGATTGCCCCGCTGATTGCGATTTTTACTGCCCGCCGCTGTGCGGCCATTTCTTACGGCTGATTATCCCGTTTATGATAATAGTGTATGCCGGAATGAGGACTGTATCCCGTTCCGGCCTTTTTTTACACTGACCGGATGTTTTCTGTCAGGGTAATATCCGTTATGTCTCAGTATCATCTCGAATTTGAAAGGCCAATCATTGAGCTGGAAGAAAAAATTGCTGCATTACAATCATTTAAAGAGCGCAGCAGCGATTTGGGGTTTGATCCGGATGATGAAATCGCCTGCCTGCGGAAAAAATGCGAAAAGCTGACGCAGTCGATTTATGCTGATCTCGGTGCATGGGAAATTGTCCGGCTGGCCCGTCACCCGCTGCGGCCCTATACCCTGGATTATATCAGTCTTATTTTTACCGATTTTCAGGCGCTGGCCGGTGATCGCGCCTTTGCGGATGATAAAGCGATTGTCGGCGGGCTGGCACGCTTTGAGGGCCGCCCGGTGATGGTTATCGGTCACCAGAAAGGGCGTGATACCAAAGAGAAGTTACTGCGCAATTTTGGTATGCCCTCACCGGAGGGGTACCGCAAGGCACTGCGACTGATGAAAATGGCCGAACGTTTTCATATGCCGGTACTGATGTTTATTGATTCCGCCGGTGCCTATCCCGGTGTGGGTGCGGAAGAGCGCGGACAGGCGGAGGCGATAGCCCGTAACCTGCTTGAGCTGTCGCGGCTGAAAACCCCGGTGATCTGCACTATCACCGGCGAGGGATGTTCCGGCGGTGCGCTGGGGATTGGTGTCGGTGATCGTATCAATATGCTGCAATACAGTACCTATGCGGCAATCTCGCCGGAGGGGTGTGCCTCTATCCTGTGGAAAAGTGCGGATAAAGCACCGCTGGCTGCCGAAGCCATGGGGATGACCGCGCCGCGCCTGAAAGCGCTGGGTATTATCGATACCATTATTCCCGAACCGGCAGGTGGTGCTCACCGCAACTATCAGCAGGCGGCGGATAATCTGCGCGATCAGCTGTTGCAGGATCTGGCGGTATTATCAGCGTTGCCGGAAGACGAACTTCTGGCACAGCGCTATCAGAAATTAATGTCTTTCGGCCATTGCTGAAGACAGATTAACCTGTTTGTGATAACAATAGAGCCGGATATCTCTCACAACGGGGACGCTGTCATGGCGGTCGATCTTAATTTGCTGCCGGTTTTTCTGGCAGTGGCGGAACAGGGCAGTTTTACCGGTGCCGCCACCCGGCTGGGGATGCCGTCGTCTAATGTCAGCCGGGCCATCAGACAGCTGGAAAACCAGGCCGGCTGCCGTCTTATCGAGCGGACAACCCGGCGTATGCGCCTGACGGCACAGGGACAGCAACTGTATCAGTGCGCCGGAAAAACGGACGCCATGCTGCGGGAAACCTTTTCACAGATCCGTAATGATGATGTGCTGACCGGCTGTTTCCGGCTGACGGTACCCGGTGAAGGCTGCGGGGAAATGCTGGCGCCGGTGCTGGCCCGTTTTGCCGCACTGCATCCGGATTTGCAGATCCGGTGTGATACCCGGCTGACCCCGGCGGATATTATCAGTGATGATATCGATCTGCTGCTGACCTATCAGCGCGGGGAGATGGCAGACAGCAGTTATCACAGCCGTCTGATTCAGTCATGGTCGTGTGTGGTGGTGGCCGCGCCGTCATTACTGGCCCGGACCGGCATCCCGGTTTCTGCCGCTGAGCTGACCCGGCTGCCCTGTATTTCCAGCCTGAGTGCCCTGAACGGTCAGCCGTGGGTTTTCCGTAAACCGGACGGCGGGTGGCTGACTGTGCGCATTAACAGCCGCTACCAGGTTAACGGTGCGGCACTGGCAGCGGCGGCAGCCGTTGAAGGGCTGGGTTTTGCGATTCTGACCGGGCATTTGTGTCAGCAGGCTTTTCGTGACGGCACATTGCAGGCTGTCCGGCTGAATGAAGAACCGGCTCCCATCGAGCTGAGAGCCGTCTATGCCAGCCGCCGTGAATTATCACCGGTTGTCGACAAATTCCTGCATTTTCTCGAAAGTTCGCTGCGGAATCAGACTGAAAATCAGTAGCTGCGGAATACCGTCTGTTTTCCGTCCGCATCATACGCGATCACATCATACGGCTCTTTCATATCCTTATATTCCATGCCGAGGCTGCCGACCGGCATTCCCGGAACAGATATTCCTTTGGCACTTTCCGGCAGTGTATTAATAGCATCCAGGCTGTCAGCCGGGACGTGGCCAATCACATATTTACCGTTCAGTGTGGCGAGGTGACAGCTCATCAGATTCGCGGTTGCACCGGAATCGAGCATCATTTTCTCCAGCTGTGCCTGCGGAATAATATTGGTTTCCACATCATAACCGGCTTTTCCCACCCCTTCCGCCCACTGGCCGCAACAGCCGCAGGTCGGGGATTTGTATACGGTGACTGTCCCTTTTGCCGCCATGGCACCGGCAGATAATGTGGTTAATAATAAAGATAACGCTAAAACGGATTTTTTCATCGGTATTCCCTGTAATGAGTCGGATAATAATGATGAGATTAATGGTTTACCTTAGGGGAAGGTCAATACAGGGAACGTATAGTTATACAGAGAAGTGTAAAGGTTCCGGCGCGGGAAATTGCCGGAACCGGAGAATACTATTTTATACGGATAACTATTTTACCGAACGGGCCGCGCTGAAGATGAGCAAAAGCTGCCGGAACATCACCGAAAGGATAGACAGTATCGATAACCGGTTTGATCTGATACCGCTCAACCGCGGCACAAAGCCGTTCCAGTGCCCGGCGGTGACCGACCGTGATCCCCTGAAGGGTTGCCTGTTTCAGCATCAGCGGAACGGCAGGCATCACCAGTTCTTCGCCCTGCATAAAACCAATCTGTGCAATGTGTCCGCCCGGCGCCAGGGCCGCCACGGACTGACGCAGGTTTTCCCCGCCGATAACTTCCAGAATATGATCTGCGCCGTGACCGCCGGTCAGTGACATTACGGCATCAGCCCATGCCGGTGTCGTCCCGGTATCAATAATGCGGGTTACACCCAGTGCATTCAGACGGGCGATTTTTTCTGCGGAACGGGTCAGTACAACGGGTTCCGCCCCTATTGCCAGTGCTATCTGTAACCCCGACAGTGATACACCACCGGTACCCTGGAGTAATACGGTCTGTCCGGGTTGCAGATTCCCGCTCTCTATCAGGGCAAACCAGGCGGTCAGCCCGGTGATCGGCAGTGTGGATGCTTCTTCATCTGTCAGTGACGGCGGAACGGCGACCAGCGTTTCCTCATGCAGTACAATATACTCTGCCAGTACGCCGGGCAGCGGGCCGCCGAGTGACATCCCGTGATGTGCCATTTCTGCCGGCGGGGCGTTATCTGTCCACTGTGTCCAGAAATTGCCGATCACCCGTTCACCGGTATGAAACCGGGTGACCTTTTCCCCGGCAGCGACAATCTCTCCGGCCATATCCGAGGCTGGTGTGAACGGCATTTCCGGCAGCTCCGGTAACAATTTTCCGTCAATAACCAGCAGATCGCGGTAGTTCAGGGAGACTGCGGATACGCGGATCAGTACCTCATGATCTCCCGGTACAGGTACCGGGACATCTGCAAGGGTCAGGTTATTCAGTCCGGTGCCGGTCAGTTGCCAGCGTTTCATCATTTTTTGCATAAAAAGCTCCTTTTAATCTGTTCTGCTATTTTATTGGTAACTTTTTTGCGTGTATGCTGATGTTTTGGTGTAGCAATGACTCCTGAAAGTAGACAATCATGGCGAATCTGAATCTGTATTCACAATTGAAAAATATGGCGGCATTTGTGCACACCGCAGAGACCGGCAGCTTTACGGCGGCAGCGGTGCGGATGGGGGTATCCAAATCCGCGACCGGCAAAAGTGTGGCAAAACTGGAGGAACGCCTGGGAGTACGGTTGCTGCACCGGACAACGCGGAGTGTCAGCCTGACGGAAGAAGGGCAGATTTATTATCAGAGCTGTTTATCTGTGCTGGATGAGCTGCATCAGACGGAATCACTGCTGTCTGCCCGCCGTCAGACAGTTTCCGGAACATTGCGGATCAGTCTGCCGGTCTCCTACGGACGGTTGTATGTGATGCCGGTACTGACACAACTGACAAAATTACATCCGGAATTAAAACTGATAGTCAGCTTTACTGACCGCCGGGTGGATCTGATAGAAGAAAATACGGATATTGCGGTCCGCCTCGGGTATCCGCAGGACAGCACAACACTGGTTGCCCGCCGTCTGGGAACACAGCATGCCGTGATTTGCGCATCACCTGATTATCTTGCCCGCCGTGGTATACCACAGACGGCGGAAGCCCTGGCAGAGCATGATTGCCTGGGATTTATATCCCGGGGGCAGATTCTGCCGTGGCCGGTGATGAACAAAGACGGCACCGTTAACCGGCTGACCATCCGTCCGAAACATATTATCAGTAACGGCGAAGCTTTGCGTGATGCAGCAGCGGACGGAATGGGGATCGCGTATCTGACCACCTGGCTGGCAGCACGGGATATTGAACAGGGGCGGCTGCAGGTACTGCCGGTTGCCACCCCGGAAGATGATGCGCCTGCGCCGGTTTTTGCGGTATGGCCGCGCTCACGTGATCTCTCCCCGCGTATCCGCGTAGTGGTGGACGCTTTGCTTGCGGCACTCAATCCTGACCCGGAGGTAACAGAATGACTCACCTGACATTACAGATAACAGCAACCGAAACGCGGATTTTTTCTGCGGATGCTGATGTGCGGCTTCCGCTCGGTGACAGTGTGATTGACGGATTTGTTTTTCAGCATTCGCCGGTGACCGCGTATGAAGCGGAAGTGGCGATTGAGCATATTGAAAACCGGATTATCCCGGCACGGGCCTTATTACTGGCAGGAGAGCTTATTTTGCATTGTCCGGACCTGCGGCTAAACTATTTACTTGCCGGTGATAAAACGGATTTCTTATCCACAGAGGAAATAGAACGCGGGTTTAATGAGATCGTGAATGTTATCAGCGGCAGCCCGGTCTCATCAACATCACTTCCCTCAGACAAACAATTCACGGCGTTTTTACTGATTATCCGTGAAATTACGCATCACTGGGGACTGACAGGGCTGATTCCGGAAATGACCGGAAAAATGATGTGATGTAACATGTATACAAAATGACTCTTATCAAAATAAATTATAAAATTTGTACTATTATTTAGTTCCCGTACATCTGTACCGGGAATGATAGGACGACAGAGCTGAACAGATATGAGCATTGCACTGATAAATAAGATTAAATCCGTTTCTTCCCGGTTTTCAGCCGGGTATTTCGGCATGGTTCTGGGGCTTATCGGCACCGGGATGGCGTGGCGCTATGCCGCGGCTGAGCAGGGATATCCGGTATTCATCGGTGAGGTGATTATCGGTGCCGGTTGTGCGGTCTGGCTGGGGCTGATCTCTCTGTTTATTATCCGCAGTTTCTGTTTCCCGGAAAAAATGACCGATGAGTTCCGTCATCCGGTAGCCAGCGGGTTTTCCAGCCTGTTACCGGCAACCACTGTCCTGGTGGCGATGGGGCTGACGCCTTATTTTCCGCTGTTTTCCACCGGATTATTTGCCCTTGGTGCAGTAGCGCAGCTCTCTTATGCCGCGTGGCTGGTGGGCTCCCAGTGGAAAGGCGAGTACCCGAAAGCAGCAACCACCCCGGTACTTTATCTGCCGACCGTCGCTAATAATTTTATCTGTGCCATGGCATGTGGTGCGCTCGGGTTTACTGACCTTGGTATTCTCTTTTTCGGCGCCGGGGTTTTCTCCTGGCTGAGCCTGGAACCGGCGATTCTGAAACGTATCCGCAGTGACGGGCTGATGGATGAAAAATCACGTCTCTCTTTCGGTATTCAGCTGGCACCGGCTCTGGTGGCATGCAGCGCCTATCTGGCGGTGAATCAGAATCATATTGATTTCTTTGCCAAAATGCTGCTCGGTTACGGGTTATTGCAACTGGTATTTATGATCAGGCTGATCCCCTGGTTTACCCGGCAGGCATTTACCTTATCATTCTGGAGTTTTTCATTCGGCGTATCAGCACTGGCAAAATCCTCTCTGAATATCAGCATGTCTTCAGATAGTGAATTTATCCACCTGCTGGCATTCACTCTGTTTATCTTTTCCAACGCCTTTATTCTGCTGCTGGTGGTGAATTCACTGCGTCTGCTGGTCAGAAAACAAATCACCCGTGTCCGTATCCGCGGGGAAAACTGATATTCAGCCGCCGGTTACCGGCGGTTATCAATTTGATTGTTTATTAATCATCATTCTCATAATGATATCTGCACTGAAAATCACCGGCATCCTGATGTCATCAGTACAAATAGTGAACAATTTCACAAAGTGATCAAAAACTCCGTTATTAATCACATTTTATAACCCTTTTCCCCGTTTATACCCTCTCCTGGTGTGGTTATTGCTTTATCTGTTGATACAGATTGCATGACAGCCGTCTGTTCTCCACAAGAGTCTTAAATAAAAACAGATAGTTATTAACAGAGTCAGATAGTCAAATTCACGTACAGGAGAGAAGAGATGTCTGATCAACAAAACACAGCATCTGATCTTATTTACCAGCTCGAGGATAAACCCCCGTTTTTACAGGCGATTATTGGTGCCGTGACCCATCTGCTGGCGATTTTTGTCCCGATGGTCACACCGGCGCTGATTGTCGGTACTGCCTTACAGTTATCGCCTGAGACCAATGCGTATCTTGTTTCCATGGCCATGATTGCTTCCGGTGTCGGCACCTGGCTGCAGGTAAACCGTTACGGCATGGTCGGCTCGGGGTTATTATCGATTCAGTCCGTTAACTTTTCATTTGTGACAGTGATGATTGCCATCGGAACCAGCATGCGGGCTGATGGTGTTGATGAGGAACTGTTACTGTCCACTATCTTCGGTATTTCGTTTGCCGGTGCGTTCTTAGTTGTGGGATCGTCTTTTATCCTGCCCTATCTGCGCCGGGTGATTACGCCAACAGTCAGCGGTATTGTGGTTCTGATGATCGGGCTGAGCCTGATAAAAGTCGGGATTATTGATTTCGGCGGCGGCTTCTCCGCCAAGTCGTCCGGTACTTTCGGCGATTATCAGAATATCGGTGTCGGGTTACTGGTTCTGCTGGTGGTTATCGGGTTTAACTGCTGTAAAAGCCCGCTGCTGCGCATGGGCGGAATCGCTATCGGGCTGATTGTCGGCTATGTCTGCGCCCTGTTTCTGGGGATGGTTGATTTCAGTCAGATGAGCAAAGCCTCGTTTATCACGATCCCGGTACCGTTCAAATATGGTTTCTCGTTTAACTTCGGGCATTTCCTGGTCGTCGCCATTATTTATCTGCTCAGTGTGCTGGAGGCGGTCGGTGACCTGACGGCAACCGCACTGGTGTCCGGGCAGAAAATTCAGGGGCCGGAATTTCAGTCCCGTCTGAAAGGCGGCGTGATGGCGGATGGTCTGGTGTCTGTGGCGGCATCCGCGATGAGTTCTCTGCCGCTGACTACCTTTGCCCAGAATAACGGGGTCATTCAGATGACCGGGGTGGCTTCCCGCCATGTCGGGAAAATCATTGCTGTTATCCTGGTGATTCTGGGGCTGTTTCCGGGGATCGGCTGGTTCTTTACGACGATTCCGGCACCGGTGCTGGGTGGCGCTATGACACTGATGTTCTCTATGATCGCCATTGCGGGGATACGTATCATTCTGTCGAACGGTCTGCGCCGCCGCGAAACCCTGATTGTGGCGACCTCGCTGGGGCTTGGACTGGGTGTCTCTTATGACCCGGCGGTTTTCCACGTCCTGCCGACATCCCTTTACGCACTGGCAGAAAACCCGATCTGTATGGGGGGTGTGACCGCGATTATTCTGAATCTGATTATCCCGATCAATAAGGAAGCCGAACCGGATGATATTGAAGAATCTGTGAAGGAAGAGGAAGTTTAAGTAAATTCATCTGACAGCCCGCGTATTTCAGCGGGCTGTGCGTTGAATCTATTCATTGAGTAGGGGGCTCAAGTACGTGGGTGCTGGTTTTTTTCTATTCAACCTTTCCCGGGGATACATGTCGTCCCCAACCAAGATGATAAACTGCGCTTTTTTCTAGTATCACACTAAACATACCCATATTAAAATATGCGATCGAAATTTCGCTTTCAGTGTCTATAGCCGGCTTGTTACGATAAAAAGGTGCTTCCTTTTCGTAGTCTGATTTTCTTCTCAATCCGGGATTTAAACTAAATCCTTTCCAATTTGGATTACAACTTTCCAATTTAAAATAAGTAATATCATTAATTATTTTTTGATTAGAAATAGAATGGAAAGAGTAGCATTTACTAATATCATCGGTAAAATCCCGTAGCCAGACCTGCAGGATATTTTCATTTGAATTCAACACTTCTAATGAATCTTCTATAAATCCCTTTCTATAAAACATCCAATCATCTTCACAATGAAATATGTATGGTGTGGTAACAAAGCTATAAGCAAGATCAATTGAT
Organism: Morganella sp. BCCO 40_0007; assembly: GCF_032989665.1. NCBI lineage: Bacteria > Pseudomonadati > Pseudomonadota > Gammaproteobacteria > Enterobacterales > Morganellaceae > Morganella > Morganella sp. BCCO 40_0007. The sequence continues at coordinate 101,558 of NZ_JAVBIN010000012.1, read as the reverse complement.
TTTAGTTGCCCAAGTTTTGGGTTGTTAATCAATAACCGACAATTCCAATGCGCAGGAATACACTTTTTGATATTTTCATTACCTGAATCTTCAGTAATGATGACCTCTTTAACTTTATATGTATTATTGATATCCAGGGAGGTTATCGTTTCTTTAAGGAGGTCGAATCTATCACAGCTCGTTATTACAATGGTTACATCGCTATCGTTATCAAATTCCATTTTAACTCCTGATTGAATTATTTTTTATTTGACAGTTGGCTTTGTTTTGAGAGTTGTCCGCAATTCCTGAGTAACGAAATAAATAAGAATTTTCTGCATTAAGAGCGAACTGTACGTAATAATAATTAGGTGGATATCCACTCATAGTTAACAGTGCAGGATATACGATCTATTTAAAAACACCAGCACTCTACGGGTACCAATCTTTTTTGTAAAACCGGCCAGCAATATCTGACCGGCATTAAAAAAGCCTATCGCATTCACGCCGTTCTTTTGGTCAGCGCCTAACAGAATCGCAATAGATTTGCGTTTCTGTAACCGTTATCATTAAACATTCTGAGGGCAGGAATAATTGGTTTGATATAAGGCCTATTCCGTTAAACGGACGGATTAGTTAGCGAAGACTGTCCGTTTATCCGCACCACCGGTATCAGGGCAATATTTTGACATTTACCGGCAGCGTTGCGTTTCATCACATTCACGGCGGAGCCGGTGACGTCGGTGCGGTACACGCCAATCATGCGCTATTGTGATTCACTCTGCAATGCTCTGATAGCAAAAAAGCCAGCGAATACAAGGTATCGGCTGGCTTGTTGATGTGCTCTGATTTACTGTGAAACGTTACTCAATATTCTGAATCTGCTCACGCATCTGCTCAATCAGCACTTTCAGTTCAATGGCGGAACTGGTGATACCGGCATTGATCGATTTTGAGGCGAGAGTGTTCGATTCGCGGTTGAACTCCTGCATCATAAAGTCCAGACGGCGACCGACGGCCTCTTTTTTCTTCAGGATATTATGGGTTTCTTTCACATGGGCATCGAGACGATCTAACTCTTCCGCCACGTCAATACGCTGTGCCAGCAGGATCAGTTCCTGTTCCAGACGGTTCGGGTCCACCTGAATTTGTGCATCATCCAGTTTGCTTTGCAGACGTTCACGCTGCCATAACAGGATATCCGGCATCTGCGCGCGGACTTTGCGGACTTCTTCTGTCACGCCGTCAAGGCGCTGCTCGATCAAGGTTTTCAGTGCGGCACCTTCACGTTCGCGGGCATCAATAAAGGCCGTGATGGTATCATCGAGTGCTGCCAGCAGTTCTTCACTGATGGTATCCAGATCCTGCTCCTGTGCAGACATCACGCCCGGCCAGCGCAGAATTTCCAGCGGGTTGATTTCCCCTTCGTGACTGTAGTTTTTAACCCAGTTTGCTGCCGCGACCAGCTGTTTTGCCAGCTCTTCATTCATATTCAGCCCGCTTTGCGCGTTGCTGCTCAGGTCAAAACGGAGGTTACACTCCACTTTGCCGCGGGTCAGACGCTGACGCAGACGCTCACGGATCACCGGTTCCAGGCTGCGGAGCTGTTCCGGCAGGCGGATGTAGGTTTCAAGGTAGCGCTGGTTAACAGAGCGGAGTTCCCATGAGGCGGTGCCCCACGGGCGTTTGACTTCCTGACGGGCAAACGCGGTCATACTACGGATCATAATATCTGTCCTGTGATGGATTTATTGCTCTGATTATAGCGCTGTTATGGTGTTAAGGCATAGGCATTCACCGGTTTAAGCCGTATAATGCGCGCCCAACAGTTAACTGAACCGGAGAATCGCTATGAGTCAGTCATCACGTCCCGCTGGCCGGGGAACAGACCAGGTGCGTCCTATTACTATCACCCGTCATTATACCAAACATGCCGAAGGCTCTGTGCTGGTAGAGTTCGGTGACACTAAAGTGTTATGTAATGCCTCCGTTGAAGAAGGTGTGCCGCGTTTCCTGAAAGGTCAGGGACAGGGCTGGATCACTGCCGAATACGGCATGCTGCCGCGTGCGACCAATTCCCGTAATGCCCGCGAAGCTGCCCGTGGCAAACAGACCGGCCGCACAATGGAAATCCAGCGCCTGATCGCGCGTTCGCTGCGCGCAGCGGTTGATCTGACCAAACTGGGCGAATTCACCATCACTCTCGACTGTGATGTTATCCAGGCTGACGGCGGTACCCGTACTGCTGCTATCAGTGGTGCCTGTGTGGCGCTGGCGGATGCACTGAATCAGATGGTCGCAAAAGGCCAGCTGAAAGCCAGTCCGCTGAAATCCATGGTTGCTGCTGTTTCTGTCGGTATCGTGGACGGTGAGCCGCGTTGTGATCTGGAATATGTCGAGGATTCTGCGGCAGAAACCGATATGAATGTGGTCATGATTGATGACGGACGGATGATTGAAGTCCAGGGCACGGCAGAAGGCGCGCCGTTCAGTCATGATGAGTTGCTGTCGTTACTGGCCCTTGCAAGGGGCGGGCTGGAAACCATTTTTTCCGCCCAGAAGGCGGCACTAGAAAATTAATCAGAAGGCGACGTGATAGTCGCCTTTTTTATGCCTGTGATTCAGGCGCGTTATCCGTAAATCAGAATCAGGAGATCCCGATGAAAGCTTATCAGCGCGAATTTATTGAACTTGCGATGAAAAAACAGGTACTTAAATTTGGTGAATTTACGCTGAAGTCCGGCCGGAAAAGCCCGTATTTCTTTAATGCCGGGTTATTTAATACCGGACGGGATTTGGCGCTGCTCGGACGCTTTTATGCTGCGGCATTGTGTGACAGCGGTGTGCAATATGATGTCCTGTTCGGGCCGGCCTATAAAGGCATTCCGATTGCAACGACGACTGCGGTTGCACTGGCGGAGCATCATGATCTTGATATGCCATACTGTTTTAACCGTAAAGAAGCCAAAGACCACGGGGAAGGCGGAACGCTGGTCGGCAGTCCGCTGAATGGCCGGATTGTGGTGGTGGATGATGTGATCACCGCCGGGACGGCAATTCGTGAGTCGATGGAAATTATCAGACAAAATAATGCAACACTTGCCGGTGTGATGCTGAGTCTTGATCGCCAGGAAAAAGGCAAAGGCGAGTTATCGGCGGTTCAGGAAGTGGAGCGTGATTACGGTTGTCAGGTATTTTCCATCATCACACTGAATGATTTAATCAGTTATCTGGCGGAAGATCCGCAGATGGATACCCATTTACAGGCTGTACGGGCTTACCGTGAGCAGTACGGTATCGAAATCTGAGCGTAACAGCAGGTAAAAAAAGCCCTCGCCCAATAAAACGGGCGGGGTGAGTAGTTTAACTAAAAACGGTGTTACTGAAGTTGTGCAAGGATCAGCGGCCAGCGGGCTTCAAATTCCTGTGTCGGCCGGTATTTAAATTCTGAGCGAACAAAACGGGACAGCATGCCTTCGCAAAAGGCGAGTAGCTGAGATGCTAACAGGCTTTCGTCATAAGTAAAACCGCTGCCGTCACGGATTCGCTTTTCTTTTAAGACCTGGCGCAGCTGAGCTTCGATTCGTTCATACAACTGATTAATCCTGCTCTGTAATTTATCCTGTTCAAACATCAGTGCATGACCGGTCATGATACGGGTCAGGCCCGGATTTTTTTCCGAGAACCCCAGGAGGAGCATCAGAATCAGTTTTATCCGCGAAATGGTTTCTTTCTCATCCTGAAGGATAAGGTTTATCCGCGAAATCAGTGAGTCCTCAATAAATACAATCAGGCTGTCGAACATTTTTGTTTTACTGGAAAAATGACGATAGAGCGCTGCTTCTGAAACCCCTACGCTGGCGGCAAGCTTGGCGGTTGTTATACGCTGACTGCCGTCGCTGGACTCAAGCATCTGCGCAAGCGCCTGCAGGATCTCCTCGCGCCTGTTCCTCTTTTTTGTACTTTCTGCCATGTCAGATAAAACCCCTGCGTTAAAGCAAACACACATCTGCCTGCTGACAGCAGTACAACAGTACCACTGTCAGAAAAGTGACGGAGATAACGGCGTTATTAGTATTATTGACGGCCTGAATGGCCAAATCCGCCTGCTCCGCGTTCACTTTCAGTAAATTCTTCAACAATGTTGAATTCAGCCTGAACAACAGGAACGATAATCATCTGTGCAATACGTTCGCCCGGTTCAATCGTGAAAGTGGTGTCGCCCCGGTTCCAGACAGATACCATCAGCTGTCCCTGGTAGTCAGAGTCGATTAAGCCCACCAGATTGCCGAGAACCACGCCATGTTTGTGGCCGAGCCCGGAACGCGGCAGCACCATTGCCGCCAGAGACGGGTCTGCAATATGGACGGCAAGACCGGTCGGCAGTAATAGCGTTTGCCCCGGTTTCAGTTCGGTGGCTTCATCCAGGCAGGCACGTAAGTCGAGACCCGCAGAGCCCGGTGTGGCGTAGGCCGGTAACGGAAATTCCCCGCCGATACGCGGATCAAGAATCTTAATGTCGATTTTTTTGGTCATAGTGTTTCAGTATTTCGTCCAGTAAATGGTGGCTGAGCTCTGATTTGCTCATGTTCGGTAAGCTGATATCGCCGGTACGCCAGTACAGATGCAGGGCGTTGTTGTCACTGTTAAACCCTTGGTTTTCAACAGAAACATCATTGGCGCAAATCATATCGAGCTGCTTTTTCACCAACTTGCCGCGCGCGTATTCTTCCACATTTTGGGTTTCAGCTGCAAATCCAATCACAAACGGACGGTTTTTTTCCAGAGCGCCGACACCGGCGATCACATCCGGGTTTTTCACCATCGTGAAAGTGATTTCGTCGCCCTGTTTTTTAATTTTTTCAGGCGCAACCGCTTTGGCACGGTAATCGGCCACAGCAGCACAGCCGATAAAAATGTCCTGCTGCGGGGCTGTCAGCTGTGCGGCATCATTCATTTCACAGGCACTGCTGACATCAATACGTTTAACACCCGGTGGTGTCGGTAATGTGACAGGCCCGGCTATCAGAGTGACATCCGCACCGCGTGCTGCGGCAGCGGCAGCAATGGCAAAGCCCATTTTACCGGAGCTGTGATTGCTGATGAAACGCACCGGGTCGAGTGCTTCGCGTGTCGGCCCTGCGGTAATGGCCAGACGGATGCCGGTCATGTCCTGTTTTTTGCGGAAGTGCTGTTCTGCCCGTGAGACTATCTCTGACGGGTCCAGCATGCGTCCCGGGCCGGTGTCACCACATGCCTGGCTGCCGCTGTCCGGCCCCCAGACGGCAAAACCGAGCTGCTCCAGATGCGCGAGGTTCTCCTGAGTGGTCTGCGCTCTGTACATCTGCTGGTTCATGGCCGGTGAAACGGCAATGGTGGCATCTGATGCCAGGCAAATAGTGGTGACCAGGTCATTGGCCATACCGGCACTCAGGCGGGCAATCAGATCAGCGGTGGCGGGCGCGAGAATAATAAGATCCGCCCATTTTCCCAGTTCAATATGGCCCATTGCCGCCTCAGCTGCCGGGTCAAGCACACTTTCCGCAACCGGGAAGCCGGAAACGGCCTGAAGTGTGAGCGGGGTGATAAATGCGGTTGCAGCAGGTGTCATGGCGACACGGACAATCGCCCCCCGATCACGCAGACGGCGGACAATCTCAGGGGCTTTATAGGCTGCGATACCACCACTGATACCCAGAACTATTTGTTTTCCTGTCAGTTCGGACATTGTGTTTTATCCAGTTATTTTTCGGAGACAGGCGATTTTACCACAACACCGCTGTATGGGTAGGGTGCTGTGTATTTATCCAGCTAAATAATGTTTTTTCTTCGGCGTGCCTCGCAAAAATAGGGGGTTTTATGCGGAAAAACAGCCGGGGCTGACATACTTTTTCCGGTAAAACAGGAAAAAAACGGAGAAAAAATGGACAACATAACCGGAAATACGGCATTGATGCCGAGAGAGAAACTGATCGCATACGGGGCGTCGGTACTGAGTGATTCAGAGTTGCTGGCGATTTTTTTACGTACCGGCACCCGGGATCGGCCGGTCAGGCAGTTTGCCGAGTATCTGCTGGAGGTTTTCGGATCACTTCACCGGTTGCTGACAGCCGGTTATGAGGAATTCAAATCCCTGAACGGGATCGGGGACAGTAAATTTTGTCAGATGCAGGCGATTGTGGAATTGTCCCGGCGCTATTTCAGCAGCCAGTTTCAGGAAACACAATTTCTCAGTAGTGCCTGTACCGTAAAGGCATATCTTAATCAGCGGATGGCCGGGCAGGAGCGGGAAGTGTTTGCTGTGCTTTTTCTCAACAATCAGAATCAGCTTATCCGCTATGAAGAGATGTTTTCCGGTACGGTAAACTGTGTGGAAGTGCATCCCAGAGAGATTTTGCGCCTGGCGCTCAAAGTGAATGCAGTTTCTGTGATTCTGGCGCATAATCACCCCTCCGGTAACGAAAACCCCAGCCGGGCTGACCGTCTGCTGACAAAAAAAATTGTTCAGGCATGTGAGCTGGTGGGGATTAACGTATTGGATCACCTGATTGTCGGGAAATTCAATACGTTTTCGTTTGCAGAACACGAGCTGATCTGAGCAGTTTTTTTCGCAGAAACACACGATCTTTACTGTTCGGGTCTTGAGCGTTTGCGCCGGAAAGCGTATACTACGCCACCTTTGAGGATCTTGGGTTTGGCGAGAAGAGCCTATCTCAGCATATTTTTGCTGGTTGACAGAGCAATTTCCCGGCGAGTCAAAAGTAAGCTGAGATAGGCTCCTAAGCCTGACGAGGCAGCCTCACCCAATACAAAGCTCGAGCTGATTAGATTTTTGGAGAATAGACATGTCCCGAGTCTGCCAAGTTACTGGCAAGCGTCCGATGAGCGGTAACAACCGTTCTCACGCATTAAATGCGACCAAACGTCGTTTTCTGCCGAACCTGCACTCTCACCGTTTCTGGGTTGAGTCTGAAAAACGTTTCGTGACTCTGCGTGTATCTGCTAAAGGTATGCGTATCATTGATAAAAAGGGTATCGAGGCTGTTTTAGCTGATTTACGTACCCGCGGTGAGAAGTACTAAGGAGCTGAAAAATGGCTAAAGGTATTCGCGAAAAGATTAAACTGGTTTCTTCTGAAGGTACAGGTCACTTCTATACCACTACGAAGAACAAACGTACTATGCCTGAAAAACTGGAAATGAAAAAATTCGATCCGGTTGTTCGCAAGCATGTAATGTACAAAGAAGCAAAAATTAAGTAATTTCTGCTTTCTGATTGAAAAAACCCGGCTTCGGCCGGGTTTTTTATTGCCTGTTATCCGGCGGAGGAGAGCTGACAAAGGGTAATGTTTTCATCTGTACTCATTCTTTGAGTCGGGTAGTGCAATTGGCTGGTATTTTACAAATTATTAGTGTTTTTATATAAAATGGTATCATTTTTAATGTTAATTGAAGATAAAATCATAGATAAATCGTATACTTATCTTAAATACTGATTGTAAGAGTATTAAAATATTATGATTACTGTATCATTTACGGGTAGTATTGCTTTATCAGAACATACAACGACAAAAGCTGATTTATTTATTATTTTTATATAATTTTTATATGATTACGGAGTTGGCGTGTCAGTAGCCGCCAGAATCTGAATCAGTTTACTTCGCAGACCAAAACGAATGTTGGAATATGATATGGGTAACCCGGTTATTTCGGTCATGATTGCAGTACATAATGCGGAGTCATCAATTCTGGCCGCATTAGAGAGTCTGGATAATGCCCTGAATGAGAATGGTTCTCCGGAGAGGGTTGAAGCGATCATTATTAATGATGGCTCAACAGACAAATCATTAGATATTATCAGTCATTATCAGCCGCGGAATTTTATTAAAGTTGTTGAAACTGTTAATTTTTCTAATGTCGGTAAAGTCCGGCATTATGCGTATTCATTGTCCCGCGGCGAATATATCACAGCATTAGACAGTGATGATGTCCTGAAAAACGGTGCACTGACCCGGGTTATGGATATTATACGGGAACATCCGTTTGATTTGCTGATAACCCGTCTGGATGAACACCATGACCGCAATCCGGTATTAGTGATTGAGGATAAACCGGTTGTATCAATCACTCAGGACAGACTGAAAGAATTATATCTGGAACATAAGACGGTAAAAGGCCATTTACTCGGCAGATTTATCCGCCGGGATATCCTGACGGATGATATGTTTCCTGAGATTTTTTGCTATGAAGATGTGGTGATTACTGCAAATGTTATTTGTGCGGCTCAGAATATCCTGATCACTGACACTCAGATCTATTGTTACTATAAGCATCGTGGCAGTTTATCCACAGAGAAAAGTCTGAATAAAACCGTCCTTTTCCTGCAGATTGTTTTATCGATGGAAAGTTTCTTCGTTAAAAATTCAAATGAAAAAGTGATGTTTGAAGGGCTGTTTGTTAAAGTCTGTTCTGATTATTTATCACGAAATAATAAACGTAAGCTTCCGCGTTTTGTTATGGATCGGTTCAATGACATCAAAGTATTTCGGTTTTTGTTCAGCTCAAAAGTAAGATTAAGCAGAAAAATAATGTTTTTAAAAATAAAGTCATCGGGAGCATTTTAAATGATAATGAACAGAACATTACCAATTATTATTGGTATGTTAATGGCATTCTCGATGGTTATTGCTTCTTTTGCAGATACGTGGTCACGGGATTCTTATTTTATATTGAGTTATTTATCCGTGATCGTGACAATCTGGCTGGTTTTTTTCAGAAAGATATCACTTTGTCGTGACCGTGCAGCACTGCTTGTTGCAGCCTCATTTCTGTTGTTTGGTATCTCCCGGGTTGCGTGGTCATTTTTGATGAATGATGACGGACCGGGTATTTATAAAAGTTATTCTCCGACAGCATCAAGAATTATACTCGGCGCTTTTATCTTTTGTGTTTGTATTTTATTAAAGAATGAACTGAGAAAATTTTTCAGTAATATATATGTATCAGGCATCATCAAGGTGCTGCCGCTTTATATTTTATTGTATGCACTCTATGATATTTTTGTTTTACATAAAGACAGGGTGGAATTAGATACAAACCGGGCAACAGTTACTGCATATTTGGTCAGCGCGATTTTTTTTGTCAGTCTTCATTTCTGTACTCAGGTGAAAAATAAATTAAATATTTCGTTGTTTTTCACTAATCTGATAGTTTCAAATGCGATCATCATACTGACACAGACCCGCGCGGCAATCGCTGTCTACCTTCTGCTTTCTGTTTTTTATACCGCCATTGTTTTCCGCAAGAGCCTGAGTATTAAAAAGGTTAGTATCGTTGTTGTGCTTCTGCTGATTTTTGCAGGAACATCATATGAGTTCTTATATAAGTCCCGTATTAATGAGGCGATTACTGAAACTCAGGGTTATGATGTGACAAAACCGGGAGGGTCACTGGGCGACCGCTATACCATGTGGTACGCCGGGCTGTCTGCGTTTAAGCACGCACCGTTCGGACAATCTTTTCAGGCCCGTAATGACTTTATTTCAGAAAAAATAGCGGCCGGTAATATCAGTGATTCAATAGTTGTTTATCTCACCGTACACTTGCACAGTGAGCTGATTGAGGTTCTGTCATTACAGGGGATCATCGGTGGTGTGCTGCTGGTGCTGATTTATCTCTCGCTGTTGTACGCCGGCATCCGGAATAAGAATCTCCTGCTGATTATGATTACATTGTGTCTGGGCGGTTATGGCCTGACTGATGTCTTGTTCTTCAGCCGTGAGAGTATTACAGTTTATCTCCTGTGTATTGCCGTGGCGCTGGTGACCGGCGGTAAAGAAGATACCGCAGAGCAGCCACAGCCGATAAATCGCTGAGGAGTTATCTGTGCCTGAATTACCCGAGGTTGAAACCAGCCGGCGCGGCGTTGAGCCGCATCTTGTTGGTAATACCATACGTTATGTTGAAGTCCGCAACCGGCGGCTGCGCTGGCTGGTGTCAGAGCAAATTGAGCGTCTGAGTGACCGGCCTGTGCTCAGCGTGCAGCGCCGCGCCAAATATCTGCTGGTTGAACTGCCGGAGGGGTGGATTATCATTCACCTGGGAATGTCCGGCAGCTTGCGTATTCTTTTGGAGGAAACACCGGAAGAGAAACACGACCATGTGGATATGGTACTGGGTGACGGCAAAATCCTGCGTTATACCGACCCGCGCCGTTTTGGTGCCTGGTTGTGGGCGGATGATTTGGCAACCTGTCCGGTGCTGGCCAATCTGGGGCCGGAGCCGCTGAGTGATGATTTTGACGCCGCTTATCTGTTCGCCAAATCCCGCAAACGGAATACACCGGTCAAAAGCTGGCTGATGGATAATAAGATAGTGGTGGGTGTCGGGAATATCTACGCCAATGAATCCCTCTATTTATCCCGTATTCATCCGCTGCGCCCCGCCAAAGATCTGACTGAGGATGAAGTTGTCCGTCTGGTTGCCACCATTAAACAGGTACTGACGGAGTCCATCAGACAGGGTGGTACCACGCTGAAAGATTTTTTACAGTCAGATGGTAAACCCGGTTATTTTGCCCAGGAACTGTTTGTGTACGGAAAACAGGGAGAGAACTGTCCGAACTGCGGACAGAAGATAGAAGTGGTGAAAGTCGGTCAGCGGAGCACGTTTTTCTGCCCCGCCTGTCAGCACTGATTACGACTTACCGAGTTTTTGCATCATCGCCTGTGCGACGGACTCCGGCAGAAATGCCGAGACATCGCCGTCGTGCAGGGCCACGTCTTTAATCAGGGATGAAGAAACAAAAGAGAGATTCTGCGACGGCAGAAGGAAAACACTTTCCAGATCCTGTGCAAAATGGCGGTTCATATTCGCCAGCTGCCATTCATATTCAAAATCAGCAACAGACCTGACACCACGGATCAGCACATTGGCATTCTGCTTTTTGGCAAAATTCGCCATCAGCTCAGAAAACCCCAGCACTTCCACATTCGGGATGTGCGCACACACATCTTTGGCCAGCGCCACCCGCTCATCCAGGGTAAACATCGGATTTTTACGGCTGCTGTTGGCGATCGCCAGCAGGATGTGATCAAACATTTTTGAGGCGCGCTCAAGAATATCGATATGTCCGCAGGTAATGGGATCAAAAGTGCCGGGATAGATTGCGCGTGTTTTCATGATGCTGACTCATCGTTGTTGCTCACGGACCACAGGGTGGCATATTTATTAAAGGTATATTGTGCATTCACAAATGCAAGGATAAGCCCCTGCTTACCGTCAAGGAATCCGGCTCTCAGCAGCCAGGTTTTGCAGAATGCACCGGCAGTGTGAGTCAGAACGGAGAGAAAAGAGCAGCGTTTACCGGCCAGATGGCGGGCTTTTGCCCAGTCAGCGGCATAGCGTAACTGTTTTTGCTGAAACTCCGGTAAATCGCGGCAGGTCAGGTGCAATACATCCCCTTTCAGTGTGATGACATTGGCACCCTGAGTCTCCAGAGATTCATGAACTGCATTACTGTTGTACTGATATTGGTCCCGCGGATATAACCGCAGGACATGATCAGGGTACCAGCCGCTGTGCTTCATAAAACGCCCGAGAAACAGATTTCGGCGGGCGAAGCGATACACGGTATTTTTCTGTGGTGCGGAAAGCACCTGCTCAATGGATTGTTTCAGCTCCGGCGTGACCCGCTCATCGGTATCGAGCATCAGGATATAATCCCCGGTGGCATATTGCTGGGCAATTTGCCGCTGGCGGCCGAAGCCCGGCCAGTCCCGGTTTTCATACACCTGTGCGCCGGCATCGCGGGCAATGGTCAGTGTGTCGTCCTGACTGCCGGAATCGAGCACAATGATCTCATCCGCCAGGCCCTGAACGGAGGTCAGGCAATCACCGATAACATCGGCATTGTTTTTGCTGATCATCACAACAGAAAGGCGTTTTTTCTCTGTCATCAGTGGCTCCGCGGCGGCAGATACGGCCCGAGCAATTGCATCAGACGGTGCAGTGCGCCCTGATTTTCATGAAGCACTTCAGCGGCATGCCGTCCGCAGTACAGCCGGTAATCCTCATCATTAAGCAGATTACTGACGGCATCACTCAGACTTTGTTCATCCGTAACGGTCAGCAGGGCGTCAGCCTGCTGTAATTTACCGCAGATGTTTTTGAAATTGAACGTGTGCGGTCCCATCAGCACCGGCAGCGCGTGTGCCGCGGCTTCCAGCGGATTATGCCCGCCGCGCTCAACCAGGCTGCCGCCGACAAATGCGATATCCGCCAGTCCGTACAGCAGCATCAGTTCGCCCATAGTATCCCCGACCACGACCTGTGTTTCCGGTGACGGAATGGTATTACTGCTGCGCATCACATAGGTCAGACCGGCTTTTTCAGTCAGTTCCCGTGCTTTGGCAAACCGCTCCGGATGGCGCGGTACCAGAATCAGCAGAAGATTCGGAAAGCGGTTCAGCAGGGTTTTATGAGCGCTGAGGATAATTTCTTCCTCGCCTTCATGGGTGCTGGTTGCGATCCAGACCGGGCGGCGGGCGGCCCACTGACGGCGCAGGGTAACGGCTTTGGCGGCCAGTTCCGGCGTGACAGAAATATCGAATTTCAGGCTGCCGGTCACATGCAGCTGCTGGCGGCGCAGCCCGAGTTCAATAAAGCGTTCCCCGTCTTCCTGATTCTGCGCGGCGACCAGCGTGATCCTGTTCAGGATGGTTTTCACGAAACTGCCCGCTTTCTTATAACCGGCAGCCGAGCGCGCAGACAGGCGGGCATTGGCGATCACCAGCGGAATTTTCCGGCGGTGCAGTTCGGTTATCATGTTCGGCCACAGTTCCGTTTCCATTACGATCACCAGCTTCGGCTGAACAGTATTGAAAAACCGTTTCATCGAACCCGGTAAGTCGTAAGGCAGATAGACGTGGTAAACATCATCCCCTAATGCGGATAAAACACGCTCTGAACCGGTGGGGGTCATCGTGGTGACAGTGATAGGTAACGTCGGATAATGGTGGCGTAACGCACGGACCAGCGGTACTGCGGCGAGTGTTTCGCCGACAGAAACTGAGTGCAGAATGATGCCGCCGGTGCCGGTTTTTCCTTTACAGAAACCATAACGTTCACCCCAGCGTCTGCGGTAGGCCGGGGAGCGGCGGCTGCGCCATAACAGACGTAACCAGATAAGAGGTTGGATCAGGTAAAGCAGAACCTGGTATACACGCAGTAACATTTTATCAGTTTCGCAGATAAGATTGCGGCAATAGTAGCATAAAACTAACACGAATAGCGCATTAAAAAGCATAAACCCGGTGGTGCCGGGGGCGGAATTACGGCTGTCCGGCATAACACACTGCGCTATCTGTTAATACTGCCGGGAACGATTTATGGTAATCTGTGCCTCAGATATTGATACCTGGTATTCTTTGATTTTTGTCTGATCTTAAATGGAACTCTTATGCAAACAGCATCCGCGCCGGTACAGCGTATTCTGGTAATAAAACTCCGTCATCACGGCGATATGCTGCTGATAACACCAGTGATTAATACACTGAAAGCGAATTACCCGGATGCTGAGGTGGATGTTCTCCTGTATCAGGAAACGGCACCAATGCTCAGCCGTCATCCCGGCATCAGCCATATTTTTGCCATGGACAGAGCCTGGCGTAAAGAAGGAACCTGTAAACGTATCGGGCATGAGTGGCGTTTACTGAAATCACTGCGCCGCCGTCGTTATGACATGGTGGTGAATCTGGCTGATCAATGGTACAGCGCAATTGTGACCCGTTTCACCGGTGCCCGTATCCGTATCGGGCTGGATTTATGGAAACGGCAGAGTATTTTCTGGAAAAAATGTTACACCCTGCTGGCGGATACCTCACAGGAACTGACCACGCATACGGTGGAGCAGAATCTTAACGGGTTAGCGCCGCTGAATCTGCCGGTGACTGTCAGTCATGTCACGATGGCGTATTCAGAGGAAGACCGGCAGAAGACAGAGCAGCTTTTGCAGCATAAACAGGTGACCGGTGAGTATATTGTGGTGCAGCCGACGTCCCGCTGGTTCTACAAATGCTGGGATGACGACAAAATGAGTGACGTTATCCGCACCCTGGCGGATGAAGGACATCAGATTGTCCTCAGCAGCGGGCCGGATGCGCGTGAAAAAGAGATGATTGCATCCATTCTGGCGCGGTGTCAGCAGGCAGTGGCAGACGGCCGGATTGTCTCCGTTGCCGGAGAACTGACCCTGCCTCAGCTTGCAGCCCTGATTGATCGCGCAAAACTGTATATCGGCGTGGATTCTGTTCCGATGCATATGGCCGCCGCTCTGAAAACCCCCATGATAGCCCTGTTCGGCCCGACAAAACTGGTGTTCTGGTCGCCGTGGCAGGCAACCGGTGAGATCATTAAAGCATCAGACTACGGCGAACAGCCGGACCCAGATGATGTGGATACCGGGACGGATGAGCGTTACCTGAGTCCGATCCCGGCAGAAGCAGTGATTGCAGCGGCACGGAGATATTTATGAAAGAGATGCGTCTGGCGATTGTCCGTCAGAAATACCGTCCGGACGGCGGCGCGGAGCGTTTTGTATCCCGGGCACTGGAGGCTCTGGATAATCAAAATCTGGAGCTGAATGTCATCACCCGCTCCTGGCAGGGTGCAGCTGCACCAGGCTGGCATATTCATGTGGTGAATCCGCCGAAATGGGGCCGGATCAGCCGTGAACGGGGATTTGCCAACGCTGCCCGTACCTGCTGGCAAAAAGAAAAATTTGATATTGTGCAGAGCCATGAGCGTATTGCCGGCTGTGATATTTACCGGGCCGGCGATGGCGTGCACCGCCGCTGGCTGTTGCAGCGGGCGCGGGTACTGCCCGCCTGGCGGGCAAAACTGTTATTTGCCTCACCGTACCACCGTTATGTGATGAAGGCGGAGCAGGAGATGTACCATGATCCGCACTTTAAGCAGGTGATTTGTAATTCAGTGATGGTGAAAAAAGAGGTGATGGAAGACTTTGGTTTGTCAGAGTCACAGATAACCGTCATCTATAACGGGATTGATTCTGAGAAATTTCATCCGTTACCGGAAGCTGAGCGCCTTGCGCTGCGGCAGACTTATCAAATCCCGGCAGCGGCAAAATGTCTGGTGTATGTCGGTTCCGGGTTTGAACGCAAAGGGCTTGCGGCTGCGATTGCTGCTGTCAGCCGCAATGATGCGTATCTGCTGGTAATCGGTCAGGATAAGGCAGAAAAAAAATATCGTCAGCTGGCGGTATCTCTGGGGTGCGCTGATCGTATCCGCTTTGCGGGCATGCAGAAACAGACACTGCCGTTTTATCAGATGAGTGACGGGTTGCTGCTGCCGACGCTGTATGATCCGTTCCCGAATGTGGTACCGGAGGCGATGGCCTGCGCACTGCCGGTGATCACCAGCACCACCTGCGGCGGAGCGGAGTTTATCACGCAGGGTGAAGAGGGGTTTGTCTGTGATGCGCTCGATATTGACGGGCTGGCAGAGGCGGTATCACAACTCCCTTGTGATCACCTCAGCAGCCGGATGTCGGAATGTGCCCGGCAGCGGGTTTTACCTTATACACCGGCGGCGTTATCACAGCAGCTTATCGATCTTTACGGGCGGGTCCTGGCATAATGAAACAGCATATTTTATTTATTATTGACGGTTTACCGGGCGGCGGCGCTGAACGGGTGGTTCTGAGCCTGAGCCACGGACTGGTTCTGGCCGGTTATGATGTGACGCTGTTATCACTCAGTAATACCCGTGATTATGACATTCCGGAAGGCGTGGATTATCAGGTATCCGCGGACACATACCGGGGATTGTTCCGCCGTCAGACTGAAATCCGGCGTCGTGCCGGAAAGATGGACACTTTTTTATCCGGCCTGTTTGCCCGCAAAGGTAAACCGGCACTGGTGGTGTCCAATCTGCACAAAACCGACCGTATTGTAGCCGCATCACAGGCGCTGGCCGGGCTGAATGTCTGGTTCTGTCTTCACGGTATGTTTTCGGCCAGTTATCTGGGGAATAAAACCGGTCTGCGCCGCCGTGTGAAACAGGCGAAAATCCGCAGTGTGTATAACGGACGGAATATTATCGGGGTTTCCGGTGCGGTGTGCCGGGATTTATGTGAAAACGTCGGGGTGATTCCGCAGCAGTGTGTGACCATTTATAACCCGTTTGATATTGAGGATATTCAGCGCCAGTCGCGGGCAGATAATCCGTATCAGGGGCAGGATTATATGGTGCATCTCGGGCGTTTTCATGAGGTAAAACGGCAGGATAGATTACTGACCGCATTTGCGCTGGCTAATCTGCCGTGCAAGCTGCTGCTGGCGGGGCAGGGCAGTGAGTCGTTTACACAGACACTGAAAAGCCAGGTAGCTGAACTGGGGCTGGAAGACCGGGTGGAATTTATCGGTTTTCAGTCAAAGCCGATGCCGATCATCCGTGGTGCGAAAGCGGTGGTTCTGAGTTCTGACAGTGAGGGACTTTCTTCTGTTCTGATCGAATCACTGATCTGTGGTACACCGGTTGTCAGTACCCGCTGTCCGGGCGGGATCAGTGAAATTATGACCGGTGAACTTACCGCTTATTTATCCGACCTGACCCCTGTCAGCCTGGCGGAAAAAATCCGTCTGGTTTATGAACATCCGCCGGTGATCACCCCGGAGATGTATCATAAGTTTGAGCAGCAGACGATAGTCAGTCAGTACTGTGACCTGATTCAGCCAGTCGCGTCAACATACGCGTGAGGAGCACAACCATGGCGAAACCCGCTTTTATCATCACCCTTGATACAGAGGGGGATAACCTCTGGGAATCCGGTCCTGCGATCACCACGCAGAACACCCGGTTTTTACCGCGTTTTCAGACACTGTGTGAGAAGTACAACTTTAAGCCGGTCTGGCTGACCAACTATGAAATGGCCACCGATGATGCCTATATTGAATTTGCACAGGATGTGATTGCCCGGCAGACCGGAGAAATCGGCATGCATCTGCACGCCTGGAACAGTCCGCCGCTGAAAGCACTGACAGCGGATGATGACCGTTTCCAGCCCTATCTGATTGAATACCCTGACGATGTGATGAAAGAAAAAATTAATGTCATGACATCGCTGCTGGAAGATAAATTACAGACCAAAATGGTCAGTCACCGTGCAGGCCGCTGGGCATTCAATGAAAAATACGCCCGCTTACTGGCAGAGTTTGGTTATCAGACCGATTGTTCCGTGACACCACGGGTGAACTGGGCATATACCCCCGGAGCACCGGCACCCATCGGTAACGGGGGCACCAATTACCTGAACTTTCCGTCTGACGCCTATTTTATGGATCTGAATGATATCCGCCGTGCCGGGGATTCTTCTCTGTTACAGGTGCCGATGAGTGTTCAGTTCCGCCATTCCCCGCTGATGAACGGTCTGAAACAGTTTTACGACACGTTACGCGGCAAAAAGCGTTCGCCGTCCGTAAACTGGCTGCGGCCGAAAGGCGGGAATCTGGCGCAGATGCAGCAGGTGGTTGATGCCTGTCTGGCTCAGGGAAACGATCACATTGAATTTATGCTGCATTCATCTGAGTTTATGCCGGGCGGAAGCCCGACATTCAGGGATGAGGCAGCGATTGACGCACTGTATGATGACCTGGAACAGCTGTTTGCGTATATCGCTCAGCGTGCGGAAGGGATGACGCTGGCGGAGTTTTATCAGCGGAAACTCGCACAGCGTAACGCATCGTAATCTTAACGCGGCATGTGCTCTGCCATTGCGGCGAGCACATCATCCGCACTGACCGATGACAATTCCCCGTCTTTTGCTGTCAGGGCAAACTGTCCTTTACCGTAACCGCCGATAAGCCCCGGATCAGTCGGGCCGTACAGGGTGATATTGGGTTTATCCAGTGCCGCTGTCAGGTGGCTCAGTCCGGTATCCACTGAAATCACGCCCTCTGCACCGGCAATTTCTGCCGCCACATCTGCCAGTGATAATTTTGGTAACACATGCACATGTGTAAATCCGGCAGCCAGACGCTGCGCCCGCTCCTGTTCATGCGGTGCACCCCACGGCAGGCGGATATGCAGATCCGTGTCCGCCAGCTGTGCAAACAGCGCCCGCCAGTGTGACTCCGGCCAGTGTTTGGCATCGCGGGTGGTGGCGTGCAGGCAGACCAGATACGGCGCGGTATCTGACGGTGTGGTGCGGTTATTCAGAAAATGGGCGGCAATCGCGTAATCGCCCGGTATCTGCGGTTTTTCATAACCGAGACTCAGGGCAAAAAGCTGGCGGATGCGCTCAACGGCATGCTGTGTCTTACTGACAGCGTGTTTTTCATCATAGAAAAAACTCGCCAGCGGCTCGCGGATACTGTGCCGGTCATAGCCGTGCTTGCGGCCGTGAGCCAGCCGCGTGACCAGCAGTGCGCTTTTAATCAGTCCCTGTGCATCAATCACAGCATCATAAGTCTGCGACTGAACAGCTTCGCGGAACTGACGGCGCTCATTGCGGATATCGCGGCGGAACCAGTTTTTCCGCCAGCGGCGGATAGCGACCGGAATGACGCGATCAACCGCAGAGTGCCAGCCCGGGATCTGGGCGAAGCCCTCTTCAACCACCCAGTCAAAGGTGATATCCGGGAATACCTGCACGGCGTCAGTCAGTGCGGGCAGGGTATGCAGCACATCGCCCATCGATGAGGTTTTGACGATTAACACACGGCGCATGGCGGGGAACTCTTCAGCAAATCATCCAGTTCAGACAGAACACGTTCCGGCTGAATATCAATCAGGCTCTGGTGATAGCCCTCATGCGCATCCCCTTTACGGACTTTGTGATAACCGGTGATCAGGCGGATAACGCGGGCCTTATCTGACAGCGGCGGCGTGAAATCCGGGCTGCTCGGGCCGTATAAGGCGACCAGCGGGCGATCCAGTGCGGCGGCCACATGCATCAGACCTGAATCGTTGGTGATAATGGCATGACAACCGGCAATCAGGTTTACCGCCTGTTCCAGCGAGGTTTTTCCGGCCAGATTCAGGCAGTTTTCACGCTGCTCATCACTGAGCATGGCGAGAATATCCTCTCCGGCGGCGTGATCTTTTTCCGAGCCGAACAGGATTATCTGAAAATCACGCTCATCAATCAGTTTCTTCGCTAATTCACCGTAGTGATAATGTGGCCAGCGTTTGGCCGGGCCAAACTCAGCCCCCGGACAAAAACCGATGACCGGGCGGTGATCGCTGATATTAAACGCCGCCATACTCTCGGCGATATCCTCATCCCGCACCACCAGCTTCGGCCACAACAGAGGCTGCGGCAGGGCAGTGGCGGCAGGGACATCCGCTTTATCATACGCGAGGGCAACATAGCGCTGCACCATCAGCGGAAAAGCGGCTTTGTCGAGTTTCCGGTGATCGTTGAGCAGACCATAACGCATCTCGCCCAGCCAGCCGGTGCGCACCGGGATCTTCGCAAAAAACGGCACCAGAGCCGATTTTAACGAGTTCGGCAGCACATAAGCACGATCATACTTATTATCACGCAGGGAATGCCCCAGACGGCGGCGCTCGCCGAGAGCCAGCGCGCCGTGGCCGAGCGGCATGGCGATAGCTTCATCCACTTCCGGCATTTTTGCCAGCAGCGGACGGCACCACGCAGGTGCCATCACATCAATTGTTGCCTGCGGATAACGTGTTTTCAGGGTACGGTAAAGGCTTTGTGACATCATCATGTCACCGACCCACGACGGCCCGATCACCAGAATTTTCATGTGCGTTTAATTAATTTCCCTGATTTAACCAAGCCATATATTCACGAACACCTTCGGCGACCGTTTTGAATCCGCCCGGATAACCAGCGGCACGCAGATTGGTCAGGTCAGCCTGGGTATAAGCCTGATAACGGCCTTTCAGTTTTTCCGGGAACGGAATGTAATCGAGAGCACACTGGCGATCAGTGTGGAACCCGGTCACGGCATCGGCGACCGCCTGGAAAGATTCCGCACGGCCGGTGCCGCAGTTGAAAATACCGGATTTGGCATTTTTCCAGAACCACAGGTTCACATCCGCCACATCACCCACATAGATGAAATCGCGCAGGAAGTTTTCGCTGCCGGAGAATAATTTCGGGTTTTCGCCGTTTAAAATCTGATTATTCAGATGGAACGCGACACTCGCCATGCTGCCTTTATGGCCTTCACGCGGGCCGTACACATTGAAATAACGGAAACCGCAGATCTGAGATTCTGCTTCCGGCAGGATTTCGCGGACATACTGATCAAACAGGAATTTTGAGTAACCATACACGTTCAATGGTTTTTCGTACTGCCGATCTTCAATAAAGTTATCGCTGCGTCCGCCGTAGGTGGCGGCAGAAGAGGCATACAGGAACGGGATCCGGCGATCCAGACAATAATGCAGCAGTTCTTTGGAGTACTGATAGTTATTATCCATCATGTACTTGCCGTCCCACTCGGTCGTGGAAGAACAGGCACCTTCATGGAAAACCGCCTCGACATCCCCGAAATCATCCCCGGCCACAATACCGGCGATAAAATCTTCTTTATCCATGTAATCGGCGATATTCAGATCCACCAGATTGACAAACTTGGTACCGTCTTTCAGGTTATCCACGACTAAAATATCCGTGTAGCCGTCATCATTCAGTGCTTTTACAATATTGCTGCCGATAAATCCGGCGCCGCCGGTGACAATAATCATCACGCATTCCTCTGTTCGGTTCATTTAAGAAAATGAAAAAATCACTGTTTTCATCATAGCATTGATGGGGGTCTGACGTGGATGAAAAAATTGCGGCGGCAGGAAGATCCCTCGTGTCATCAGGTTGTTTTCCGCCGGTGATCTGTTATACCGTGGATATTATTTATTATGTTATCCGGCCGGACAGTGTCTCCGGATTTTAAAGGAATATGCATGAACCCGACCACTGTTTTCCGGTTACCGCTATTATTTGTACTGGCCTATGCACTTATTCTGAGTGGTTCGCTGATCCTGGTCTCTTACCCGGATATCAGTGTCCGCTATCCGGAATTATCATTAGCGGCCTATTTGTCAAAAGTATTTGCTTTTCAGCTGATTCAGCTGACCGGGCTTTTTACTCTGACATCATTATTTTTTTATCATTACCGGATAACACAACTGAATCGTAAAACCGTTCTGGCCGTTATCGGTCTTACTCTCTTTCTGTATACAGCAAACATGATCCTCGGCAGCCTCAAAGCGGAATGGCTCAGTCATCTGATGGCGAAAATGATTGCGGAGAAAGCGGAGTTTGCGGACGTTATTCTGCTGGTCAAAACCGCAGATATTGGTCTGTACCTGATCTCATTTGTATTACTGGGTATCGCAACCCGTCTGGTGGCGAAATATTATCTTAAAGTCAGCCATCCTGCGGTTATTCCGGACGGAAAAACGCCGGATATTTACGCACTGTTGTTCAGTTGCGGGATGGTGTATCTGATGTGGATGATCACGTTATTTCTGACGGCGGTGATAACTCCGTATCTCCCCGGCGGCATACCGGCGCCGCTGTCTGATAATGTGTATACCACCGCAGCAGGTTTACTGATTTCGTGCGGCATTATTTTTATTGTTGTTCGTCATAAATTCCCGGTGGCAGGCGGAATAGTGCAGATCAGGCCGCTGGTCATTTCCGTTCTGCTCAGTACCGTGCTCAGTTTTCTGGCGATGGTGGCTGTCACGGCCGGTACTATTTATATGGTATTAGTCACCGATAATTTCCGGCACTTCGGGGAGACCGGGTTATGGACTATAACGGCGGTCTGTGTCGTGCTGACACTGTGGATAAGCCGTGCTGTCACCGGTGTGATGTTCCGCCGGTAACAGGCTGATATAAAAAGGAGTGATACATGCAGGGAGAATCATCCGCGGATAACACGTCATTTTTCCGCCTGCCGCTGTTATTTGTGCTGGTCTGGCTGGGGGCAGGATACCTCTGGGTATATGTTATTCTGCCGAAATTGCTGACGGGGTATGTCTTTTATTATCTCTGGCCGCTGATTCAGCTTAACAGCATCACGGAGTGGATTGTGTACAGTCCGCTGTTCTTTGTGGTGACGTCATTTGTTTTCCTGCAGCGGCATTTCAGCCGGGCAGATTCCGGGGCGGTTATCCGCGTCATTATTATGGCGGTTATCTGTTTTGTCCTGATTGAAGCCGCCGGTTTTCTGCAGCTGATGATGACATTACCCGGTATGGAAAAGAGGCCGCACTTTTCCTCTCCGCCGGTACTGATGATGACACTGCACTGGTTTTTAAAATTGCTGGTGGCGGTTGCCGTTGTATGGCTGACGACGTGGCTGATGACCAGAGCATGCAGTAAAAATACCCCGGCATCCCGGCTGACACCGCAGAATCACCGTCTGGTGAACAGTGTATTACTGGTGATACCGATGCTGATCATTTATTTTCTGACGTCATTCCTGATTTTTATAACCGCGGCGGACAGCTCGTCCCGTGAGGGGATCATACAGTTCGTGTTTATTCTGTTTACCTCCGGGTTCACGGACTTATTGCTGCAACTGCTGATCATGGCTTCTGTTCTGATTGCGATACTGTACAGTGCCTTCGGATACAGCGGGGAACAGCTGCGGGTAAAACGACTGTTGCTGACAGCTGTGGCCGGTGCACTGGTGATCGGTCTGGTATATTACGGGCTGATTTTTATCTCGTTTTATTTTACCGGCGGTAATACTTACGGTAATCCGGACGCAACGGAAGGCTCAGTTACCGCTTCCCGCTATCTGGGCCTTGTGATCGCCGGGTTTATTCTGCGGATGATGGTGAAAAAACTGTTCCGGGAAATACCGGCATCGGAACCGATGTCGAATTAATTACCGGTGTTCTGCTCTTTATTTATTTCCGCTGCTTTTTCCGCAGCCTTCAGGTCAGTGCTGACTGACTCTTTTGCCGCAGGCGGTGTTACATCCGGCTGCGGCAGCGCCATACGGATGGAAGACAGGACTTCTGCCACGTTACCGTTCAGTTGATCTCTCATAACGGCTTCGGCCAGCAGATTGATATAGCGGACGTAAAACTCCCCGCCGATTTCCGCTTGACCCGCGCACTGCTCTGTCATTGGTGTCAGCCACGGTTTTTCCTGCTCTGCGGGTTTAACCGGCACGACCGGTTTTTCCGGCTGTGGTTTCACGGAGGACGGCTTACCGGCATGTGTCAGCATATACCCCGGAGACACCAGCTGAATATCCGGCGGCAGTTGCGGGATAAGCTTATGCAGGGCGCGGACCGTTGACGGATGCGGGTGCCCGATGGCGATCACCGAACCCTGCTTGCGGGCAAGCGCAACAGCGCGGTTCAGTTGTTTGCGGGTTTCTTCTTCTGTCTGCACGTTATCCAGAAAAACCTGGCGACGCAGCACGCGAACCGGTGTTCCCTGTGCGGCCTGTGTGACTTTGGTGCTGCCGATGGTCACACTGTCGAGAAAGTAAAAACCGGAGCCGGAAAGCGACGTCATCACATGCTGCATGGCGGTCAGATCAGAGGTCATCGCACTGCCCATATGGTTATTCATCCCGGTGGCATACGGCACCCGGGCAATTGCGGCTTTAATCAGGGTATCAATTTCTGCGGCACTCATGGACGGGCGCAGGGTATCGCGTTCCAGCGGTTGTTTGCTGATCGGAGCCATCGGCATATGGATCAGAATTTCACGGCCCTGGCGGTGTGCTTTCTCCGCCATCTCTTTGCCGAACGGGGAGTTTGGCAGAATAGCGATCGAGACCTGCGGCGGCAGTTCCAGGATACGGTTATCATCCTGTTTGCGGTAACCGAAATCATCGATCACAATGGCGAGCTGTGCAGCCGCGGCAGAAAACGTTATCAGTGACGAAGTGATAAAAATTAACGAAGTCAGTAAGATATTTTGGGTTTTCTGCCGGTAAGTCACTGTGTGCTATCTCCCCAGCCAGGGCTGCGGGTTAACCGTCCGTCCCTGGCGCCGGATTTCAAAATAGAGGCCCGGTCTTTCCTGACCTCCGCTGTTGCCCACCAGTGCAACCGGCTGACCGGCTTTCACCTGATCACCCACATTCACCAGTGCGCTCTGGTTATATCCGTAAAGGCTCATATCCCCTTTACCATGCTCAACCACCACAACCAGACCATATCCCTGCAGCCAGTCAGCGAGCAGGACACGGCCATCGGCCACGGCTTTTACCTGTGTGCCTTCCGGTGCGCCGATCACCATACCTTTCCAGCGCAGCTCACCGGAGATGCTGTCACCGAACCGGTGCAGCAGCGGACCGCGAACCGGCCAGATCGCCTGACCGGCAGGGCGGCCCAGTCCCCCGGTACGGGACATCAGCGAGCGCTCGTCCTGTGTCGGCGTATAGGTGGAGCCTTTTTTCTTCGCCTGCGCCTGTTTTTCACGGATACGGGCGGCTTCACGGGCTTCGCGTTCCGCACGGGCTTTGGCCTCGCGCTCCGCTTTGGCTATCTTGTTACGCAGCTGGCTTTCGTTTTCCCGCATCACCAGCAAATCTTTCTGATCAGCTTTCAGTGAGCGCTCCAGCTCGGTCAGCGTGGATTTCCGCGCAATCCGGGCACTGTCCAGTTTTTTCTTTTCTGTCTGCTGCTTACCGAGCAGATTTTTCTGCTCTGCACGTTTCTGCTGCTCAGTCTGACGGCGGGCGTGCAACTGCTGAGTGGTCTCTTCCAGCTCCGCGATGGTTTTTTCCCGCGCAGCGCCGATATAGGTGTAATAGGCAAGGATACGCTCATCGCGCTGGCCTTCCTCACCTTTGAAAATCAGTTCAACACCCTGATGACGTCCCTGACGGAATGCGGCATCGAGTTGTTTTGACAGGAGTTCACGCTGGGCTTTCTGCTTCGAATCCAGCTGTTTGATTTCCGTGCTCAGCGTCGCGATTTCATTCTCGAGCTGTTTCAGGGTTTTCTGAGTGGAATAGAGTTCACGACCGGCAGCGGCGATATCTTTTTCCTGATTTTTCAGCTGGGTTAACAGACTGGCGCGTTTTCCCTGCTGCTCTTTGACGCTTTTTTCCTTCTCCGCAATATTCAGCTGGAGATTTTTCAGTTCATTTTTGCTGGCATCCGCAGTGGTTGTATTGGCGGCAGAAACAGCAAAAGAGACCGGTAACAGCAGTGCTGCCAGCAATGTGCGGACACCGGGAGATACCCGGCGTGAATGTGTGCGGAAAACGTGCTTATGCGCCAATTTATCTGACCCTGCCGTTGCGCCAAAGAAACGATCGTATTTAACTATTCTAAACTACAATTATTCCATGCCATTTAAAGCGTTACCAGTCCTGTTATCCGGGATTTACACTTCGGGACAATCCGGCGGCGGAGATTCACGGTGAATTTGTTGCGTTTGTTTTTTACCTTAACCGTGAATCAATGGTAAATTAACCCCTCTGTCTGACGGAAAAATGAATTTTCGCGGCATACGCCGCAAAATTATGATGAAAACAGCCGTAACCCGGGCAAGACCGGCTGTATTTGAACCGGCACACAGGTATACTTCTGCCCTTTGATCTTTGTTATTAACCAACGGGAGTTATTGTCCCCCATGCTGCAAGAAATTATGCCATTTGTCAGTAAGCACCCTATTATCAGCCTTGTCTGGGTTGCATTACTGATTTCAGTCATCGTACTGACTGTTAAAGGACTGTTTTCAAAAGTGAAAACGATTCCGCGTTCCACGGCTATCGCACTGATGAATAAAGAAGAAGCGATTGTTGTGGATACCCGTACCCGGGACGATTTCCGCCGTGGTCATATCATTGACGCGGTCAATCTGACACCGTCAGAAATTAAAGACAACAATCTCGGTGAAGTGGAAAAGCACAAAAACCGTCCTGTTATCCTGGTTTCCGCCAACGGTATGGAACTGGTTAAACCGGCCGAAAGCCTGCTCAAAGCGGGTTTTGAACGTGTATTTGTGCTGAAAGACGGCCTCTCCGGCTGGACCGGTGATAACCTGCCGCTTTCCCGCAGCAAAAAGTAATCCGGCAAAGGATGATTGGAACATCCCCTTTGTAACTCACACTCTTTATATGGATATCAAAAGGTAACACTATGTCAGAACAACAAAACACAGAAATGTCTTTCAACATTCAGCGCGTTTACACCAAAGATATTTCTTTTGAAGCGCCGAATGCACCTGCCGTTTTCCAGCAGGAGTGGCAGCCGGAAGTGAAGATGGATCTGGACACCGGTTCAACCAAACTGGCAGATGACGTTTATGAAATCGTTCTGCGCGTCACTGTGACCGCGACCATGGGCGAAGAAACCGCATTTCTGTGTGAAGTTCAGCAGGCCGGTATTTTCACCATCGGTGGTCTGGAAGGAACCCAGCTGGCACACTGCCTGGGTGCATACTGCCCGAATATCCTGTTCCCGTATGCCCGTGAGTGCATCGCCGGTCTGGTCGGCCGTGGTACATTCCCGCAGCTGAACCTGGCACCGGTTAACTTCGATGCATTGTTCATGAACTATCTGCAGCAGCAGGAACAACAGCAGGCTGCGCAGGAAGATACACAGGAAGCATAATGACAGACGCTTCTATGACTGTACTCGGTGCCGGTTCATACGGCACCGCTTTAGCGATCACACTGGCCCGTAACGGGCACCGTGTGGTGCTGTGGGGACATGACCCGGAACATATCCGTCAGCTTGAAGCGGATCGCGCCAACCAGGCATTTCTGCCGGATGTACCGTTCCCGGATACCCTGATCCCTGAAGCTTCCCTTGAAAAAGCCCTCGCGGCCAGCCGTAATATCCTGCTGGTGGTACCGAGCCATGTGTTCGGGGACGTGCTTAAACGCGTCAAACCACTGCTGCGGCCTGATGCCCGGATTATCTGGGCGACCAAAGGTCTGGAAGCGGAAACCGGGCGTCTGCTGGGCGAAGTGGTGCGTGAAGTCCTCGGGGATAACATTCCGCTGGCCATGATTTCCGGCCCCTCTTTTGCCAAAGAGCTGGCTGCCGGCCTGCCGACGGCGATTGCTGTCGCGGCGACAGAACCTGCCTTTGCGGATGAGGTTCAGCAGCTTTTCCACTGCGGCAAAAGCTTCCGTGTCTATAAAAACCCGGATTTTATCGGGATCCAGCTTGGTGGTGCCGTGAAAAACGTCATTGCGATTGGGGCGGGGATCTCTGACGGAATGGGGTTTGGTGCCAATGCGCGAACCGCGCTTATCACCCGGGGGCTGGCAGAAATGACCCGCCTGGGCGTGGCATTAGGCGCAGATCCGTCTACCTTTATGGGAATGGCCGGTCTGGGTGACCTGGTGCTGACCTGTACCGACAACCAGTCCCGTAACCGCCGCTTCGGCATGATGATGGGGCAGGGCGTGAGTGTTGATGAAGCACAGGAACGCATCGGCCAGGTCGTGGAAGGATACCGTAATACTAAAGAAGTCCGTGCGCTGGCAGAGCGTGCAGGTGTGGAAATGCCTATCACCGAGCAAATCTATCAAATACTCTACTGCAATAAAGATGTGCTCGAAGCTGCCCGTGCCCTGTTGGGGCGTGCCACCAAAGAAGAAGGTGAGCACTTTTAATCCCGTTTTTTATCCGAAGTCTGTGAGGTAATTATGTCCTACGAAGAACTGGAAGAAGTCTGGAGCTATATAAAGCAGGAAGCACGGGACTTTGCTGATTGCGAGCCGATGCTGGCCAGTTTTTTCCATGCGACATTACTCAAGCATGAAAACCTGGGCAGCGCGCTCAGTTTCATGCTGGCCAATAAACTGGCAACCCCGACCATGCCGGCGATTTCTGTCCGTGAAGTGGTGGAAGATGCCTATCACAACGATCCGCAGATGATTAAATCTGCCGCAATGGATATCAAAGCCGTTCGCCTGCGCGACCCGGCAGTAGATAAATACTCCACACCACTGCTCTATCTGAAAGGTTTTCATGCCTTACAGGCTTACCGCATCGCCAACTGGCTGTGGAATCAGAACCGTCGTGCGCTGGCAACGTATCTCCAGAACCAGGTTTCAGTAACATTTGGTGTGGATATCCATCCGGCTGCAAAAATCGGCCACGGTATTATGTTTGACCACGCAACCGGCATTGTCATCGGTGAAACGGCAGTAGTGGAAAACGATGTCTCCATCCTGCAATCCGTTACCCTCGGCGGTACCGGCAAAACCGGCGGCGATCGCCACCCGAAAGTCCGCGAAGGCGTGATGATCGGCGCAGGTGCCAAAATCCTCGGTAATATCGAAATCGGACGCGGTGCCAAAATCGGCGCTGGCTCCGTGGTTCTGCACCCGGTTCCGGCACACACCACCGTTGCAGGCGTACCGGCAAAGATAGTCGGCAAACCGGGCTGCGAAAAACCCTCTCTGGATATGGATCAGCACTTTAACGGGTGTGAGGGGATTTAGTTTCCTGATTCAGCAGCCAAAAGTAAAAAAGACAGCCAAGGCTGTCTTTTTTATATATGAAATACAGAACACATTAATCCCGCAATAACGCCCCTGCATAATCCAACTGCCGCCAGGCTTCAAATACAATCACGGCGACCGTATTGGATAAATTCATACTGCGGCTGTCCGGCAGCATCGGCACCCGGATTTTCTGATCAACCGGCATATTATCCAGCACATAAGGCGGCAACCCGCGGGTTTCCGGCCCGAACAGCAGATAATCTCCGGCCTGATAGCTGACGTTACTGTGTCGTGGTGTGCCTTTGGTCGTCAGTGCAAACACCCGGTTGCCGGTCGGCGACTGCGCATTATCAGAACTCAGCCCCTCGCTTTCCAAAAAAGCATGATAATCATGGTGATGTTTGATATCCGCAAATTCACTGTAATCCAGCCCGGCCCGGCGCAACCGCTTATCATCCCAGGTAAACCCCAGCGGATGAATCAGATGCAGCCGAAAGCCGGTATTGGCACATAGCCGGATTATATTGCCGGTATTTGGTGGTATTTCTGGTTCAAATAAGACGATGTTGAGCATATTACCCCTCTCTTAAGGGGCAATAGTTTATCAAATAAAACATGGTGTTATAATATTATTTCTTAAATTCGTGGCGAACAGTATTAGCAATTCCCTGCTCCAGGCTTACCGGAGCAACAAATCCGGTATCAGCAATAAAATCAGATTTAAACTGAGTACGGGCACAGAATTTTTTAATACGAATACTACTTATCGGGAATTCCTTGCCAGTGACTTTTGCCAGGATATCAAAACAGTAACCACCAAGCAGGCCAACACTGTATGGTACATGGATATTAGACTTATGCTTATCCATTGCCTTACAGATAATATCGGTCAGATCTTCCATATTAAAATCAGGTTTATCGACATAGTTAAATACATGACGGCCTGAATTAAATGTGGTGGAAAACTTTAAGAATGCAGCAATATTTTCAACATAAGCCATCGATTTTTGGTTTTTACCACCACCAATCATCAGGAAGCGACCGGATGCAATCTGGCGGAATAAATTATAGACATTGCCACGGTTATTCTCACCAAATACAACGGTAGGGCGGATAGTTACCAGTGTGCGCACTGAATCTTCTGCTTGCCAGGCATCATAGACATGTTCAGCTGCTAATTTGGATTTACCGTAATCATTGAATGGCTCATATGCACCATCTTCACCGGTTTCTTTTTCAACAAAACCGTAAACAGCCACAGAGGATGTAAAGACGATGTGTTTGATTCCAAGCTGGGCAGCGACATCACATACATGCTTAGCACCATCAACATTCACATCATAGTAAAGACTGATAGGATGCACATTATCTTTGTGCTTTGCAGCCAGATTGATAATAACATCTGAACCCGCTAATGGCTCAACCAGAGAATCCGGTTTAGTTACATCCCCAAATTCCCAATGATCAGGAAATGCAGTACTTTTCTCAATATCAACGATCTTGAACGGGATATTGTCTTTTTGTAATTGTGTGGACAGGCGAGTACCAATGAAGCCTGAGCCGCCGATAATTGTAAGCATGAATAGCTATCCTTGAATTAGTTTTATATAATCATCAGCTACAGTTTTGATATCAAATTCATATCTAAAGTTTTGTGCAGCATCATAATAATTAGAGTAGTGAGAAGATATTTGCGTTAATGCTGATGTAATACTGTTTGTATTATTTTCAACAAGTAAGCCATTAGTTTGATTACTTAATGAATATATTAATTCAGAACAACCGCCCACATCACTTAAAACTAGTGGCAAACCTGCTGAACCTGCTTCAATAGCAGACATCGGCAGTCCTTCACTATCAGAGCAAAGAACAAAAATATCAAAATCACAGTAAGAATTAAAATTATTTATTTCACCAAGAAAAAATATATTTTTGTCGTAACCCTGACTAAGCGATTTGAGATCTTTAATTAAAGGGCCATCTCCCACAAGGTAAAAATCAATATTAGGGAGTTTTTTTGCAGCTTCTATAAATAAATCTGCTCTTTTAGGATGTGTCATTCTGCCGACAAATAGCGCCTTCAGTCGGGGGTTTGTTTTTTCTTTTTTAGGGAGTGGCGTTATTTTATTTTTAATAACTGTTATTTTTTCTTCTTTTATACCAATAATTTCAAGAGCATTTTTTTTATCTCGCTCAGAGACGCATAATATAGTGTTAGATAAATATGATAATATTTTTTCTACCCAGCAAAATAATCGTTGAGAACGACCGCCATTGTAAATACATGACCAACCATGAGATACATATATATGTTTGTGTGGCTTTAAAATTTTAGCTAATCTAGAGTATAAACCAGCATTAGCGGAATTTGAAATGACAACATCAATATTATTATCTTTCAAAACTGCTGCTATCTTCATTACAGTTAATGGTTTTTTTATACTAGATATGCTGGAAATAATGTATGTCTTATTTTTAGGAAAATTAGTAGTCAGCCATCCAGATTCTGATGTGATCAGATAAATATCAAAGTATGAATTTAATATAGAATATAGTTCCATAACCCATGTTTGGGCTCCGCCTATTTCTGATTTAGTAATTACAATAGCAATTTTTTTCTTCATTTTATCGTGGAGTAATTTTAATGTTGTGATATCAGTGGGTAATTAAATAATAAATATTATAATTTCATGGTTGTATTTTAGTGGGCTTTTTATACGAGTAATGTAATTATTGTTACAGGTTTTTTTTCTGGGAATAGATATTATCCCACTCATTTGCAACCTTATTTAAATCAAAATTTTTATATGTGTATTCAAGTGCTTTTTTATTATTTTCTTTGATGGTGGGGCTGGGCATTTTTATTGCTTTCAGAATTCCGTCCGCTAATGCTTTGCTATTTTTAGGAGGAACAATAATACCTGTTTCTCCCATAATTTCTCTACTTCCACCACAATCTGTTGCTATAACAAATAATTGGGATGCTTGCGCTTCAATTAATACAGTCGGTAAGCCTTCGTGTGATGAGGATAGAATAAAAAAATCAGATTTATGCATTAATTGTGAAATATCACTCCTAGCACCTAAAAGACTAACAAATTTTGATATTTTTAGGTCAATAATAGATTTTTCAATTAATGAATATAAGTCGCCATCACCAACAATATTAAAGTGAATGTTTTCATGTTGTTCTGAAACTATTTTTATAGCATTTAATAAATTGAAGTAATCTTTCTGGGCATTAAGCCTTCCGACAGAAAGGAATTGTATATAATCAAGGTTATTATCAGATTGTTCTTTTTTGGAGAACAACTCTAAATCAATTCCATTATAAACTGTTTTTAAATTTTTATGGGTAAACGCACCTTTATTAATCAAAGACAAAGATGCTTCTTGGCTGACATTAGTATTAAGGTCTGATAGACAGTTCGTGTATTTATATGCAAGCATTCGTAATTTTCCTCCTTCATTTGTATTATGAGCAGTACAAATAAGTTTGGGGATATTACAGAATAGACGACTTATTCGGGAAAAAATATTTGCATGTACCATATGTGCATGAACAACGTCTGGTCGGTAACTCTTAATTAGAGCTCTATAATTTTTTATAGCACTGAGAATATTAGTAGGTTTTTCTAATCCTAAATATACTAATTCGATATTTGAGTGTTTAGGAGATACAAAAACTTTCCCTTTCAAATAAGCTATTTTTACATTATGGCCTTTCAGATACATTTGATCTGCAAGATTTGCTACAACCTTTTCGGCACCGCCGAGACCTAACCCCGTAATTAAATAGAGAATATTCATATTATATTTTTCTTAAAAAAAGCCATATCATAATGGTTAAAATGAACCCTGACGAGTAAATGAAGTTATTAAAGTTAGTAGATAGTGATACCATAAAAATACTAGAATAAGAATAAACTGCTAATATGGCCGGTGTTTTTGGAGATCGCATGACATATAGAACACAAAAGTAAATAACAGTAGCACACCATATTGGTGCAAATATTATTCCGAAGATTCCAAAATTAGCCCATGCACCTTGAATGATAAAGCTATTAGTATTGCGCCATAAATTGTTATCATATTGATATGGAAAATAATAAGAAACAAGCTCTTCAGAAGCTGGCATTGTTACATTATTTCCAAGCAATGCATCTAGTCGGAAAAAAACTTCATGGAAATACTTAAAAGGAGCATTTGTACCATAATATTCCATTGATAAATAGGAACCGGATATTTGCGATATAAATACCCTATTGGCCAAAGATATAACAGCATCATTTATACCATTATTATAAAAAAATGTTATCATAAATAGAAGTAGGAGAGTTGACATTATCAGGAATGCTGCAACTTTCTTTTTATTTATGACGAAATTTTTGTTTGTTATATTTACAGTAAAGATAATCGCCATTATAAAAAATAAAACTGGGGCTTTTTCTGTACTATAGGATAAAATAAATACGGCATTAAGGAGGCTAATCAGCAAGATATAAATTGGTATTTTTTTTATTGAATTTAATGCTAATAGATAAAGAAAGAATATTGGAAGAAAATACACTAGTAACCGTCTGAAAACATATATTTCTCTAGGTAAATCAAAGGCTGATTTTAATCTATATTCCATAATGGTATCACCCCCTGAACCTATGTGGAATATAGGAACTACGGGAAGTAAATAAATAAAAAGGAATAAAGAAATTGTACTTAATAGCGTCAGGATTTTAATTTTATTCAAGGTGTGTTTTTGGTTATGCACTACCTCTTTTTCATGAAATTGAACTATTTTCTTTTTTAATTTTTGGTGAAAGAGTGTATCCAAAATCAGCATTGTAATAGGGAATGCTATAATGCACCACATAATTGCGAGTAGTGTATCTAGTATAGTATTTTCAGATACTGGTTGAAGGGCCAATTCAAACCTAATACCAAATAATATGGCGATAGTGCCTGGAACAATAAAAATAAAGAAATGCAAAATATATTGGTAAGATATAAAGTTTAAATACTTAAAATTTAAAATGGTTACCTTAGATAAAAAGTAAAACCCTAAGCAAGATAATGAGATTAACGTTAATGATAAAATTAAATAAAGAATCATATTATTTTAATCCATACTTGGCTAGATATCTTAAAGATTTAATCCTAAAAAAATTAATGGGATTATAACTTAAATACTTTTTATAGTAAGAGAAAGACTCTTGTTTATTAGAGGATACATTGTCGTTAGCGGCAACCAAGTAAGCGCACGCTTTGGCATAATTAAAATCTTTATGGTGCTTGAAATGATTTAGAACATCTAGACGGGCATTCATCATTTCTTTAAATTGCTTTGATGTATTATTTGTATGTTGTCGATATAATGCCAAGTTATGGTTTATATAATCTAAAGTCCCACCCTTTTCAACTAACTTTAACCACATATACCAATCTTCAATTTTTATATTTGAGTCATATGAGTGTTTTTTTAGTTCTATCGCCCTGCACATATTAGTTGGTGCAGGTAGATAGCAATTATGAAGTAATATATCTGTAAATTTGAATTTTTTAGATCTATGACTTATACATTTTATACTGCGTGAAGACTCATCAATTAAGGTTATATTACCAAAGACCCCAATGCACTGATGATTGTGATTTAAATAATTTACTTGAAGGCTTATTTTATTATTTACCCATATATCATCTGAGGCAAGGCTACATATATATTTTCCTTGAGTCCACTCAAGAGCTTCATTCAAAGTACTACATAAACCTTTATTTTCTCTATGCCGAAATTCGAATTTTGTAAAACGTGTTTCACATATGCTTATCATTTCTTCAATTTTATATATGGAATTATCTTTTGAGCCATCATCAATAATTATTAGTTCTAGGTTTTGATAATCCTGCTCAATTACACTTTGGATACATTCTTGAACAAATAGTTCATGATTATAACAAGGGATGATAACAGAAACCAAAGGGTATTCATCATTCATATTTTATTCTCTGAGAATTTAATGTTCTAAAAATAAATTTTGCCATGACAGCCCAATAAAGAGCATAGTTAACCATATAAGCTATTGATACACCTTCAAAACCAAAAAAGGTATTTCCTAAAACCGTCAATAAAATTGAATTTAATGCAAAAACTATTTCTGTAATAATGAAAGTCTTAGTCATAGCTTTGCTAAGCATTAAATATGAAAGAATCCAGCTTCCTATTTTTAAAGAATCACCAATCATTTGCCAAAGAAAAAGTTTTTCCATGGGTAAAAAAGATTCGGAGAATAAAAGTTTAATAACAAAATCTCGTAATAGATATATAGTTAAACCAGTGCAGAGTGTTAGTGGTAAGATGAATTTGTAGCCACGATATACTTCTTTTTTTATTTTATCAATTTGTTGTAATTCAGCAAAGCGAGGGAGATAGTAAACTCCTAGTGTTGTAGTTACAAACATAAGATAAGCGGTACTTAAACGTGTCATAGCTTCCCAATATCCTGCATAATAGAGGTTATACTCACTCATAAGATAGTAACGAATAGTTATCTGAGATAAGGGTACGCATATAGCACTAACCAAAGCCATTAATACAAAAGATGATAGGTTTTTTGCAATTTTTTTATTAATCTTTCCAAATAGATAGTTAACCTTAAACCAAGATGATTTTAGGCAAAGGGTAAAAGTGACAATAAAAACAATTGACTGATAAATAGATAGTGCAATTAATGCACCATAAAGGTTATACTGAATAGCTAAAAAGCTAGTTATTATTAATGAAAATAAGCTACCTAAAATATTTGCAGTAATTAATTTTACAATCTCTTTCTTACCATTTAAAATAGCTAAGAAAAAAGCATTAAAATTAAAAAATATGAGAAATATTGCAAGCCAAATGAAAATCGATTGATATTCTGATGATTTGAAAATGTAGTTAGATAGAGGTGCTTTAAAAATAAGAATCAATATAGAGAAAATAATACTCAGAATGAAAATTAATGACCCTGCTGTTTGCCATATTAACTTTTGTTTTTTTGGTGAATCATAGTATTCCGCAGTGTATTTTATAATTCCAGTATTAATGGCACTGCCTGAAAAAGAGGTAACCATTTGAATAAAATTTTGAAATTGTCCAATGATGGTATATCCAGCTGGCCCTACATATATTGCTAGTATTTTATTAAGCACAAACATTGTTAACGTCTTAATAAGTACGGCAATGCCATTGAGAATACTAGTTTTAAATAGACCCATAATCGTTTTTATATTCCAAAAAGATTACAAGTATCTATTATTTTCATTAATTCATTTTCTGTCATAGTTGGTCCAATAGGAATACTTAATACTTCAGTATGAATTTTTTCTGTTATAGGTAATGATCGCGAGTTATATTGTGGATAAGCTTGCTGTTTATGTGGTGGTGTTGGGTAATGGATTAATGTTTGGATACCGCAATCCGAAAGATGTTTCTGTAATTTTTCCCGATGTTGGCAAGAAATAACAAACAAATGCCAAACATGTGTCTGTGTTTCCTCTCTATATATTTCAGGATTTACAGGTAATTTAATCAATGGGTTGCTAATATTATCAAGATATAATTGTGCTATGGATTGTCGAATCTGTGTTTCATGTGGAAGATATTTTAATTTAATATCCAGCATAGCTGCCTGAATTTCGTCTAAACGACTATTAACACCTTGATATAAATTTAAATATTTTTGGTGAGAGCCATAATTTTGTAATGCTAAAATTACATTAGCTAATTCATCATTATTAGTTGTAATCGCCCCAGCATCTCCTAATGCTCCAAGATTCTTCCCGGGATAAAAGCTAAAGCCAGCAGCGTGTCCCCAGTTCCCAGCTTTTTTTCCACCAATAGATGCACCATGGGATTGCGCGCAATCTTCAAGAACAAGCAGGTTAAATTCATCGGCTATTGCCATTATTTCTTGCATAGGTGAAATTTGGCCGTATAAATGTACTGGCAATATGGCTTTGGTTTTATTTGTAATTGCTTTTCTGATATTTTCCGTAGATAAATTGTATGTGTCTGGGTTTGGTTCAATAAAAACAGGTACTAAATCATTTTCAGTAATTGCTAATACTGAAGCAATATATGTATTAGCTTGTACGAGAACTTCATCACCTGGTTTAAGTTTATTTAGTTCTTTCCATGCTCTCAGTACTAAGGTTAATGCATCTAAGCCATTAGCAACACCAATACAATATTTAGTATCAATATATTTAGAAAAGTTATTCTCGAAGTTCTTTAATTCATTTCCCATGATATACCAGCCAGAATCGATTACACGGGAACATGCATTTTTTAATTCTGTTTCGTATTGTTTGTTAATGGATTGCAAGTCAAGGAATTTTATCATTTTATTTATCTTCTTCTAAGAAACGAATGATTTTAGCCGGGTTGCCAAACACAACCGCGTAATCTGGAACATCTTTCGTGACAACACTACCAGCACCTACCATACATTTTTTTCCTAATATTACTCCGGGTAAAATAGTAGAGTTTGCACCAAGAGATGCACCTTCACGGATATATGTTTCAGGAAATTCAGATGGATATATTTTCGATCGCGGATATTTATCATTAGCAAAGGCAACTGCCGGGCCAATGAAGACATTATCTTCAATTCTAAGTCCATCCCATAGGTAGACACCGGATTTTATAGTTACGTTGTTTCCTATGATTACATCGTTTTCGATAAATGTATGGGCACAGATGTTGCAATTTTCACCTATCTTTGCGTTGGCTAAAATAACGCTGAATTGCCATATTTTAGTATTCTTACCAATGTTTTCTGATTGGGTGTCACTTAATGGATGAATATACATTTTTGCATGCCATCATAAAGTCATCATAATTTCGAATATAATCTGATTCTAAGTAAAAATCACTTGCCAGCACAATCAAAACACAATCAGGAGAAAAATCATGCATTTCTCTCCACATATAGTTACTAATATATAACCCTTTATCAGGTGAGTTCAGAATAATATCTTCTCTTTTTTCACCATTGTCTAAAACAAAGCGGCAACTACCACTGAGACATACGGCTACTTGCTGCAGATTTCTGTGTGCATGAAATCCACGGGAAACATTTTCTTTTGTGCCAAAAATATAGTAGATACGTTTTATTTCAAAAGGAATATTTTTATTCTGCTCTAATGAAATCAGGGAGCCACGGTCATCTCCAAGTGTCTTGAATTCAATTAAATTTATCAGGCTCATTCTTTATTCTCGATTAATTTAAAAAGATACTGGCCGTATCCATTCTTTTTTGATTTTTCAGCGGCATCTAATACTTGCTGTTCAGTCAGCCAACTTTGCCGGTAAGCGATTTCTTCCAGACAAGCAACCTTAAAACCCTGCCGTTTTTCAATGGTTTCAACAAAACTGGCTGCATCCAGCAGGCTGTCGTGTGTGCCGGTGTCTAACCAGGCAAATCCGCGTCCGAGCAATTCGACTTTTAGTTTATTGTTTTTTAGATAAATTTGGTTAACTGTTGTGATTTCCAGTTCACCACGCTTGGACGGTTTTATATTTTTAGCGATTTCAATAACATCGTTATCGTAAAAGTATAAACCGGTTACAGCATATTTTGATTTCGGTTTAATCGGTTTTTCTTCGATTGATACAGCATTATAGTGCTCGTCGAACTCGACTACGCCAAATCGTTCCGGATCTTGTACTTCATAACCGAAGACAACCGCACCTTCTTCTAAAGAAGCCGCTTTAAGCAGTTTAGGTGAGAAACCCTGTCCCCAAAAAATGTTATCTCCGAGTACCAGGCACACCGAGTCATCACCAATAAATGTCTCACCAATGATAAAGGCTTGTGCAAGACCTTCCGGTTCAGGTTGCACGGCATATTCCAGAGAAATGCCAAAATCACTGCCGTCACCTAATAAACGCTGAAAGCCTGATTGATCTTCCGGTGTTGTAATAATTAATACTTCCCGGATTCCCGCCAGCATTAATACAGAAAGCGGGTAATAAATCATCGGTTTATCATAAATAGGTAATAATTGTTTTGAAATTCCTAATGTAATAGGAAATAAACGTGTACCTGAACCGCCTGCTAAAATAATACCTTTCACAGTAAACCTTGTTGATTAATATAATGATTGTATTCTTTCGGCCATAGCTACCGCACTGGGTTACCGCTCCCAGAGTGCGCTATTGCGAGTTTATCTTACTGATTCTATTGAGGAATCGAGTCAGTAAGAGTTGTAGTGTGTTACGGAGTGCTGATTTTTCAATATGTTGGGAGGTGATTTATACCCAATCAATCAGCGCCGTTTATATTTGCTGCCAAAGGCTAGTCCGATTACCCGGACAGGTCAAGCATGATAACACTCGCGCGTCTTTCATTAAACGAACTTTATCCGGTTTAATCAGGGATTTTTTTTCTTTAAATCTGCTGTTTTTGTGTTAGCAGCAGAAAAAGTGTTACTTTAAGCCATAGCTATGGTTTATTACTTTTTCTAATCGATATATGCATAATCACAGCAGAAATATTTTATTACATCATATTGATGTTACTTGTTATTCCTGAGTAAGAAAGAATAGTTACCGGGGCGGGTTCCCCGGTAACTACAGAGCGTTTCAGCGCGGATGCAGAGGCAGCCAAATTTCCAGCCTCAGTCCGCCGAGCGGGCTGTCATTGGCAGTAACTTTGCCGTTGTGCTGGCTGATCGCGGTGCTGACAATCGCAAGCCCCAGCCCGGTGCCGCCGGATTCCCGGTCGCGGGCTTCGTCAGTGCGGTAGAACGGACGGAAAATATGTTCACGATCTTCCGGGCTGACGCCCGGGCCGTCATCATCCACCACAATGCTGATGCCTTTGGTGTCGGCACTGAATGCCACCTGGATGTGCTGGTTTGAGTAACGCAGCGCGTTACGGACAATGTTCTCAAATGCACTGCCGAGTGCGGACGGGTTACAGTAAATTGTCCACGGGCCCGGCGGGGAGGTGATCTCCAGCGTTTTGTGGCGCTGTTCCGCCTCAAACTTCGCATTGTCGAGAATGTCATCCCACAGTTCATTGGCCTTGATGTTCTGGCGCAGCAGCTCATTTTTGTGCTGGCTGCGGGAGAGCACGAGCAGGTCGTTGATCATACCGTCCAGGCGGTGGGTTTCGGTTTCGATACGTTCCAGTTCTTTACTCTCACCATGACGGCGGCGCAGCAGTGCCGTGGCCAGCTGGAGCCGGGTGAGCGGGGTGCGCAGTTCGTGGGAGATATCGGATATCAGCCGCTGCTGTGCATTGACCATACGTTCAAGCGCGCTGATCATCTGGTTAAAGCTGTTACCCGCCGCAAGGAACTCCTGCGGGCCGGCTTCCAGTTCCGGATGCTGGCGCAAATTACCTTTGGCAACATCATCCGCCGCGTTTTTCAGTTTTCGTGCCGGTTTTGCCAGGCTCCACGCCAGCCAGAGCAGCAGCGGGGTGCTGATCAGCATCGTGGCGGCCAGTAACAGGAACGGGCGGTCGATCAGGAAGTTGATAAAGTCGGACTGTGCGGTGTTTGCCGGACGGATAAGGTAAAGCTGATAGCGGTCTTCGCCGTCACGAACCTCAAACGGGCCGAGCAGCTCAATGCGGCCGTAACGCTTCTTTTTCGGGTTGTCAGTGTTATCTGACTGGCCCATAAAGTTGCGGATGACCTGGGAATCATTGCGGATAGGCCCGATAATCCGGCCTTCCGTGGTAACAATAATCAGGCGCTTGTCCGGCGGTGTCCATTTTACCAGGGCGCGGGTCAGCCGCCGCCACCAGAGCAGGTCATTGGCCGGGTCTTGTGCGAGATCAGATTCAATATGTTGCTGCAGCATCATCCCCTGCCGGTACTCGTTCTCCTGGAGCGGCATCAGCTGCCGGGAGTCGAGTTTCGGTACCATAAGCACCAGTAACAGTACCAGTGCCAGGGTAAACCAGAAGATGGCGAAGATCCGCGCCGTCAGGCTGCTTATCATGTTGCAGATACCATTAAGTAGCCGCGGCCGCGTAAGGTTTTAAACCACGGCAGACCGTCAGTGCGCTCCGGTAATTTACGGCGCAGGTTGGAAATGTGCATATCAATGGCGCGGTCAAACGGGGTCAGGCGTTTGCCCAGCACTTCCTGGCTTAAGTGTTCACGGCTGACCACCTGGCCGAGATGCTGCGCCAGCAGGTAAAGCAGGGTGAACTCGGTTCCGGTCAGATCCAGTACTTCGTCACCGAAGCTGGCTTCCTGACGGCCCGGGTTAAGCTGGAGTTTATCCACCATCACCACGGACGAGTTGCTGCCGCTGTCGCTCTGCTGTTGTTGCTCACTCCAGTTGGAGCGGCGCAGAATCGCGCGTATACGCGCCACCAGCTCGCGATCGTTAAATGGTTTAGGCAGATAGTCATCCGCACCGAGTTCGAGTCCCAGAACGCGGTCAAGGTCGCTGCCGCGCGCGGTCAGCATAATCACCGGGGTCTGGTAGTTCTGGCGCAGTTCTTTCAGGGTTTCAATCCCGTTTTTGCGCGGCATCATAATGTCGAGCAATAACAAGTCTATGGAATCGTCAAGGAGGGTCAGTGCCTGCTCGCCGTCATGTGCAATGACAACGTTGA
The DNA here is from genome assembly GCF_032989665.1 of Morganella sp. BCCO 40_0007. Taxonomy (NCBI): domain Bacteria; kingdom Pseudomonadati; phylum Pseudomonadota; class Gammaproteobacteria; order Enterobacterales; family Morganellaceae; genus Morganella; species Morganella sp. BCCO 40_0007. The sequence continues at coordinate 60,521 of NZ_JAVBIN010000012.1, read as the reverse complement.
ACCCTTCCATATCGAGTAATTCTTTTAACAGCGAGGTTAATTCGCGGTCATCATCAACAAGCAGTATTTTATTCATTATTCACGTCCTCCACGTGCAAAATACGACAACAAACGTTTCTATTCCATGACTTTACGTTCTTTTACATGCTCTGACGCATGTTTGCAGCCGGGTGCGTATAGTTAATTCCAACGGGTCAGGTGACGCAGACTCAGAAGTTTAAGGAGTTACTATGGGTAAGATAGCAACAATCACTTTAGCGTCAATGTTTGTGATGCAAAGTGCGCCCGGACTGGCGCAGGATTCGGAAAGTGATAGCTGCGTTGCCCCGGTGCAGAGTCACAGTCAGTATAAAGGTATAACGACATCAGGGGGAGATGGTTATACCTCTATGTTGACCGGTATCCGGTTAACGGAAGAACAACGGATGCAGTTGCGGGATCTGATGCACAATTATCGTGATCAGTTACGGAATGTCCGTAATCTCGCAGAAGATGATATCGCGCTGTATGAGCTGGTAAAGGCCGAAAAGTTTGATGAAACGGCGGTACGTAACCAGCTGGAGAAGGACATGCGCAAGCGGCTGGATTACCAGGTTGAGATGATACGGGTTCACCATCAGATGTATCAGTTACTCAACCCGGAGCAGAAAATGCAGCTGGATGCCAATTTTGAGCCGGAGAGTATCCATACTTCATCCGCCTCTTCCGCGCAAAATACGCCGGAATGAATTTGTCAGAAGTCATTTGTCAGAAATAATTTGTCAGAGTAGTGAAGTCAGTAGAGTCGTTAAGTAGCACCCAAGAAGTTTTTCCTTGCCATAGACACCATCCCTGTCTTTTACAGCCCCTCTTGAGGGGCTTTTTTTTATCTGAATTTCAGGGCAATGAGGTCTGCCGCCAGCCGGGATTCTGAGGAAACAGCCAGGGTGAGTGTTAACGTGTCTTTTTCTGATAAGGTTTCAGTGGTACTGAAATGAGTTACACGTATTCCTGTCATCGTAATGTCGTTCTGATAACACGCGGCTTCCTGATTTGTACTGCGTAAAATAAAGTCAGCTTCTGATGTTATCTGGTAATCACCCGGAGACAGTTGCTGAATAGTCATCTTTCCTTTACTGCCACCCGGCGCGATAAACAAGATGTCATCGGTATCATTTTGGGATTTCAGTAGTTCAGTGAAACGGATATTCGCCATGCTGGCATGTCCCTGATGCGCAATTTTTGAGATTTCAGTGGCATCAGTAAAGCCAATCTCCGAAAAAAAATGACTGATTTTTTCGTTACTGTTCAGCGGGGTGCTTTCTCCGTTTCCGGAGATGTAATGATATGTCATACGTCCGTACTCTTCACTGCCGGAAGCCGGTTGCTGATAACCGGAGTCAGCACAAAACGTGTAACAAAGGTCGATAGTTTTTTCCTGTTCAGTCACGCTGCAATCCGTACCATCTGATAAAGGATGGTGACCGGGCGGAATATAAAATGGTGTTCCGGTCAGCTCTGTATCACTGCCGGACGGAATATAACGTTCTGTGTTTTCTGACCATGTATATTGTATCCGGGCGTCAGAGTCACTGTGTATCACGGCCGGATGAATACCGTCAGGTACCCGGAAGTAGCGTGTCAGAGTCATCAGCCCGGGGTGTGTTTCCGGCTTATGAGGCACGGGTTCGGAACTGTTTACGGCGCACTGCAATAAACGCAGGAACGAATTGAAGATACTGCACCTATTAGATTCCGGTTTCGGAGTTGTTTCTGATGTACGGGGAAGGTTTTTAATCTCTGGGATCATAGTGTATTTTCCGGAAGTGAAAAATAGTCATTTTACCGGGAGGGCAGGGAAATAATTGCAGAAAACAATTTACGGGCCTGTATCACAGCGTTTTTTGTGAAAAAATATTTCGGATACGCTAATTGTTTTTGGTTTTCGGGTATCAGAAGGGCCGGAAGTCACCGGGATTTATGACGGCTATCCCGGGCTGTATGAAAACCGGATGAAACAGCCCGACTGCTTCAGTGTCTCTGATGTGATCAACCGCGGCGTGTTTCCCTGAATTCCGTGATGACAACGTGCGGGAAACCGCGATTGAAAATTTGTCAGAAATAATTTGTCAGAGTAGTGAAGTCAGCAGAGTCGTTAAGTAGCACCCAAGACGTTTTTCCTTGTCACAGACACTATTCCTGTCTTTTACAGCCCCTCCGGAGGGACTTTTTTGTCTGTAAAAAAGCGGCCTTGCGGCCGCTGTAAATGAATCATAACGAGAGATTAAAAGTTATAGCGAACGCCGATATTGCCGTGTACAGGCGATTCTGTTTTGTCGCCTTTACGGTAATCAATTTCCGCATATGCCTGAATCTGCGGGGTGAAACGGACAGTTAACCCGCCGCCGGCTTTCAGGCTGTCGCCGGAGAAATCCGTATCAAAGGTATTGCGCTGGTTAATGGTCACATCATTATTGCTGATAAACTCATGCTGCCAGGCCAGTGTGGCATAAGGGGTGATGATCACCTGATTGTTCAGGGTGAAATCTTTGCCCGCATGCAGGCCGAGCTCTGATTGCAGGGATTGCTGTGCATCCAGCTTTGCCTGCATATTATTATTCAGGTGAACTGATTTGCTGTCCGCACGCATATAGCTCAGGCGGGCATACGGTTCTGCCCAGAAGGCTTCCGGCAGATCAAATGAGTAACCGGCTTCAGCGGATGCGCCGTAAGCATTCTGTGAATAATCTCCGCGTATGCTGCTGCGGTTAGTGGAAACTGCACGTAACTCATTATTGAAATGGTTATATTTCAGCACACCATCGAGATACCAGCCGTTATCTGAGAACCAGGTGGCGTAACCACCGGCAGTAATACTGTCGATGCTGCTTTCACCGCCGCGCTGATGTTTCAGTTTGACATCGTTATAGCCGGTGAAAACGCCGAGCCATAATTTGCCGTTTTCCAGCGGGACGGATTTATCCGCACCCAGCTCAAAACCGGCCTGGTTCAGTTTAAAGTGTGTGTGCCCGGTACCCGCACGGGTTCTGTCACCGGTCAGGCGCACCCAGACACCCGCATCGCCCTGATTATCCCGTAATTCACCACGGCGGAACCGCAGATTGTCGAGTTCATGATTAAAAATCAGCTGCGGTGCGGCCGCCATGGATAACACCGCATCGGTGGATGGCGTGGTTTTATCATCCGGTACGACCGGCGGAACTGGTTTTTCAGGTTCGCCCGGTTCATCTTTCTGAGCGGCCAGATACCAGATTTTACCGTCCTGTTCATCACGCTCATACAGCGAGTACATATAGGTACCGCCGTCTACTGCATTGATATTGGTGCCGTCGAGGGCGCTCAGACTGAACTGTGCATTGCTGCTCTCGTCTGTGATCAGGTCAAGACGTGATTCATCCGGACGGGTAATTTCAGCCCCGGAATCCTGAATATTCAGTGCATGATCACCACTGCCGTTACGGATGGTGAGGTAATCACCCTGTTGTTCCGCAATCGCCGTGTTCATATGGAATGTCTGGCTGCCGGAGAGATCATCAATGGTCAGGTGGCTGTATCCGGCGTTGACCGGTGCGACAAACCGCACATGCCCCTGTCCGCTGAGAGAACCGGCAAATGCGGCATTCCCGGTATCACCGGTGATCACCAGCAGGGAGCTGTCCGGGCCGGATAAGATTACATTTTCCGCGTAAGCCCCGGCATCCGCAGCCAGTCTGTCTTCCGCACCGGCGGTGAGTTGCACCTGAGACTGCTGATTAACCGTGGTGACGCCGAGGAGCTGAGCCCCTGCCGCCAGCCAGCTTTTGGCGCTGTCATTCAGTGTGGTGTCAGTGGCGGAGGAGCCGCTGTAGATACTTTGCACTGAGGTATCATATAATTCGTTATCAATGGCTTGTCCGCCGCCTCTGATGATCTGGGCGCCGCCATTTTTTATCCGGTTGAATTCCGCAATACCGGCAGTGGCTGCTGTATCCTGACTGAAAATATATTGCTGGCCGCCATCAACCGTTGTATTGGTTGCTTTGGAGTTATCAACAACATATTGCCGGGCTCCGGTATTGACCAGCGTATTATCTGCAAAACCGCTGTTGTGCAGTTGCTGTAATCCGCCGTCATTAATAATTGTGCTGTCAGCAAATCCGCCGGATCTCAGCATCTGGGTACCGCCGTTATTCACAACCGTGTTCAGGGATTTACCATCCTGCTGGACATATTCATAACCGCCGTCATTGACCTGTGTACCGGTTGATTCTCCGCCCAGGTAAATAAATAATTTTCCGCCGCTGTTAACGGTATTATTTTCAGACTGGCCCGGGTCATCGGCTTTCCCGGTATTACTGACATAGACCGTTCCGCCGTTGAGTACGGAATCTTTTAATGTTCCGCCGTCCAGAACACGGATTAATCCGCCGCTCTGAATATCAATACGGCTGCCGGTGGCCGGGAAGCCGGTGTCATAGCCGTCCCAGGCAATATGGGTTGTTTTATCAATCCAGACTTCAGCACCGCCCTGAACCTGAGAATCCTCAAACAGGCCGAGTACACTGAGTTTACTGCCGCTCAGCAGGGTCAGATCTTTGGCAATCCCGATATAGTCTGTGGGATCGCCGGTAACCCATGCTCCAACCTCATAGCACTGGTTCGCGGTGAGTTCTCCGGTCAGTGTTGTGCCTCCGCCGTACGTGATATCGCTTCTGTCACCGCAAAATGTTTCTGCCATAACTAATGAGGGCACTGTTGAACATAAGACTGCAATAATAGAAAGATGCAAAATCTTCTTTTTTGTTTTCATTAAATTAGTTATTCCCTGGTGTCGGTGAATATAACGAAAATCATTTCATCATCCTGAAATGATAAGTTATTAAGTGATAATTTTTATTTATGAGACAAGTATCTTATTTAGAATTTATTTAAGCAATGGGGGGCAAAATGCATATTTCAGTGAATTTTTTAATATTCCCGGGTGATGAGGAATGCAGATTCATACGGTAAATAAAGATAATCTGATGGTTTATTTGTTTATTTTGTCAGTATAAAATACTGTTTTTACCTATTTTTGTGGTAAAGAGATTGGCCAGGCTCCGTATTTGATTTGTGCAGGTCAATGGATATACCCGTGTCACGAGTAATAATGGCGACGTAATAAACATTAACTAAGTATGTCAGAATATTGCTGCTACTTTTTTTTAAAAACCCATCATAAGTCAAATTAAATAATTTCAAAAAAACATTATATAAATTTATATTGTATTTCTTGTGTCACAATGTAAGGGTTGAAATAGTTAGTTACTATTTGTTTTTATTAATTACATAATGTGCGGTAAATCCGGATATATATTTTCACCCGGATATGATTTTAATTTCAGATCCTGTTTTTGATACCTGATATTTCTGTAACGCATTATTTGTGAAAAAAATGTTTCGGATACGCTAATTATTTTTTATTTTTCGGGTATCCTTAACGGGTATGCTGAGTAAAATCCCGGTCACTGAGGTTCTGTGTTCCGGAGTCTCAAAATGACAAAAAAATCCGCAAAAGGTAGGTGCATCCGGCGGAACCTTATCTTACTATAGGATTAGGTGAATCAATTCAGCTATAGGTTACAGCAGTGAATTCCCGAAGCCTGATCGTGGAAGCGTGATAACATGCCGCTCAGGTTTACATATATTACATCTGCAAATCAGAGGTCATCATGAGCAAGAAGATCAAACGAATCGGTGTGCTGACAAGCGGCGGTGATGCGCCGGGCATGAATGCCGCAATCCGCGGTGTTGTCCGCGCGGCGCTGTCAGAAGGGCTGGAGGTTATCGGGATTTATGACGGCTATCTCGGGCTGTATGAAAACCGGATGAAACAGCTCGACCGCTTCAGTGTCTCTGATGTGATCAACCGCGGCGGTACGTTCCTCGGGTCGGCGCGTTTCCCTGAATTCCGTGATGACAAAGTGCGGGAAACCGCGATTGAAAATATGCGCAAAAATGGCATCGACGCGCTGGTGGTTATCGGCGGGGACGGTTCCTATCTCGGTGCCAAAAAACTGACAGAAGCGGGTTTCCCGTGTATCGGTCTGCCGGGTACGATTGATAATGACGTGGCGGGAACCGATTACACCATCGGCTATTTTACCGCGCTGGAAACCGTGGTTGAAGCTATCGACCGCCTGCGTGATACCTCCACATCCCACAAACGTATTTCTATTGTCGAAGTGATGGGGCGCTATTGCGGTGACCTGACACTGTCCGCTGCCATTGCCGGGGGCTGTGAATTTATCGTTCTGCCGCCGAATGAAGTGGAATACAGCAGTGATGAACTGATTGCAGAAATCAAAGCCGGGATTGATAAAGGCAAACGGCATGCGATTGTGGCGATCACCGAACATGTCACCGATGTGTATGAGCTGGCACGGCAGATTGAGGCGACAACACATCACGAAACCCGCGCAACGGTGCTGGGCCATATCCAGCGCGGCGGTTCGCCGGTAGCGTATGACCGCATCCTTGCATCCCGTATGGGCGCGTATTCTATTCAGTTACTGCTGGAAGGTTACGGCGGCCGCTGTGTCGGTATCCAGAATGAAAAACTGGTTCATCACGATATTATTGATGCGGTGATGAATATGAAGCGGGTGTTTAAGAAAGACTGGTATGAGACCGCGAAGAAACTCTACTAAAAAATCCTCGTCATCCTTCAGCCTGTGGCCGCGTTGGCTGCGCTCGTCCACCCCGGTCACATACTGGTGTATGTTCCCGGGGATGTCCTCACTTTGCCGCCTTGCCACAGACTGAATGATTTAGAGGATTAAGCGAATTGCCTTTCAGCCAGTGACCGCGTTGGCTTCATTCATCGCCCGGGTCACATACTGATGTATGTTCCCGGGGATGTCCTCACTTTGCCGCCTTGCCACAGACTGAATGATTCAGAGGATTGCGCGAATTGTCCTTCAGCCTGTGGCGGTGTTGGCTGCGTTCGTCCACCTCGGTCACATACTGGTGTATGTTCCCGGGGTTCTTAGTATTGCCAGCGTGATACGGTTTGCTGGCTGATAACATCAGCTGGCAATTTACCCCTTTATATTGGGTGAATAATACACCGATAGGTATATCATGAAAAAGAAACTACTGTATCTAATCAGGTCGCAATTACCTTTCTCTATAAATAAGCTGCCGATGTAAAATTTTTCACCATGAGCAAAGATGATAAGATAAGAACTGCCGATTATAAATACTGATATCAAGTATAATAATTCCAGGAATAACGGTCTCTTCAGAGTGAAGAATACTCTTGCTTTTCGTATCAATAAGAAAATTATAATAGATATTATATAAAATAATATGAGCTTAATCCATCCGAATGGAGCTGTTGATAATATATTGAAATCAGTCATTTATTTTTTTTTTGCTTTTGGATAAGTGAAAAGACATAAAAATGCTAACAGAAAGCTGCTGATCCTTATTGTCATTTCATTTCCATAGCGGATAAATAGCCCGCCTGCTGTAAAATCTTTACCTATCCCGAAAATTAAAAAAAATATCACGCCTAATCCAATTGATAAATAGGCACCTATTAAGTTAAGCGATTTAATATTTTTCTTTGAAATAATTTTGTTCAGAGCTAAAACAAATAAAATTAAAAAGAAAGATACAAGGTAAAAAAATATTAATTCAACCCATCCAAAAGAAAATAGTTTATTGATATCATTCATTTTTTATTCTCTTTATTTATTTCATATGCGGAATAAAATGTTACGCAGGGTACTTTGGTATGCTTCACTGAATGAATAATCTAATTCGTGTTGGCTCATTCATCACCTGAGTCTGTTGATAAACCGTTTCTCTGCTGTGCATTTTCCGGGCAAATGCCGTGACTGATAATATCACCATAACCTAAATTTTCAAAGACTACAGCCTGGCGACTCAATACCGGATGCATCAGAGTGAAAGGATATGGTCTGCATAGTGACAGATACAAAAAAAGCGGCGATTTCGCCGCTTTTTGCTGTCCGGAGGCCGGGAATTATTTTGCAGCTTTCGCTGCCGCTGCGGCTTTGACGATCACGCCGAAAGCATCAGCTTTCAGTGATGCGCCGCCGACTAATGCACCGTCGATATCCGGCTGAGTGAACAGCTCTGCGGCATTCTTATCATTCACAGAACCGCCGTACTGGATAATAACCTGCTCTGCCACTTTCGCATCTTTCTTCGCGATATGGCTGCGGATAAATTTGTGGACTGCCTGTGCCTGCGCAGGGGTGGCGGATTTGCCGGTGCCGATAGCCCAGATAGGCTCATAGGCAATGACCGCGCCGAGGAAAGCGTCTGCACCCTGGGTATTCAGAACAGCATCAATCTGACGTGCGCAGACTTCTTCGGTTTTACCCGCTTCATTTTCCGCTTCGGATTCACCGATACACAGTACCGGGGCCAGACCCAGTTTTTTCAGGACAGCAAATTTCTCTGCCACTAATTCATCACTTTCACCGTGGTAAGTACGGCGCTCAGAGTGGCCGATAATGATGTAGTGTGCGCCGATGTCTTTCAGCATCTCAGGAGATGTTTCACCGGTGAATGCGCCGGAGAGATTCAGACCGGTATCCTGGGCACCCAGAACAATGGAAGAACCCGCCAGAACCTGTTTGGCCTGAGAGAGATAAATTGCCGGTGGTGCGATCGCAACATCACACCCTGTGACATTGCCGATTTCATGACGCAGAGCGGTGATCAGCTCGTGAACCATTTTACTGCTGCCGTTCAGCTTCCAGTTACCCATGACTAAGGGATGTCGCATTGTATTTCCTCCTGCCGGAATAAGTTAAATGACTTAAGCTTTATTACCATTGTCCGCGCAGAGCGGCGAACAGGCAAACAGAGAGACAGTATAGTGAAACCGGCGCGAAATAGCTTTGCTTTTCGGCCACTGTTTACTGTGTCGTATCACTATTAGATAGCGAAAGCTTAATCGGTTCAATAGCGAAAGTTACCCCATTTATCTCATCAACTACCAGAAGATAGCGTAATGCACCGAATTGAGAGGCATAAGTCCCGGTTTTGAAATCCGTTGCCAGTGCTCTGCTCAGGGCGGCATCAATATTGCTTTGATTCAGTGTCGGTTCAAACTGAATAATCAGCGCCTTAATATAGGCCAGCATCAGAGCACGGTTGGTTTTTTCCGCTGTACTGTCAGCGCCCGGTAACAGGGTCAGCTGGAGGCTTTTGATTTTTTCACTATCGCGTTCGAGAACGGCAGAGGAGTAAATATAAGGGCTGATGCGGGTTGCCGCCCGCAGATAGCTGGCAGTAATGTCGTTTGAGGCCACGACTTTGTATTCCCGTAATGGCAGCGACGGGTTGTTGCGGTTAAACTGTTCGCGCATAACGGGGATGGTGATGCCGAAGGCCGGTGCATCCGCCTGAAGCCAGAGTGTTTCCGGTGCGCAGGGGATGGGGATAAGTACCGCGTCACCTGCCGCAGCCGGTATGGCGGGCAGCAGTGTGCATCCTGCTGTCAGGGCGGTCAGTACGGTTTTTTTGACTGCGTTCATAGCGACTCCCTGTGGTCCGTCTGCAATATAACCAGTGTACACGATTAGGAAAGAGAAATGACACTACAACAATGGGCGTTTTCGTTTCACGGGCGGATCGGCCGCAAAGCATTTTGGGCGGGGATCGGCGTGTGCGGCGCAGTGCTGTTTCTCCTGATGTCATTGCAGGGGCTGTTTCAGTTACCTGTTGAAGTGATTATGGTGCCGGTGCTGGTGGTGATGTATCCCGCCGCCGCGATTTTTACCAAACGCCTGCATGACCGCAACAAGCGCGGCGGCTGGGCGTTAATGCTGGTGATGGCGTGGGCACTTACCACACCGGACTGGAGCCCCGCCGGTGATTTCTGGCAGTGGGGGCTGGGGCGCTTTCTGCCGATTTTTATCGTGATGATAATGGTGCTCGACTGCGGCGTGTTTAAAAGCCTTGATGAAGGTAACCGTTTCGGGGAGAGCACGCAGCCGGTGGATAAAATCGACAGCCTCTGAAGCAAAGACAGCGGGAGAACCCGCTGTCACAGGCTCACCAGTATTGCTCGCTGGTGATATGACCGGGCTTGCGGCGCAGGTGTTTGCGCATCTCCCGCTCTGTTTTCAGCAGATTCTGTGTATCTTTTACCATTTCCGGGTTACCGCACAGCATCACATGGCTGTTGCCGGCGGTCAGCGGTAATCCGGCGGCCGCTTCCAGCTCACCGGTGCGGATTAGCGTCGGTACCCGGCCATGCAGTGAGCTTTCCGCATGCTCCCGGCTGACGACCGTCACAATCCGCAGTTTGTCACTCCCGATTTTTTTCTGTAATTCCTGCATCAGCGGCAGATAGCTCAGGTCGGCGGCATAACGCACGGCATGTACCAGCACAATATGACGGAACCGCTCCAGATCCCTGCCGTATTGCAGAATGGATAAAAACGGGCCGATGGCGGTGCCGGTGGAGAGCATCCAGAGGGTATCGCAGTCCGGTACCTCATCAAGTACGAAAAAGCCGGATGCTTCATCGGTGATGAGCAGTTCATCTCCCGGGGTCAGTGCTGCCAGACGCGGGCTGAGTTTACCGTCGCCGACGGTGACCAGGTAAAATTCAAGATCATCATTATCCGGTGCATTAACATAAGAATAAGCGCGCTGTATGCGTTCGCCGTCAATTTCCAGGCCGAGTTTGGCAAATTGTCCCGCGGTAAACGGGCGGACAGGTGCCTGAACATGCAGGCTGAATAAAGTGTCAGTCCAATGTGTGACACGTGTGACACGTCCTGTGATCCAGTTTGACATGCATAACCTCCGTCAGTCGCAGAGTCATCGTTATTAATATGTAAACCAGTGTAATGAGCCGGCGGGGAAAAATGTATCGATTAAATGCGTCAGAGGATCCTGTCGCATGAATACGATAAATCAGGATGAAGTGTACAGTTTAGTTGCCGGAAACAGCATAAAAACGGTCGTTTGGTAACAAAAATAAATGTGTGAACTATCTCCCAAAATTTTTTTAATTTGCTATTTTATACAGTATCGCAAGTATGACTGATTCCGGCCGTAATTATCACTGCCGGAATTGTGCTGTGCCCTCCCGGTAACAATGTAAAGACTGACAATAAAAATGAAAAAACTGGAAAACTTTCATCTGCTGGTAATGCTGATTGCGCTGATTGCTGTGGGGCAAATGACGCAAACGGTGTATGTGCCGGTAATAACCGATATTGCGCTGGATTTCGGTGAACCTGCGGGTGCCGTTCAGAGCGTGATGGCCGCGTATTTATTTACCTATGGTGCATCCCAGCTTATTTACGGGCCGATCTCAGATAAAATCGGCCGTCGTCCGGTGATCCTCACCGGATTATTTATTTATGTACTCTCCACGACCGTCGCGCTGTTTTCGCCGAACCTGACCATGCTGGTCATTGCCAGCGGATTACAGGGATTGGGCACCGGTGTGGCCGGGGTGATGGCTCGGACCATGCCGCGTGATTTATATACCGGGATTTCTTTGCGTTATGCCAACAGCTTACTGAATATGGGGATTCTGGTCAGCCCGCTGATCGCTCCGATGCTCGGCGGTGCGCTGGCGTTTTTCTTCGGCTGGCGCGCCTGTTATGCGTTTCTGCTGCTGCTCGGTCTGGCAGTGGGCTACAACATGTGGCATAAACTGCCGGAAACCCGTCCGCCGATGAAAGAGAAACCAAAAATGTGGGCCTCTTTCCGTCTGCTGCTGACCAACCGGACATTTGTACCGTATCTGGCGATGCTGATTTGCGGTCTGGCCGGGGTGGCGGTGTTTGAGGCCTCCAGCGGCGTGCTGATGCGTGACGGCCTGGGTCTGAGCAGTATGGCCGTGAGTATTCTGTTTATTCTGCCGATTCCGGCAGCATTTTTCGGCGCCTGGTTTGCCGGACGGGACAGTAAATCGTTCAGCTTTCTGGTGTGGTGTGCCGTGATTTGCTGTCTGGCAGCCGGGGCACTGATGTGGATACCCGGGCTGATGGGGGTGATGAATGTCTGGACATTACTGATCCCTGCGGCACTGTTCTTCTTCGGGGCGGGGATGCTGTTCCCGCTGGCAACCACGGCGGCCATGGAGCCGTTCCCGTATCTGGCGGGGGCTGCCGGTGCGCTGGTGGGCGGATTACAGAATGTGGGTTCCGGTGTCGCCACCTGGATTTCGGCGATGATGCCGCAGGGCGGACAGGGCAGTGTCGGTCTGCTGATGCTGGCGGTATCTGTAATTATGATGTTGTGCTGGCTGCCGCTGGCTCACCGGTTGCAGAATCAGCAGCCGATGGCATCCTGAGTCAGACTTCTGATATAAAAAAACGGGCACTGTTGTGCCCGTTGTTCTGTTTCGCAGCGGAGTAGTGATCACTGATGCAGTTTATGTTTTTGCAGAAACTGTATACCTTTGTCCGGAAAATCAGTAAATAACCCTTCTGCACCGGCCTGAATATAAATAGCATCAAATAACTGTTCAGTGTTCTCCGCATACGGCGGTAAGGCATCCGCGCGGACAGTAAACGGATGGATCATCAGTTGCGAAGCGTGTGCCTCTTTTGCCATCGGCGTCAGAGTGATGTGGCCCGGTCTGGACTCTTTGCTGATAAGCATATGATAATCAGGTCCGATACCATCAGCATATGCTGCGATTTTACTCATCGCACCGGGAGCCATCATCCAGTCGTAGTTATAGTTGACCCATTTACCTTCCGCATTCTGTTCAAAGGTTTCCTGCCAGTCGGTATAAGCGATCAGCTGTATCAGCATCAGATCCATCTTCATTTCCGGCATCAGTTCATTTTTGATGCGCTTTAATTCATTCGGATCGAAACACTGAAGAAATACCCCGGAATCTTTAGTCTGGTAGCCGTAGGCTTTCAGCACTTCCAGGGTTTTACGGGTGATATCTTTACCTTCCTGACGGTGGAACCACGGCGCTTTGATTTCCGGGTAAATCCCGGTATTTTTTCCGGTGGAATGATTCAGACCCTGAATGAACTCAAGTTCTTCCTGAAAGGTATGAATACGGAAATCTGATTTTCCCATCGGAAAACGACCCGGATATTTTTGTACCGCTTTACCGTTTTCGATTTCAAACCCCTCAGTGAATTTCAGGGATTTAATTTCCGCGAGGGTAAAATCGATGGCGTAGTAACGGCCATCCTTACGCGCGCGATCCGGAAAGCGTTTTGCCACATCGGTAACACGGTCGAGATAATGGTCATGCAGGACGATGAGTTCATCATCTTTGGTCATCACCAGATCCTGTTCCAGATAATCAGCACCCTGCGCATATGCCATCGCTTTGGCCGGCAGGGTATGTTCCGGCAGATACCCGCTGGCGCCGCGGTGTGCAATCACAATCTTATTGTCTGCCGCAAAAGCGGCAGAGCCGCAGAGCATGGCACCCGCGAGGGCACTGACAAGATAAAACTGACGGGATATATTCATCTGTCTGTCTCCGCTTAGGCTTTATTGCGGGCGATTTCATCGTGGTGTTTTTTCTCACCACGCATCACCACAACTAACAGGATCACAGCGAGCACACTGCCGCCAATCATGACACCAAAACCGCCATCCCAGCCGAAATAATCCACAGTAAAGCCGACGATGGCACTTGCGGCCACTGAGCCGCCCAGGTAGCCGAATAACCCGGTGAATCCCGCGGCGGTACCGGCTGCTTTCTTCGGTGCAAGCTCCAGGGCGTGCAGGCCGATCAGCATGACCGGGCCGTAAATCAGGAAGCCGATGGTGATCATACATGCCATATCAATAGCCGGGTTTCCCGGCGGGTTGAGCCAGAAGACCACAGTAGCGATAGTCACCAGTGTCATAAAGAACACCCCGGTTGCGCCCCGGTTTCCTCTGAAGACTTTATCTGACATCCAGCCGCACAGCAGTGTGCCCGGTATCCCCGCCCATTCATACAGGAAATAGGCAAAAGAATAGCCTTTGATATCGAAATGTTTGACCTCCTGGAGATAGGTCGGTGACCAGTCCAGCACGCCGTAACGCAGCAGATAAACAAAAACGTTAGCGAAAGCGATATACCACAGTAATTTATTCGGCAGAATGTACTGCATAAAGATCTGTTTTGCCGTCAGTTCAACTTCGCTGTTCTCTGTATAATCATCAGGATAGTCGTTTTTGTACTCTTCAATTGGCGGCAGGCCACAGGATTGCGGAGTGTCCCGCATCAGGGCAAATGCGATGATTGCCACAAGGATGGCCGCAAATGCCGGCATATAAAACGCCGCTTTCCAGTCACCGAACCAATACATCCCCAGCAGCATCAGCATCGGCGGTAAGCCGCCGCCGACGTTATGGGCGCAGTTCCAGATTGATACAATCCCGCCGCGTTCTTTCTGTGACCACCAGTGAACCATGGTGCGTCCGCACGGCGGCCAGCCCATGCCCTGGAACCATCCGCAGATAAACAGGAGGATAGCCATCATCCAGACGGAAGAGGTTGCCCAGTCGCAAAAGCCCATGATTAGCATGACAGCGGAGGCAAGGATAAGTCCGGTCGGGAGAAAATAGCGCGGGTTAGCACGGTCAGAAAACGATCCCATGATAAATTTGGAAAGACCGTAAGCAATGGAGATCGCAGATAATGCCGTACCCAGCTCGCCTCTGGAGAATCCCTGCTCCATCAGGTTGGGGAAGGCCAGGGCAAAATTTTTCCGGACCAGGTAATAAGCGGCATAACCGAAAAAGATACCCATAAAGATTTGCCAGCGCAGACGGCGGTATACCGGATCAATTTGGTCAGCACTGAGCCGCTGAATATGTGGTGCGGGTTTGAACAGGCTTAGCATAGACATCTCCCTCGCTAAGTATTTGTCAGTATTTGATAACGAAGTTTACCGGAATGGCAGCGGTTATCTTCATGTGTTTTCCTTTGCGCTCACAGAATATTCGTTTTAATTCGTTATTACTGTGAATTTCAGCACAAGCAGTTACATTTTGATTACAGTTAGTGATTTTTTGTGATCACCAACTGCTTTCCGGGAATTTAGTCTGCGGATAGGTATCTTTACCGGGTCAGATGGTTCTTTGTTCTGATACTGATTGTTATTTTCGCGCATAAAAAACCGCCGGCATTAACCGGCGGCAGAGCGTTAAAACAAAAAGGGAAGGGAATCAGTTATGATCTTCCCAGTCCTGTGCGCGGGTAACGGCTTTCTTCCAGCCGCTGTAACGGACATTCCGTTCTGTTGTTTCAATGCCCGGACGGAACGTTTTCTCGATGGTGGATTTGGCTTTAATTTCTTCCGGGTCCTGCCAGAACCCGGTGGATAACCCGGCCAGCAGTGCCGCACCCAGTGCGGTACTTTCGCGGATCAGCGGGCGCTCTACGGGCGTGCCCAGAATATCGGACTGGAATTGCATCAGGAAATTGTTGGCCACCGCGCCGCCGTCCACACGCAGTGCTTTCAGGCGGGTACCGGCATCGGCCTGCATGGCTTCCAGCACGTCACGGGTCTGATAGGCGATAGACTCCAGGGTGGCGCGGATCAGGTGATTGCTGTTCACGCCCCGTGTCAGGCCGAAAATTGCACCGCGTGCATACGGGTCCCAGTAAGGGGCGCCCAGACCGGTGAATGCGGGAACCACATACACACCGTTACTGTCTTTGACTTTGGTGGCGAAGTATTCGGAATCCGTGGCATCGGCAATGATTTTCATCTCATCGCGCAGCCACTGAATGGATGCCCCGGCGACAAATACCGCCCCCTCAAGAGCATAATTTACTTCACCGCGCGGGCCGCAGGCGATAGTGGTCAGCAGACCGTGTTCAGACAGCACCGCTTCTTTGCCGGTGTTCATCAGCAGGAAGCAGCCGGTACCGTAGGTGTTTTTCGCCATACCCGGCTGAACACACATCTGACCGAACAGTGCTGCCTGCTGGTCACCGGCAATACCCGCGATAGGAATACGGGTGCCGCCTTTCCCGCCAATGTTGGTTTTGCCGTAGATCTCCGATGAGGCTTTCACTTCCGGCAGCATGGCTCGCGGGATACCGAACAGGTCGAGGATTTTCTGATCCCATTCCAGCTTACGGATGTTATACAGCATGGTGCGCGACGCATTGGTGTGATCGGTGACGTGTACACGTCCCTGAGTCATGCGCCAGACCAGCCAGGTATCGACGGTGCCGAACAGTAATTCGCCTTTTTCTGCTTTCTCCCGTGCACCCTCCACATTATCGAGGATCCACTTCACTTTGGTGCCGGAGAAATACGGGTCAACCACCAGACCGGTGTTTTCCCGGATATAGCGGACCATCTCTTCATCTTGTTTGAGGCCGGTGCAGTAATCTGATGTCCGGCGGCACTGCCAGACAATCGCATTGTAAACCGGTTTGCCGCTCTCTTTTTCCCAGACAATGGTGGTTTCGCGCTGGTTAGTGATACCGATAGCGGAAACTTCGTCCGGGTGCACGTCTGTTTTGGCGAGTACTTCTGTTAAAACGGAACTTTGTGTTGCCCAGATTTCCATCGGGTCATGTTCCACCCAGCCCGGTTTCGGGTAGATTTGGGTGAATTCGCGCTGCGCGATATCGACAATATCAGCATTACGATCAAAAAGTACCGCCCGTGAGCTGGTGGTTCCCTGATCCAGTGCGACGATATACTTTTTCTCACGAGTGATTGTTTCTGTTGTCATAATTAAACCTGTTTTATTTCTGAGTGAACAAACACGCGATAACGTAAGAGTACGCGATTCGCTGCGGTATTATTTTTCTTCCCTGACATCACACACTTCACACGGCAGATGACGGCCGATCAGTTTGCGGTAACCAAATGCACCGAGTAATCCTCCGGCGATTGGCGCAAACATCGGCACCAGGAAATACGGGATATCACGCCCGCCGGTGAAGGCAATATCTCCCCAGCCTGCAAGGTATGCAACCACTTTCGGGCCGAAGTCACGGGCAGGGTTAAGGGCGAAGCCGGTCAGCGGACCAAAGGAGCCGCCGATGACCGCAATCAGCAGACCAATCAGCAGCGGTGCCAGCGGACCGCGCGGTACACCGTTGCCGTCATCGGTCAGTGCCAGGATAAGGCAGACGAGGATAGCGGCGATCACCACTTCGATAAAGAATGCCTGACCCACGCTGACCGGTGCTGCCGGATAAGTGGAGAAGACACCGGCGGTAAAGAGGCTTTCCTGTGAGCCGCGCACAATATGATGCACCTGATCATAATCGAGGAACACATTGTAATACATGGCATAAACGAGAGCAGCAGCGGCAAAACCGCCGAGGAATTGTGCCACGATATACGGGAGCACTTTGCGGCGATCAAAGCAGGCAAACAGCCAGAGTGCGAGTGTCACGGCCGGGTTAAGGTGTGCGCCTGAGATCCCGGCTGTCAGATACACCGCCAGTGCCACACCCAGACCCCAGATGATACTGACTTCCCATAATCCCAGTTGTGCACCGGCGATACGGACCGCAGCTACACAACCTAAACCAAAGAAGACCAGCAGTGCTGTACCCAGGAATTCGGAGAGACATTGTCCGAAGAGGGTCGGAGATTTTATTAGACTCATAGTATCAATCCTGATAATGCAAAATTAGGGTGAAATAAGTGCAAATTATTAACAAATGATGTTCTTCGTGTATCAGACGTATGTCTTAGTGTGAATTTATCGTTAATGAGCGGAAACGAGAAATAACGAAATCAAAAACTGTGCATTCCGTCAACAAATTGAGCGATTTCGCTTATTTTATAACAAGCAATCAACATTCAGACTGATAACAGCCGGATTCTGTTCTGCTGCATTATGGGGAATACACGGGATGTGACTGGACACATGGATAACACCTACTTACAATCAGAGCATCGCTTACAAGGAGGACGCAAGATGTCATTTGAAGTATTTGAAAAGCTGGAAGCAAAAGTCCAGCAGGCTATCGACACCATCACCCTGTTACAGATGGAAATCGACGAATTAAAAGAAACGAACAACAACCTGAACCGTGAAGTACAGAATGCTGCCGGTGCCCGTGAGTCACTGGTGCGTGAAAACGAACAGCTGAAGCAGGAGCAGGCAGGCTGGCAGGAGCGTCTGCGGGCGTTGCTCGGAAAAATGGACGACGTCCAGTAATTACGCGTCATCCTTCGCCCTGTGGCTGTGTTGGTTTCGCTCAGCTCCCCGGTCACATACTGATGTATGCTCCCGGGGCTCTTCGCTTCACCGCCTTGCCACAGAACGAATGATTTAGCGTAATCGCAGTTTTGATGCTGTGGCTGTACTGGTTTCGCTCAGCTCCCCGGTCACATACTGATGTATGCTCCCGGGGCTCTTCGCTTCACAGCCTTGCCACAGAACGAATGACTTAGCGTAATACAGATGTTGTTGCACGGCGGCGTTGGCTTTGTTCGTCCGCCCCGGTCACATACTGGTGTATGCTCCCGGGGTCGTCCTCACTTCGCCGCCTTGCTGCAAAACGAATGATTTAGTGTAATGCGCGGTTTTGATGCTGTGGCTGTGTTGGTTTCGCTCAGCTCCCCGGTCACATACTGATGTATGCTCCCGGGGCTCTTTGCTTCACCGCCTTGCCACAGAACGAATGATTTAGCGTAATCGCGGTTTTGCTGCAAAACGAATAATTAAGTGTGATGCGGTTTTTATCTTGTGTCATAACGACAAAAGGGCGGATATTCCGCCCTTTTTGCTGTCTGTGTGTCTGATGAGGATTACGCTTCAGTCAGCGCGTCTTCATCGTCATCATCTTCGTCTTCGTCCGGAAGTGCCAGCGGGATATCTGACAGAATGATCCCGGTATTATCGGCATACAGATAATCACCGGAGAAGAATGTCACACCGCCGAAATTGACGCGGATGTCGCTGTCACCGATGCCTTCTGAACTGCATCCGGCCGGAATGGCAGCCATCGCCTGGATTCCGATATCCATTTCTGCGAGGTCATCCACCTGACGCACCGCGCCGTACACCACAATACCTTCCCAGCCGTTCTGCACAGCCAGTGCCGCGAGTTCCGCATCAATCAGCGCACGGCGGACTGACCCGCCCCCGTCAATGAGGAGAATACGGCCCTCTCCCTCTTCTTCCAGGAGATCAAAAAGTACGCCGTTATCTTCAAAGCATTTTACGGTGGTGATTTGCCCCGCAAACGATGAACAGCCCCCGAAGTTGGAAAACAGGGGTTCGACGACATTCACATTTTCCTGGTAAATGTCACAAAGTTCTGAGGTGTCGAAGGTATCATTTTTCATAGGATTTTACGTCTGGTTGCTGCCGGATGTAATCAGTATAGCCCTTTCACACGGTTGTTTGCAAAATCAACAGCGGACCGCTTTCCGATCTGAATCAAGAAAGCGGCAGATTCCGCAATAATCCGGGTTACAGACGCTGGCAGATGAGCCCCGCAGAAAACAGGATATTAACCAGCAGTGCGGCTTTCACCATCTGTTCCAGCAGCGGACGCATACCCGCTGCTGTCATATCGCCCAGCACACGTCTGATATGCATAAACAGAACCGGAGCCGCGAGCAGGAACAGCCAGCTGTACCAGCCGTGCAGATAGAGCAGGGTGAAAAGAATCAGGCACAGGAAGGCAACGGTGATCACCGCCGCATGATAATAGCGGGATTTCAGCGGGCCGAGGCGGACAGCCAGGGTGTTCTTCCCGGTGAGGATATCATTTTCGATATCGCGCATATTATTGATATTCAGCACGGCAACAGACAGCAGTCCGCAGGCGGTCGCCGGCAGAATGGTCAGCGGGCTGAAAAAACCGGCCTGAAGGTAATAGGTGCCTATCACACTCAGCCAGCCGAAAAAGATCAGAACAGAAATATCCCCCAGCCCGAGGTAGCCGTAAGGTTTTTTGCCGACGGTATAAGTGATCGCAGCGATAATCGCGGCCACACCTAATCCCAGAAAACCGACAATATCTTCCGGCTTCTCGCAGGCGACAATAATCAGCGCCAGCCCGGACAGACAGGCAAGGGTAACGGTCAGAATCAGCGCTTTTTTCATCTGAGCTGCGGTGATCACACCTTTTTGCATACCACGCAGCGGCCCGAGGCGTGCATCGGTATCAGTGCCTTTTACCGCATCGCCGTAGTCATTTGCCAGATTCGACAGAATCTGCAAAATCCCGGTAGTGATAAGGGCGAGCAGGGCAACAGGGAATTTAAAGTAGCCGGTCCAGTAAGCCAGCGCGGAACCGGTAATAATTGCGATCACCCCGAGAGGTAATGTTTTGGGC
This sequence comes from Morganella sp. BCCO 40_0007, assembly GCF_032989665.1. Taxonomy (NCBI): domain Bacteria; kingdom Pseudomonadati; phylum Pseudomonadota; class Gammaproteobacteria; order Enterobacterales; family Morganellaceae; genus Morganella; species Morganella sp. BCCO 40_0007. The sequence goes on along the minus strand of NZ_JAVBIN010000012.1, from coordinate 40,255 downwards.
CGCAGGCTTTCCAGCCAGGCTTGGGTACGGCTGATGGCCGGTGAAGGGGTGACTGACATTGAAACTCGCTTACTTTTCAGAATGTAATAATAATGACAAAAATAATAACGCAGACTGACGGGTGGCATACACCCGTACAGTCTGAATAATATTATGTCTGATTATTATCGAATTACAGAATAAAGCGACTTAAATCTTCATCTGCGACCAGCTGATCCAGATGATCTTTCACATATTCCGCATTAATCTCAACGGATTGCCCCTGTTTTTCACTGGCATCGTAGGAAATTTCTTCCATTAATCGTTCCAGCACCGTATGTAAACGACGGGCACCGATATTTTCGGTGGTTTCGTTGACCTGCCACGCGGATTCGGCAATTTTACGGATACCGTCCGGTGTAAAGGTGATATCCACACCTTCGGTGGCCATCAGTGCTTTGTACTGAACCGTCAGTGACGCATTCGGTTCAGTCAGGATGCGCTCGAAATCTTCAGTGGTCAGTGCCTGTAATTCCACACGGATAGGCAGACGGCCCTGTAATTCCGGGATCAGATCTGACGGGCTGGAAACCTGGAATGCACCGGAGGCGATAAACAGGATATGATCGGTTTTCACCATGCCGTGCTTGGTGGAGACAGTACAGCCTTCAATCAGCGGCAGCAGGTCACGCTGAACCCCTTCGCGGGAGACATCAGGCCCGGAGGACTGGCCGCCGCGCTTACAGATTTTATCGAACTCATCGATAAACACGATACCGTGTTGCTCAACGGCTTCGATGGCCTGCTCTTTCAGCTCTTCCGGATTCACCAGTTTGGCGGCTTCTTCCTCAATCAGCAGTTTGAAAGCTTCTTTGATCTTCATCTTGCGCGGTTTTTGTTTCTGCCCGGCCAGATTCTGGAACATAGACTGTAATTGGCTGGTCATCTCTTCCATGCCCGGAGGCGCCATGATTTCCACACCCATCGGTGCGGCAGACACTTCAATTTCAATGTCTTTATCATCCAGCTGCCCTTCGCGCAGTTTTTTGCGGAATGCCTGACGGGCCGCAGACGGCTCAGCCTGAGTATCAGCCTGACCCCAGCTGTTTTTTGCCGGCGGGATCAGCACATCGAGAATGCGTTCTTCGGCCATTTCCTCTGCACGGAAACGGTTTTTCTCGATGGATTGCAGACGCACCATTTTTACAGCGGAATCGGTCAGATCGCGGATGATAGAATCCACTTCTTTACCGACATAACCCACTTCGGTGAATTTGGTGGCTTCCACTTTGATAAACGGCGCATTGGCCAGTTTGGCAAGACGACGGGCAATTTCAGTTTTACCGACACCGGTCGGGCCAATCATCAGAATATTTTTCGGGGTGACCTCGTGACGCAGCTCTTCATTGAGCTGCATACGGCGCCAGCGGTTACGCAGCGCGATAGCAACAGCACGTTTGGCTTTATCCTGGCCGATAATATGGTTATCGAGTTCGCTGACAATTTCGCGTGGAGTCATTTCGGACATAACGTCGATCCTTATGCTTTTGAAGATAATTCTTCAAAATTCAGATTGTGGTTGGTGTAGATACAGATATCACCGGCAATAGTCAGCGCGCGCTCCGCGATTTCCCGGGCACTCAGATCGGTGGTTTCCAGCATGGCGCGGGCTGCTGCCTGGGCGTACGGGCCGCCGGAACCAATGGCAATCAGGTCATTTTCAGGCTGAACGACATCACCCTGGCCGGTGATAATCAGCGATGCGGTTTCATCGGCAACGGCCAGCAGTGCTTCCAGTTTGCGCAGCATGCGGTCGGTACGCCAGTCTTTGGCGAGCTCAACGGCGGCTTTTGTCAGGTGTCCCTGATGGAGTTCAAGTTTGCGTTCAAACAGTTCAAAGAGGGTAAAGGCATCCGCGGTACCACCGGCGAAACCGGCAATGACTTTGTCGTGATAGAGGCGGCGGACTTTGCGGACATTACCTTTCATGACGGTATTACCCATTGTCGCCTGCCCATCACCACCAATTACGACCTGGCCATTACGGCGAACACTTACGATTGTTGTCATGAATCAGCCCCTGGTTATGCTAAAGGATGGAGAAAGGCTGCCGGGTATATTCCCGGCAGCACAGAATTAACTTCAGATATGGGGGGAGGGCTGAAGGATTTCAACCCCCGGCAGCGCGAAGAATACAATTTGTTACGCCGGCATCAGCGGCGCGGCTTTTCACGGATTGTGCAGCGGATTTCTCATACGGGCCGAGCATTACACGATACCAGCCGCCGCCCTGTGAGACCCGGCTTTCGATACCGGAGAAGGCAAGACCGGCACGGACTTCTTCTGCCTGGCCGCTTTCACGGAATGAGCCGCACTGGATTAACCAGCGCTCAGGTACAGCCTGCGGTTTTTCCTGCGCCGGTTTTGGTTTCTCCGCCGGTTTTTCAGCCGGTTGCGGTGCCGGACGGGTTTCCGGCTGCATACGCAGCTGCGGAGCCTGACCGGTGACCACCACCTGAGAGCGCGGAACCGTACCGTTTGCCGGGACTTCCTGTAACTGAACCGGAGCCTGCTGCATATCAGACTGCATCTGTTCCAGCAGCTGTCGCTGTTCCTCCGTCAGTTTTGCACCCGGATCAATACGGTTGGCCGGTGCCTGCGGGTTGGAGTAATACTGCTCCGGTACCCCGGCTTCCCGGTTTTCCAGTTCTTTGATATAGCGCCAGCGTTCCTCCGGGATCGGCGGGAGTCCGTTACCGGTACTCTGCTGATGCGCAGGGGGAACAATGCTGTCAGCGGTGGTCTGACTTTTTTTGTTATAGACCAGATAGAACAGGCCGCCGACAAAAAGAACCACCAGTGCCACGGCGATCACCAATGTGGTGAACGGCAGGCCTTTCGCCTGACTTTTCTTCCGTGATTTACTTTTTTTACGCGGCGCAGAGCGGCCGCGTCCCACATAATCTCGTTGTGCCACTGTTTCAATTCACTAATGAGTCGGTTAAGGAAACATATTATTCAGCGTTACATGTTACTTAACCTTATGGTCTTTGCCTAGCTTTTAGGCGCGCAGGCACTCTCTCTGATGATTAAATCAGAATCCAGCAGGCGTGAACCTTTTGCCACGGTGTGTCCCTGTAACTGTTCCAGCAGCAGTAAAAAAGACTGGCGGCCGATTTCATAACGGGGTTGTGCGATAGTCGTCAGCGTCGGTGAACAGTATTGTGCGGCCGGTAAATCATCAAAACCGACAACCGAGAGATCCTGCGGCAGCGTCAGCCCCTGTTTTCTGGCCGCCCAGATCGCGCCGATAGCCATGATATCGTTATGACAGAAAACAGCCGTCGGCGGTTCCGGCAGAGCCAGCAGCTGTGCGGCACACTCCGCCCCGCTTTCGTGGGTGAAATCGCCGCGCACCAGATACTCTTCCCGTACCGGCATACCCATGCGGCGCATCGCCTGAATATAGCCTTCGATACGGTACTTACACAGCGGCAGCTCTTCCGGCCCGGAAATACAGGCGATCCGGGTGTGTCCCAGTGACTGTAAATAATGTGTGGCATTAAAGGCGGCGGTCAGGTTATCAATATTTACCGTCGGCAGTTCCAGCTCCGGGGCAAATTCGTTGGCCATCACCATCGGTGGGAAGTGACGTTGTTCATCATGACGGCTGTCAAACGGCACATCGGAACCGAGCAGTACCATGCCGTCGATTTGTTTGGTGATAATCAGATTCAGAAAAGTATGTTCCGGCTTGTGCTGATACCGGCAGTCACCGATCAATACCAGATAGCCGTGTTTGGCGGCAATTTCTTCGATACCGACGATGATATCGGTAAAAAACGGGTCACCGATGTCCGGTACAATCACCAGAATGGTGCGGGATTCATTACGCTTCATACCACGGGACAGATTGTGCGGGTAATATCCCACTTCCAGGACGGCATTTTCCACTTTCTGCCGGGTCTGCACGGACACTTTTTCCGGATTCATCAGTGTCCGCGACACGGTTGCGGTTGAGACGCCCGCGGCTCTGGCGACATCTTTCATTGTCGCGCCGGTATCGTTGCGGCGTGGTTCCATCATTAATTCCTTTGGTTACCCTGTAAGTGTATCGATTGCGCGGTTTTTGTGATCATTATGGTCCGCTGTATTTTTCACATATGTGCTTTTCACATACGTACTTTTCACATACCTGTGAAAAACCGCCTGAGCTTCTTAAGTGAAATTCAGACGGTTTATTAATCATTCTATTAACGGCTATTCTAAGCCCTTTGTAAAATTAATCTGTTACCTGGTTTGCATAAAACTGTGAGATATCTCAATTTTTTGAGATAGCGCACGCACGGTAAGGCCTCAGACTCAGCCGTCAGTCGGATCGACATCCACATTCCAGCGGACTTTCCGGCTCTCCGGCATCTGCTGAATATAAGGAATAGCCTGCGCGACAATTTTCTGTAACTGACTGCGTGACGGATGCTGTAACAGTAACTGCCAGCGGAAACGCCCGCCGCGTTTGGCCTGAATGGCAGGCAGCGGCCCCATCAGCCAGAAATGCTCATCCCGCAGCGGATGGGATTCGAACAACTGCCGCACAGCTTGCAGAAATGCATTTGCCCGCTGGTTATTCTGATCTTCAGCACGGATCATCACCTGGCTGGTGTAAGGCGGCAGGCAGACACTCTGCCGCTCATTCAGCGCCTGTGCGGCAAAGGCGGCGTAGCCTTTTTCCAGCAGCACCGTCAGCAGCGGGTGCTCCGGATGGTGAGTCTGCAAAATCACCTCACCGCGTTTACCGGCACGTCCCGCCCGGCCGGAGACCTGGGTATAGAGCTGTGCAAAACGCTCCGCCGCACGGAAATCTCCGGAGAACAGCGCGCCGTCCACATCCAGCAGGGCGACCAGGGTAACATCCGGGAAGTGGTGACCTTTGGCCAGCATCTGGGTGCCGATCAGGATACGGGCACCGCCCTGATGCACATCCGCGAGGTGCTGCTCCAGTTCGCCTTTGCGGCTGGTGGTATCGCGATCCAGCCGTGTAACCGGCACATCCGGAAACAGCGGAGCGATGCTCTCTTCAAGCTGTTCGGTACCCAGCCCGACCGGCACCAGTTGTGTGGAGCCGCACTGCGGACACTGTTTCGGTACCGGACGCTGGCTGTCGCACTGGTGGCAGCGCAGCATGCGGTGGTTCTGGTGCAGGGTGTAAAAATGGTCGCAGCGCGGGCATTCCGCTATCCAGCCGCACTCGTGGCACAGCATTGCCGGGGAAAAGCCGCGCCGGTTGAGGAACAAAATGACCTGATTATCCGCTGCCAGATGATGGCGGATACGTTTGATCAGCGGCGGCGACAGCCCGGCAGTGAGCGGGAGCCCTTTCAGATCGAGCAGATGCTGATCAGCAAGCTGTGCATTTCCCGCCCGCTGTGTCAGCGGCAGCACTTTGTATTTTTTCTGCCGGACATTAAACAGGGTTTCCAGTGACGGGGTCGCGGTGCCCATCACAATCGGAATATCATTTTTCTTGGCGCGGAATACCGCGAGGTCGCGGGCATGGTAGCGCCAGCCATCCTGCTGTTTATAGGAGCCGTCGTGCTCCTCATCAATAATAATGATGCCGAGCGAGGTAAACGGCGTGAACAGCGCGGAGCGGGTACCGATAACAATTGCCGTTTCCCCGCGTTTCGCCCGCAGCCAGACCGCCAGCCGTTCGCTGTCATTCATGCCGGAGTGAAGAATATCCACCGGTGCCTGAAAACGTGCGCGGAAGCGGGCGATAGTCTGGGGTGTCAGGCCGATTTCCGGTACCAGTACCAGCGCCTGGCGGCCTTCGGCCAGCACATTTTCCAGCACACTGAGATACACCTCGGTTTTCCCTGAACCGGTCACACCGTCCAGCAGCCAGGGGGAAAACTGATGCTGTTCTGCGCGGATCGCCCCCACGGCAGTGGCCTGTTCAGTATTGAGTTTCAGACGCTCACCGGTGACCGCAAAATCCGGCTGCCAGGGTTTGTTGTCCGGCTGCACATCGTTCAGGGTGATCAGGTTTTTCTTTTTCAGTCCCTGTAATGCGCTGTCGCTGAGTTCAAATTCTGCGGTCTGATGGCGGTAAACCGGCTGACGGCGCAGGCAGGCCAGTGCCTGCTGCTGTTTCGGGGAGCGTTTGAGGGTGTGGATATCAATCTCACGTCCTTCCGGGGTAACTTCCCAGCGCCACAGCGGCGCAAAGGCGGCTTCTTTACCCTGGCGCAGCAGAATCGGCATGGCATGAAACAGCACTTCGCCCGGCGGATAGTGGTAATACTGTGCCGCCCAGTTCAGCAGCGGCCATAAATCGCCCGGAAACAGGGTATCGTCATCCGGACAGGCAATAACAGGTTTGAGTTTTTCCGGGCTGAAGGTACTGGTTTCCGCCAGTTCAGCCACAATACCGACGGCCTGCTTCTGCCGTCCGAACGGCACGATCACCCGTGCCCCCGGCACCGGGCGGGGCATATCATCAGGCAGTAAATAATCAAATGTTTGTGTCAGTGGTACTGGTAATATCACCCGGACGACTGTCATTATAATGTCCATCATCGGCAGAGTGCCGGTGCGTAAAAAACACACAGCGGCGAAAAAGGTACAAAAGTGTCTGAGTAATCAACGGATTTCAGCTTTTCCCCGGTAAAAACAGGGAAATTATCCGTAAAACAGAACTCAGAATACCACGAAAAGACAGCGGATTTCATTGCATGGTTCCGGGATTTTCTGTATGATCCGCCGCCTTTGGTAATTAAAATACCAGCGATAACTTATCATCAACACGACGTGTGGTGTCCGGCAAAAAGGCCCGGATAGCGACACGGCCTTAACCGAGGTTTTCCCCATGAAAAAAGGTATTCATCCTAACTACGCAGAAGTCACTGCAACCTGCTCTTGCGGCAACGTAATGAAAATTAACTCAACCGCAGGGCACGACTTCAACCTGGACGTCTGTGGCGAATGCCACCCGTTCTACACCGGTAAACAGCGTGACGTTGCAAGCGGCGGCCGTGTTGATCGCTTCAACAAACGCTTCAGCGTTCCTTCTGCGAAGAAATAATGGCACAGCGCGGCATGCCGCGCTCTGTTCCATAAAAAACGCCCTGAATGAAAATATTTCACAGGGCGTTTTTTTATGTCTGTTTCCGGGGTGATAAGTCGTATAACACGCGGATAAAACTCAATATTCCCACGTATCCGGGTCGACCCCATGCTGGCGCATAATTTCTTTCGCCACTTCCGGGATTTCATCGCTGCGTTCTTTGCGCAGGTCATCATCATCGGGCAGTGGCTGTCCGGTAAAAGCATGCAGAAATGCTTCACATAACAGTTCGCTATTGGTGGCATGACGCAGGTTATTCACCTGGCGGCGTGTGCGCTCATCCGTTAAAATTTTAAGCACTTTCAACGGGATAGAAACTGTAATCTTCTTTACCTGCTCACTTTTTTTGCCATGCTCAGCATAAGGGCTGATATATTCGCCGTTCCATTCAGCCATGGATTACCTTGTTATCTTAGTCAGTTTGAGGAGGGTCGGGCACAGAATTGTGCCTGACAGATATCGGTATTATCCCACTTGTATATATAACCGTAAAGCAGGATGGATGTCCAGACATATTGACGTCTAAATAAACCGCGGATATGCTGATAACTCGTTCGGTTACTGACAGGGAAAGAGGTATGGCACGCAAACCCGCGACAGCGGCAATTCATAACGGACTTAATGAAGAGAACCAATTCGGCTGTGTCATACCGCCGGTGTATCTCTCGTCGACTTACAATTTTCCGGCTTTCGGCAGCCCGCGTGAACATGACTATTCACGGCGCGGTAATCCCGGCCGGGATATCACCGGCCGCACACTGGCTGAGCTGGAAGGCGGTGCCGGGGCGGTGGTCACCAGCAGCGGGATGTCAGCACTGCATCTGCTGTTCACGGTGTTTTTATCACCCGGGGATGTGATTGTTGCCCCGCACGACTGTTACGGCGGTACTTACCGGCTGCTCGACAGCTGTCAGCAGCGCGGCCATTTTATTGTCCGTTTTGCGGATATGAACGATGAGGCGTCACTCAGTGCCGCACTGGCAGAAAAGCCGAAACTGGTACTGATTGAAACGCCGGGCAATCCGCTGCTGCGGATCACGGATATCGCGGCGGTCAGTAAAAAATCACATCAGGCCGGGGCACTGGTGGCGGCAGATAACACATTTCTCAGTCCGGCATTACAGCAGCCGCTGGCGCTGGGCGCGGATTTTGTCATCCATTCCTGCACCAAATACCTGAACGGACATTCTGATGTGGTGGCCGGTGTGGTGATCGCCGCAGATGCGGAACACTGTGAAACACTGGCGTGGTGGGCGAATAATATCGGTGTGACGCTGGGGGCGTTTGACAGCTATCTGCTGTTGCGCGGTATCCGCACCCTGATCCCGAGAATCACCTTACAGGAAAAAAATGCCCGCATCCTGGCGGATTATCTGGTGCATCAGCCGCTGGTGAAAAAAGTGTATTATCCGGGACTGGAGACGCATCCCGGACATGAACTGGCCGCAAAGCAGCAGAAAGGATTCGGTGCAATGCTCAGTTTTGAAATTAATGGTGATGAAGCTGCAATTTCCCGCTTTTTATCTCACCTGTCTCTCTTTACACTAGCAGAGTCATTGGGCGGGGTGGAAACGCTGATTTCCCATGCCGCGACGATGACACATGCGGGAATGCCGGAGCAGGCACGGCATGCAGCGGGAATTTCAGACAGCTTATTACGTATTTCTGCGGGGATTGAGGACAGCAGTGATTTGATTGCTGATCTGGATCGCGCATTTCAGTCAGTGACTAAGGGGTAAGGGTAATCATGAGTGCGTTGGCGATTGATGAATCAGTAAAAGGGCGTCAGTTACATAAATTCGGCGGCAGCAGCCTGGCAGATGCAAAATGTTATCTGCGGGTGGCGAATATTATGGCGAACTACAGTGAGCCGGATGACCTGATGGTTGTATCTGCCGCGGGCAGTACCACCAACCAGCTGATTAACTGGGTCAAACTGAGTCAGAGTGATCGTGCTGCCGCAGAACAGGCGCGGCAGACCCTGCAACGCTATCAGACAACCCTTATCAGTGACTTACTGCCGGAAGTTCAGGCCAATGTCCTGATCTTTCAGTTTAATGATGATATTCAGCGCCTGGCGAAACTGCTGGAAAATCCGCTGAATGATGTGATTTACGCGGAAGTGACCGGCCACGGAGAAATCTGGTCTGCCCGTCTGATGGCTCAGGTACTTCAGGAGCAGGGTATGGCCGCACAGTGGCTGGATGCCCGGACATTCCTGTGTGCGGAGCGGGCGGCGCAGCCGGAAGTGGATACCGCGCGGTCGCAGCCGCTGCTGGCAGAACTGCTGGCGCTGCATCCGGGTAAACGTCTGGTGGTGACCGGGTTTATCTCCCGTAACGCTGCCGGGGAAACCGTGCTGCTCGGCCGTAACGGCAGTGACTATTCCGCCACCCAGGTCGGCGCGCTGGCCGGGGTGAAAAAAGTCACCATCTGGAGTGATGTTGCCGGGGTTTACAGCTCCGACCCGCGCAAAGTCAAAGATGCCTGTCTGCTGCCGCTGCTGCGTCTGGATGAAGCCAGTGAACTGGCTCGTCTCGCCGCACCGGTGCTGCATACCCGCACATTACAGCCGGTGTCCGTCAGTGATATCGATTTACAGTTGCGCTGCAGCTATCAGCCTGAACAGGGTTCGACAAAAATTGAGCGTGTGCTGGCATCCGGTACCGGGGCGAAAATCGTGACAAACCATGATGAGGTTTGCCTGATTGATATCCGCCTGCCGGCCGGGGATGACGCGAAAGCGCGTTATAAAAGTATTGATCTGCTGCTTAAACGCAGCCAGATCCGCCCGCTGGCCATTGGTCTGCATAATGATGACAATCTCATTCAGCTCAGTTATACCGCTGAAGTGGCAGACAGTGCTCTGCATGTACTGGAAAGCGCCGGTCTGCCGGGCACACTGACTCTGCGTGACGGCTTCTCGCTGGTGGCACTGGTCGGAGCGGGAGTCTGTAAAAACCTGCTGCATTATCACCGTTTTTATCAGCAGCTCAAAGATCAGCCGGTGGAATTTATCTGGCAGGCGGAGGACGGCATCAGCCTGGTGGCGATTCTGCGTACCCGCCAGACCGGGCATGTGATTCAGGGTCTGCACCAGAGCCTGTTCCGTGCGGAAAAACAAATCGGTCTGATGGTCTTCGGCAAAGGGAATATCGGCAGCCGCTGGCTGGAGCTGTTCGCGCGTGAGCAGAGCAATCTCTCTGCCCGCAGCGGGTTTGAATTTATTCTGGCCGGTGTGGCGGACAGCGAACGGGCACTGCTCAGCTATGACGGGCTTGACCCGAGCCGTGCACTGGCTTTCTTTAATGAAGAAGCGGAGCCGGTGGCAGATGAAGACACGCTCTATCTGTGGATGCGCAACCATCCGTTTGATGACCTGGTCATTATCGACCTGACCGCCAGCAAAGCACTGGCGGAAAGCTACGCTGATTTTGCCGCGTACGGTTTCCATGTTATCAGTGCCAACAAAATTGCCGGGGCGGCCAAAACCCGGGATTACCGTCAGATCCGCGATGCTTTCCGCAAAACCGGGCGTCACTGGCTGTACAATGCCACCGTCGGAGCGGGACTGCCGATCAACCATTGTGTGCGCGATCTGCATGAAAGCGGTGACAGCATCCTGGCGATCAGCGGGATCTTCTCCGGCACACTTTCCTGGCTGTTCCTGCAATTCGACGGTACCGTACCGTTCAGCGAGCTGGTGGAGCAGGCCTGGCAGCAGGGACTGACCGAACCGGACCCGCGTATTGATTTGTCCGGTCAGGACGTAATGCGCAAGCTGATTATCCTTGCCCGCGAAGCCGGATATGAAATTGAGCCGGAAGATGTCCGTGTGGAATCCCTGGTGCCGGAAGCGGCACAGGAAGGCACCACCGATCACTTCTTTGAGAATGTCACGGCACTGAATGAACAGATGGCCTGCCGGCTGGAAGCCGCCCGCGAAATGGGCATGGTGCTGCGCTACGTGGCCCGCTTTGATGCTAACGGCAAGGCACGGGTCGGCGTGGAGGCAGTCCGTCCTGAACATCCGCTGGCGTCATTACAGCCGGGTGATAACCTTTTTGCGGTGGAAAGCCGCTGGTACCGTGATAATCCGCTGGTGATCCGCGGGCCGGGTGCCGGACGGGATGTCACCGCCGGGGCGATCCTGTCAGATTTAAACCGTCTGGCACAGTTATTGTAATTCGTCGGATTGTGATAACTAACGGGGTTAAATAATCTTAAACATCCTGTAATCAGAACAAAAGATGACTATAACGGGAATTATCTTATTACGTTAACGGTACAGGATTGATATAAATAACGCATGGTGATGTTTCATAACGGACATATAACCATTATGGATGATGGCTGTGACAGGATGTCATGGTAAGGATATGCACCGGATGTGCTTCTTCTGACAGGATGTCAGTCTAAGGACAGAAACAATCCCGGCGGGATGCAATTAACGGATTTAATTGCATCCCGTTACTATTTTCACTTCCCTGTTGTTTTCCCGCTGACATTAAACGTTTCTGCTGAATTTTTCCCGCCGGACTGAGGATTTTTGCTCAGGCTGAATCGTTACTATTTTTGCCTTAATTCGCGATATCTGTCTGTAACGCTTGTTTTTCCCTTTCATTATGCTGCCGGGACGGATTTTTACCCGATAATGCGGTGACAGCCGGTGTACCGCATGATGTCTGTGCGGCAATTAAATCTGATAAAGTCCTTTCAAAGCGCGTTTTTTTTGATATGAATATAGGGCAGAGATAAATGCAAGGGAACGGCGTCACAAAATAAGAATTAATCCGTCGTATGAAATCACTAAGATGTACAGGACAGAGAACTGCCGGCTGAAAGTTCCTCACCGGCGGTCATAGGATTCTGCCGTCAATAAGGGTCAGGGGTCGTATGAATCAACAATATTCCGCAATGCGCAGTAACGTCAGTATGCTGGGAAAACTTCTCGGAGACACGATCAAAGAGGCCCAGGGTGAACATATTCTCGAAAAAGTAGAATCCATCCGTAAGTTATCCAAAGCATCACAGGCAGGTAATGAAATCCAGCGGCAGAAGCTGCTGATGACACTGCAAAATCTATCCAACGAAGAACTGCTGCCGGTTGCCCGTGCATTTAACCAGTTCCTGAATTTAACCAACGTGGCGGAGCAGTATCACAGCATTTCGCCGCACGGTGAGGCGGCCAGCAATCCGGTCGCTCTGGCGGCGCTGTTTGATCAGCTGAAAGCCAAAAACTTTACCAATGAAGAGATGCGCAGGGCCGTGGATGAGCTTTCCATTGAGCTGGTGCTGACCGCGCATCCGACCGAAATTGCCCGCCGTACGCTGATCCATAAATTGGTGGCGGTAAATACCTGCCTGGCGCAGTTGGATCACGATGATCTGGCTGATTATGAGCATGATCGTATTATGCGCCGTCTGCGTCAGCTGGTGGCACAGGCCTGGCATACTGATGAAATCCGCAAAGACCGTCCGACACCGCTTGATGAAGCGAAGTGGGGCTTTGCTGTGGTGGAAAACAGTCTGTGGGAAGGTGTTCCGGCGTTTCTGCGCGAATTTAATGAGCAGCTTGAGGCGTCACTGGACTATAACCTGTCCGTGGAAGCCACGCCGATCCGCTTTACCTCCTGGATGGGCGGTGACCGCGACGGTAACCCGAATGTGACTGCAGATATCACCCGGCGCGTGCTGACCCTCAGCCGCTGGAAAGCTGCTGATCTGTTTTATAATGATATTCAGGTGCTGGTTTCCGAGCTTTCCATGAGTGAATGCACACCGGAGCTGCGTGAGCGCGTGGGTGAAGATGCTGCCGAGCCGTATCGTGTGATCACCAAACAGCTGCGCGCCCGTCTGAAAAGCACGCTGGACTATCTGGAGCGCTGTCTGTCCGGTGAACCGGCGATTAAACCGGATAACCTGCTGACGGATAACGAAGAGTTATGGGAGCCGCTGTATCTCTGTTACCGCTCGCTGGTTGAGTGCGGCATGAAGATTATTGCCAACGGCCAGCTGCTGGATACATTGCGCCGCATCCGCTGTTTTGGTCTGCAACTGGTGCGTATTGATGTGCGTCAGGAAAGCACCCGTCACACTGAAGCACTGTCTGAACTGACACAATACCTCGGCCTCGGGAATTATGCTGACTGGCCGGAAGAGGAAAAGCAGGAGTTCCTGCTGCGTGAATTGCAGTCAAAACGCCCGCTGGTACCGCAGAACTGGCAGTGCAGCAATGAAACGCGTGAAGTCTTTGATACCTGCCGGGTGATTGCCGAATCACCGGAAAATTCTGTCGCTTCCTATGTGATTTCGATGGCGAAAGTGCCGTCAGATGTTCTGGCCGTTAAACTGCTGCTGAAAGAATCCGGCAGCCCGGTCACACTGCCGGTCGCACCGCTGTTTGAAACCCTGGATGACCTTAATAATGCAGAGAGTGTCATCACCCGCCTGCTGAGCATCGACTGGTACCGTAACCTGATTAGTGACCGCCAGATGGTGATGATAGGTTACTCCGACTCCGCCAAAGATGCCGGGGTAATGGCGGCATCCTGGGCACAGTACCGCGCCCAGGATGCACTGATTAAAGTCTGTGCCCGCGAAGGTGTGACACTGACGCTGTTCCACGGCCGCGGCGGCACCATCGGCCGCGGGGGCGCACCGGCACATGCCGCACTGCTCTCACAACCACCGGGAAGCCTGAAAGGCGGCCTGCGCGTGACAGAGCAGGGTGAGATGATCCGCTTTAAATTTGGTCTGCCGCAGGTCACTATCAGCAGCCTGGCGATGTATGCCAGCGCCAGCCTGGAAGCGAATTTGCTGCCGCCGCCGGAGCCGAAACCGGAATGGGCGGCGGTGATGGATCGCCTGTCTGAAGTTTCCTGTGAGATGTATCGTGACTATGTCCGTGAACAGCCGGATTTTGTTCCGTATTTCCGCGCGGCCACACCGGAGCAGGAGCTGGGTAAACTGCCGCTGGGCTCCCGTCCGGCAAAACGCCGTCCGACCGGCGGCGTGGAAACCCTCCGTGCGATCCCGTGGATTTTTGCCTGGTCGCAAAACCGTCTGATGCTGCCGGCCTGGCTGGGTGCAGGCGCGGCACTGAAAACCGCCGTGGATGAAGGTAACCGGGCTATGCTGGAAGTGATGTATTACCAGTGGCCATTCTTCAGAACCCGCATCGGTATGCTGGAAATGGTATTCGCCAAGGTCGATTTATGGCTGGCGGAATACTATGACCAGCGCCTGGTCGAGCCGCGTCTGTGGCCGCTGGGGGCAAAACTGCGCGAACAGTTATCAGAGGATATTAAGAGTGTCCTGATGATTTCCAAAGATGAGCAGTTAATGGCTGACCTGCCGTGGATTGCGGAATCTATCGCTTTGCGTAACGTGTATACCGATCCGCTCAACGTCTTACAGGCCGAACTGCTGCACCGTTCACGCGAATGTGATCAGTCTGACCCGCAGGTGGAACAGGCACTGATGGTGACTATCGCAGGTATTGCCGCCGGTATGCGAAATACCGGCTGATATTATCAGCACTTATTTTTTACCCCGGATGGCCGCTTTTATCAGCGGCCATTTTTTTGACATCCTTTTGCCGGAAAAGGGTATATGTTATCCATTTTAATATTATATAATAATATATATTGTTTGTGTCTATAACTGAGGTAACTATGTCCTACTACAAAGATGTGATCAAAGATATCGCCGGTAACATGCAGGATTTACACAAAAATATTCCGGATGTGATGAGTGCGTTTATGGCCGTCATGCAAAGCGGCACGGCTGACGGCGCGCTGGATAAAAAGACCAAAGAGTTGATTGCGGTGGCGATTGCCGTTGCCAACCGCTGTGACGGCTGCATTGGTTTTCATACCAAAACGCTGGTCGAACTGGGTGTGACAGAGCAGGAATTATCTGAAGCACTGGGCATTGCTATCGGGATGGGCGGCGGACCGTCTGTGATGTATGCGGCGAATACATTAAAGGCATTTAAAGAGTTCTCATAAAGATATCGTCTTTTTGATACGGGTTACAGACGACAGTGTGTAACCCGTATTTTTTATCAAAAGTAAAAGGCGCTTTCTTAAAATACGGTAACCGGTTCATTCCTTACTATCTGTTTGTTTTTAATTCAATGAGGAAAGAAAAAGTGCCAGTAAATGCAATAAATCGGCAACCGGTTCATGAGACACAGATTACAGGGGAAAGCCGGAATATTTTTCAGACGATGGCGGATAAGTTTGTCGAACTTGTGAACAGTTGCAAGACATTCTCCACGGGGTGCAGTACACAGAAGGATCATAATATACAAAAAGCGTGTGAAAGACTGGCCGCCCTGACGCTGGTGAAACCGGAAAGCTATACAACAAGTGAGATGAAAGAAAGTGCGGAAAAATTGGGTATGACATTGCCGTATGATACTGAATCTGTCAGTAAAAGAAATTTATCTGCTACTGATTCTATCGGCAAGTTATTTACTCTGAAAACAACAGAGTGTTCCGCACAGGAATTACATGACATGCTCAGCAAACAGCTGGATAAACCCGGAACTTCGCCGGAGATGCGTGAAAAAATACAAACAATACTGGGTATGGCGGATGCAGGTACAAGCGGTGATGACATTAAAGATAAAGTATACGCTGACATGGTTGAACGTGGTGTGAATAAACTGAGGAGTGCTCTCAGCGCCGATATACTGAAGGAACATCGCAGGAATGAAATTGGCGGTAATGAAGTATTAGATCATGACATGGTTAAAGAACTTGAAAAATTGAGTAATAGTTTATCTTCGTAATAAGAAAATTAAACGGGATACTGATATTCTGATACTTACTGGTTAAGTACTTAAAAGGCCGTAACATATATAGTTTCGGTCTTTCCTTCATTGCTTCATATTTTTTCACCCTGAGAAAATGGCGCTTTCTTAAAATACGGCAACGATTTCATTCCTTATTATTTATTCTTTTTTTAATTAAATAGGTAAGAAATCATGCAATTAAATGGAATAGTACAGCAAAGAATGGGTGAAAAATCCGTAAATCAGGTTACAGAGCAAGGCAGTGGTGCTTTTCAAATGACGGCAGATAAGTGTATCGCGGTTGCTAACAGCGATGAGACAATCTTCGCGGGGTGCAGAGAACAGAAAGAGTATAATATCATGACTGTGTGCGGTGCATTACTGGCGCAAACATTGGTGAAACGGGAGTATTATACTGAAGGTCTCACAGGAGATTGTGTAAAAAAACTTAATATGACATCGACTGTTGAGATTTCTGACAGACGTGAACAAGGTGTGCCCTACAGCTACGCTATCAGCAGATGGTCTGATCTGGAGGGATTGGAGTACTCCGCTCAGGAACTGTATGACATGCTGAGTAGTGAGCTGTATGAACAGAAAGTCTCACCGGAAATGCTGGAAAAAATACGGACTGTGATGGAGATGGCAGAAAAAGGTTCAGACAGTAAATCTATCCGGGGAACTGAATTTGCAGAGATAGTTGAAGATTATGGGGATAAGATAAAAAACACCGTGATTTCCGACATATTAATAGCTAATGATATTAATGAGGCTGAGCACGAGCCGGTATTAGAAGGGACAGATGTTATTCAGCTGGAATTAATGAAAGATATTTCATTTCATTCACTGAATAATTACTGACAGATATTGTTGTAAAGCCCCGGTAAAATCACAGGGGCTTTATTGAGTGTGGTGTTATCAGAAGCGCACACGGAAACCAAGATCAGCACTCACCGGTGTTTCACTCTTATTACCGTTCAGGTAATTGATTTCAGCATAGAATGCGGCCTGCGGAGTGATCTGTGCATCCAGTCCCAGACCATATTTGCCGGTGCTGCCGGAAAAATCATTACTGAAGGTATTGGCGCGATTGATGGTTACATCATTCTCTTTGGTGAACTCATGAACCACTGCCAGGCGGACATATGGTTTCAGTACCGCACTGCTGACATCAAAGGAGGTGGAAATCAGTGTTCCGGCTTCACCCTGAAAACTGTCCGCACTGTGAATATCAGCACGCATACCGTTACTCAGTTCATAATCTGCGCTGCCGATCCGGGCATATTGCAGTCTGCCGTATGGCTGTACGGTCAGAGCCGGCAGGATTTCATAGTTAAATCCGCTTTCGATAGTGGCAGTAAAGGCATTCTGATGATAATCGCCACGGGCGGCACTACTGTTTTTCATCCGGCCGTTATTGCTGTTATCCAGACGGTTGCCTTTGAGCATAGTATCTGCGTAGAAACCGCTGTCGTGCAGATATGTGGCATAAAGACCACCGTGCCAGCTTTCAACCGTACCGTTGCCGTAATCAGAGGTGCTGACTTTACTGCGGCTGAAGCCGGTGAATACACCAACCAGTACGGTGGCATCATTCAGGCGGAGTGGTTTATCCACACCAATCTGCATACCGTCGAGTTTATTTTTAAACGCAGTATCGTTTTTATCATTCAGACGGGTGTTATCATGCAGATAACGGGTCCATAATCCGTAGCCGTGCTGCGGGTTACTGTAGTAATTCCCCAGACGCTGTTGCAGGGACACGGATTCCGCCTGTAACACCTGGCGCGGTGCCGCTGCCATTGCCATCACATTTTTGGCGCTGTAACTCAGGACGGGTTTGGTGCCGCCGTTATTACCGTTATTGCCGTTATTACCGTTGTCGGTATCTTTATCGCCTTTGCGCTTGCCCTGTAAGTACCACTCTGTGCTTTCGCCGGATTGGGTTTTCTTCAGGGAATACTGATAAGCACCGATTTCAGCGGTTTCGTCTTTATTCAGCAGACGGAACGTGGCATCACCGCTGTTAACGGACACAACCGTGTGGCGGGTGGCGCTTTTCGGCTCTTTACCGGAGTCCGCAAATTCAATACCGAAATTACCGGTAGCTTTATTGCTGACAGTAATATGATCGCCCCAGCCATCTGCCATCTGTGTGGAGATATAAAAATCACCCTGTCCGGTTAATGTACCGATCTTCAGGTGATTTTGCTGGGCCGCCGGAGAATAAGCTTCCAGGGCAACCATGCCGCCCTTCATATTCAGGGTATTAATGGTGGTGACCAAATCCGCACCTAATTTATCCGGCATCGGGGCAAAATCTTCAACCTCCGCACCGCCGGTCCAGGCCGGGCCGATTTCCAGTAATCCGGCATTATCAACGGTTTCAAATGTCACATTCCCCGGTACGGCAGGGTTATTTGTTGTCACATCAATTTCTTGTTCATTGGTATTGTTCGCGAAAACTTCCGCGCTTTTTTCAATCACCAGTGTGCCCGTTGAACGGGTATCTTCGCTGAAACTGACCTCACCACCGGATTTGATCACTGCGCCGTTCAGTATACTGGTTGCATTTAGTGAAAGCTGTCCGCCGTTTTCAATGATGAAATCTGTTCCGGTCACGTTGCGGTTTAAATGCAGATGCTGATTATCCCGGACAATAACACCGGATTTATTTTCGGTAATCACATCATCCTGAATATCCGCCATTGCCCCGGCAGAATACCCTGCAATAGCTGCTTCAATTAAACAAACTAATACTAATTTTTTCATGTGACTTCTGACCTGCTGATATCCGTGACGACAAGCATCACACTGAGAGAGAGTGAAAAAGAATAAACATTCTTATGGTTTTTACAGCCTGTTTGCCGGGTATTATGCAGGAAGTGCGGTAGTGATACATAAGTGAAATATAACAATGACGGATAAAGAGTGAGATATAGCGCAGCGGAGTTATATTGTGCTTATTTGGGTTAGCGATGATTTAAAATAACGTAAAATACAAAATAATTTAACGATACCACTGATTACTCAATGATATCGTTATCTTTTCTATGCCACACAGGCCGCCGGGCGGACACCCAGGGTATGGCAGATAGCGTAAGTCAGTTCCGCGCGGTTCAGGGTATAAAAATGGAAGTCTTTCACCCCCTCACGGCTGAGCAGTTTCACCATCTCCATCGCCACGGAAGCCCCGACCAGTTTGCGGGACTCCGGGTCGTCATCCAGTCCCTCAAACATGGTACCAAGCCAGCCCGGGATGCGGACATTAGTCATACCGGCAAAGCGCTGCAACTGTTTAAAGTTAGAGACCGGCAGAATGCCCGGCACAATCTCCACATCAATCCCTGCCGCTGCGCAGCGGTCACGGAAGCGCAGATAGGTGCTGACATCAAAGAAAAACTGTGTGATAGCGCGATCTGCACCGGCATCAATTTTCTTTTTCAGACTAATCAGATCCGCCTGTGCACTGCGGGCTTCCGGATGCACTTCCGGATAAGCGGCGACGGAAATATCAAAATCGGCGACTGATTTTAACAAACCGACCAGGTCAGCGGCATACATATCCGGTTTACTGCTGCTGTCAGGCAGATCACCGCGCAGCGCCACAATATGACGGATACCGTTATCCCAGTAATCTTTGGCGATGGTTTTCAGCTCATCACGGGTGGCATCAATACAGGTGAGATGCGGAACCGCAATCAGCCCGGTTTTCTCTTTGATATTTTTAATTACTGAATGAGTGCGATCCCGTTCACCGGAGTTCGCCCCGTAAGTGACGGAGACAAATTTTGGTTTCAGCACACTGAGGCGTTCGATGGATTGCCACAGGGTCTTTTCCATTTCCGGTGTGCCCGGCGGAAAGAATTCAAAGGATACGGCCACCCGACCGGCCAGTTCTGCCAGGTTCTGATTCAGTGCTTCGTGCTGGTCTATATGTAAAAAACTCATCGCTGCCCCCCGCAGTCGTCCGTGGCGCAAATACCCTTATTCATTCAAACTGCAGGTTCGTTTGCTGCATCCTGAATGACGTTGGGTATATATCCCGGCACGTCATTATTTAAGTGTCTATACGTTTAGACGTCTGGATGTAGATTACGGGATGAGTTGGTTAAACGTCAACCACTAATTGTCACAGTGCGGGTGAGGTTTTCTCACACACTGTATGAAAGTTCGTCATGATGAGGGAAAAGCAGCGGACAGGCAGGCTGTCCGCTGAGAAGGTTATTCCGGGTCTTTACAGCAGAAATGGGTGACAAGCTGGGTCAGCAGCTCGCGGGTCGGCTCAATAAAGCGGGTTTCGAGAAATTCATCCGGCTGATGCGCCTGTTCAATTGAACCGGGGCCGAGTACCAGCGTCGGGCACAGATCCTGAATAAACGGCGCTTCCGTACAGTAATTCACGGTCTGTGCTTTTTCACCGAGCAGACTTTCAATCACGCCGACCATTTTGTGGTCGGTCGGGCAGGCGTAACCCGGAATCGGCGCGTGCAGAGCCTCAATAGCCAGACGCCCCGGCCAGCGTTGTTTTACCGGTTCCAGCGTCGCATTGAGCATGTCATCGATATCACTGAGGGTCATTCCGGGCAGCGGGCGGATATCCATATGTAATTCACAGCAGCCGCAGATACGGTTTGCTGCATCACCACCGTGAATGTGACCGAAATTCATGGTCGGATACGGAATGACAAACGCCGGATTATTGAATTTTTCTTTCAGCTCATTACGCAGTGACATCAGGTGAGTGATCGACTCATTCATCAGCTCAATCGCATTCACGCCGCGCTCCGGATCACTGGAGTGACCGGACTGACCGGTGATACGGATAGCATTGGAGAGATGGCCTTTGTGCGCCCGCACCGGTTGTAACGACGTAGGTTCACCGATAATGGCAAAAGACGGGCGGATAGCGGCATTGGCGGCAAAATAGCGCGCTCCGGCCATGGTGGTTTCTTCATCCGCCGTAGCGAGGATATAGAGCGGGTGCTGTAAGTCTTTCACACTGATATCACGCAGCGCATCGAGGATAAAGGCGAAGAAACCTTTCATATCCGCCGTTCCCAGACCGTACAGCTTGTTGTTCTGCTCGGTCAGTGTGAAAGGATCTTTGCTCCAGCGCCCTTCATCAAACGGTACGGTGTCAGTGTGGCCGCACAGCAGCAGACCGCCGTCACCGTCACCGAGACTGGCAAGCAGATTGAATTTGCCGCGTGTTTCCGGAACGGGTTGCACTTCAACATCAAAGCCCAGCGTTTCAAACCAGGTCGCCAGCAGATTGATTACAGTTTCATTACTCTGATCCGATTCCGCTTCCGTGGAACTGATGGAGGGGGCCGCGATGAGCTGACGATAAATCTCAATAAATGCAGGTAATTTAATATTCACTGTTGACAGCCTTTAGTCATAATAGTATCAATATTCATGCAGTTTATGTGAATAAAAATACATTGTTTGTGTTTCAGGTACAAGGTGAAGATAACTTATGTTGAAAACGCTGATTATCGGTGCCAGCGGATATACCGGAGCGGAACTCGCAGCTTATATCCAGCGCCACCCGCAGACGGAGCTGACCGGCCTGATGGTATCCGCCAGCAGTGCGGATGCCGGAAAATGTTTTTCGGATCTGCATCCGCAGTTCAGAGGCCTGGTGGATTTACCGCTGGAGCCGCTGACAGACCCGGCTGCCGTTGCACAAAACACGGATGTGGTATTCCTGGCCACTGCTCATGAAGTCAGCCATGACCTTGTGCCGGTTTTCCTTGCGGCGGGTTGCGCGGTATTTGATCTTTCAGGCGCTTACCGCGTTCAGCAGGATAATTTTTACCCACAATACTACGGATTTGAACACAAACATACCGCCTTATTGGCACAGGCGGTGTACGGGCTGGCGGAATGGCAGCATGACAAAATCCGCACCGCGCAGCTGATTGCTGTACCGGGCTGTTATCCGACGGTCTCCCAGCTGGCTCTGAAACCGCTGCTGGATAATGACTTACTGGATCTGACCCAATGGCCGGTAATCAATGCCACCAGCGGTGTGAGCGGCGCCGGGCGTAAAGCCGCACTGAATAACAGTTTTTGTGAGGTGAGTCTGCAACCCTACGGGCTGTTTACTCACCGGCACCAGCCGGAAATTTCTGCGCACCTCGGCACGCCGGTGATCTTTACCCCGCATCTCGGCAATTTTAAGCGCGGAATTCTGGCAACTATCACCTGCAAACTGAAAAGCGGTGTGACCGCAGAACAGGTCAGTGCGGTTTATCACAGAGCCTACGACGATAAACCACTGGTGCGGGTGTATGACCACGGCGTACCGGCACTGAATGCAGTCACCGGCCAGCCGTTCTGCGACCTGGGCTTTGCCGTGCAGGGAGAGCATCTGATTGTCGTTGGTGCAGAGGATAACCTGCTCAAAGGCGCAGCGGCTCAGGCGGTTCAGTGCATGAATATTCGTTTTGGCTTTAATGAAACGCTGTCCCTGCTGCCACAGTAAGCAGACAGCACGACTTACTCTTTTATCTGACGGAAAACGGAAATGGAACCATTAGTCATCAAATTAGGCGGTGTGTTACTGGACAGCGAAGAAGCGCTGAGGCGTCTGTTTACTGCCCTGGCCGCATACCGGGCGTCGAATAACCGCCGCATTGTCATCGTTCACGGCGGCGGCTGCGTGGTGGATGAACTGATGGCGAAATTACAGTTACCGGTAGTGAAAAAACAGGGACTGCGGGTCACCCCGGCGGATCAGATCGACATTATCACCGGGGCGCTGGCGGGCAGTGCCAACAAAACACTGCTGGCGTGGGCGACCCGTTATCAGCTCAACGGCACCGGTTTGTGTCTCGGGGATGGTCAGAGTGTGAAAGTCACACCATTAAACGACGAACTGGGCCATGTCGGCAAAGCCGCACCAGGCAATCCGGTTCTGCTGAATCTGTTACTGAACAACGGTTTTCTGCCGGTCGTCAGTTCCATCGGTATCACGGAAGACGGGCTGCTGATGAACGTGAATGCTGACCAGGCGGCCACCGCCATTGCGGAAACGCTGGGCGCGGATCTGGTACTGCTGTCGGATGTCAGCGGTATCCTGGACGGCAAAGGGCAAAAAATTAAGGCACTCGATGGCGTACATGCACAGAAACTGATCGACGACGGCATTATCACCGACGGCATGATTGTGAAAGTGAATGCGGCGCTGGAAGCGGCGGCCACACTGGGGCGTCCGGTGGATATCGCCTCCTGGCGTCACGCGGATCAGCTGCATTTATTATTTGATGGCGAAGCCATCGGCACGCGGATTTCCGCGTAATCCGGATTATCAGCACATTGGCAGAATCACTCCGCAGCGGCGGATAACATTTACTGAAAGGACAGGGTTATGACAGAGGCAAAAAAGACAGGTATTAAAAAAATCGTACTGGCTTACTCCGGCGGTCTGGATACATCGGCCATTATTCCGTGGCTGAAAGAGCATTATGATAACTGTGAAGTGGTGGCATTTGTTGCCAATATCGGTCAGAGCGCGGAAGACCTCGACGGTGTCGAGCAGAAAGCACTGAACTCCGGGGCATCTTCCTGCTATGTCGTCGATCTGCGCGAAGAATTTATCAAAGATTTTGTCTATCCGGTACTGAAAAGCGGCGCTCTGTATGAGGGTAAATATCTGCTGGGCACCTCCATGGCGCGGCCGATTATCGCCAAAGCCCAGGTTGAGCTGGCACTGAAAGTCGGTGCGGATGCCCTGGCACACGGCGCGACCGGCAAAGGAAATGACCAGGTGCGCTTTGAGGGAACCTATACCGCTCTGGCGCCGCAGCTGAAAGTGATTGCGCCGTGGCGTGAGTGGGATCTGCGTTCCCGTGAGGCGCTGCTGGATTACCTGAAAGTCCGTAATATCCCGACCACCGCATCTCTGGAAAAAATCTACAGCCGTGATGAGAACGCATGGCATATCTCCACCGAGGGTGGCGTGCTGGAAAGTCCGTGGAATCAGTCGAATGCGGATTGCTGGGTGTGGACCGCAGATCCGCAGGAAGCCCCGGATCAGCCGGAACTGGTCACTGTCACCATTAAGGCCGGTGAAGTCACCGGGGTGAACGGCAAAGCACTGTCCCCGTATAACTGCCTGAATGCCCTGAATGAACTGGGTGCGAAACACGGTATCGGCCGGATCGATATCGTGGAAAACCGGCTGGTGGGGATGAAATCCCGCGGTTGTTATGAAACCCCGGGGGGCACCATCATGATGGCGGCTCTGCGCGGACTGGAAGAGATCATTCTCGATCGCGACAGCTTCAAATGGCGTCAGCAGATCGGACTCGAAATGTCTTATGTGGTGTATGACGGCCGCTGGTTTGCCCCGCTGCGTAAATCTATTCAGGCAGCAGCAGATTCCCTGGCGGAAGAGGTCAGCGGCGAAGTCGTGCTGAAACTGTATAAAGGGCAGGTTACGGCGATTCAGAAACAATCTGCCAACAGCCTTTACTCTGAAGAATTCGCCACATTCGGCGAAGATGATGTCTATGACCACAGCCATGCGGGCGGCTTTATCCGTCTGTATTCACTCTCCTCGCGGATCCGTGCGCTGAAAGCACAGAAATAACCGGCGGGAGACAGGGAGATTATGCACAGGGACGTGTATCAGACTGATTTATCATTAAAAACAGAAAGAAAGGGAAAAAGTATGGCACTGTGGGGCGGACGCTTCAGTCAGGAAGCAGATCAACGGTTCAAACAATTCAACGACTCGCTGAAATTCGATTATCGTCTGGCGGAGCAGGATATTACCGGCTCTGTGGCTTGGTCGAAAGTACTGGTGACTGTCAATGTGCTGACCGCGCAGGAGCAGGCAGCGCTGGAGCAGGCACTGAATGAGCTGCTGGCGGAAGTACAGACCGACCCGCGTGCTATTCTGCGCAGTGATGCGGAAGATATTCACAGCTGGGTGGAAGGTAAACTTATCGCTAAAGTCGGCGATCTGGGGAAAAAACTCCACACCGGGCGCAGCCGTAACGACCAGGTGGCCACAGATTTAAAACTGTGGTGCAAAGAGGCGGTCAGCCAGATCCTCGCGGCATTGCAGGAATTACAGCAGGCACTGGTGCTGACGGCAGAACAGAATCAGGATGCGGTGATGCCGGGCTACACCCACTTACAGCGGGCACAGCCGGTGACCTTTGCCCACTGGTGTCTGGCATACAGTGAAATGCTGGCGCGGGATGAAAGCCGTGTCAGCGATGCCCTGGCGCGTTTTGATTACAGCCCGCTCGGCTCGGGCGCACTGGCCGGAACCGCGTATGCCATCGACCGGGAACAACTGGCCGGCTGGCTGGGATTCGCGGGCGCGACCCGTAACAGCCTCGACAGTGTATCTGACCGTGACCATGTGCTGGAACTGCTCAGCGATGCGGCGATCAGCATGGTGCATCTCTCCCGTTTTGCTGAAGACATGATTTTCTTCAACAGCGGTGAAGCAGCGTTTATTGAATTATCTGACCGCGTCACTTCCGGCTCCTCCCTGATGCCGCAGAAAAAGAACCCGGATGCCCTTGAGCTTATCCGCGGTAAATGCGGACGGGTACAGGGCGCACTGACCGGCATGATGATGACACTCAAAGGCCTGCCGCTCGCTTATAACAAAGATATGCAGGAAGACAAAGAAGGGCTGTTTGATGCTCTCGATACCTGGCTGGACTGCCTGCATATGGCAGCGCTGGTGCTGGAAGGCATTCAGGTAAAACGTCCGCGCTGTGAGGAAGCGGCCAAACAGGGCTATGCCAACGCGACAGAACTGGCGGATTACCTGGTGGCAAAAGGCGTTCCGTTCCGCGAGGCGCATCATATTGTCGGTGAAGTGGTGGTCGGTGCGATAGCAAAAGGCGTGGCACTGGAAGAAATGCCGCTGACAGAATTACAGGAATTCAGCCCGGTGATTGCACTGGATGTGTATGACATCCTGTCACTTCAGTCCTGTCTGGAAAAACGCTGCGCGAAAGGCGGTGTCTCACCGGAGCAGGTGGCCGCGGCTATCAGCGAAGCGAAAATCCGGCTGAAACTGGCGTAACATAATGCATTGTCCCCGGATCACGTTCTGTTCCCCGTGATCCGGGGTTTTATGTATTGTCATCAGTATATTTTTTGCATATAACGCGAAGGCCAGATGTCGGCCGGTGATACATTCAGGAAATCCGCAATAATCTTCTCTCCTTTCGGCCAGCGCCGGGCAAGGGCATTATTCAGTGTTGCCGGCCGCAATCCGGCATTACGAGATAGTGCTGACAATGACGTTCCTCTTTTTTTGATAGCGGCAATAATATCCGCCGGATGCCAGTCTTGTGCTTTATTCATATTTATACCTTTATTAATTAATCTGACTAAATTTAGTGAGCATTTAATATCATGCTAATTAGTGATATTAATGCTGAAATTAAAGGGTAGATTAAATTATAAATTTTAAAATACGTGTAAATTGAGGGGTTGAAATTTCATTTCACTATGCTAAACATTAAAGTGATTTAACCAATACTTACTTGCACAGGGAATAATATGAATATTCAAAGTATCGCAATGGAAGAATTATGTAATCGTCTGACAAATGACTTTTCTCAGTATTTTGATTGGAATGATATGGGGATTAATTATTCCAGAGTTAATCTTTCGGATAAATCGGTCAATGTGTTATCCAGTGACTATGACTGGCTGCTGACATTCTGGGGGGATGATATGGATTTACGTATCGGAGAACGCCTGAGTGCAGGCATTCAGTATTGGAGTAACTACAGTGATGAGTACAGAACTGTTTTACAGAAAGGGAAAAACAGTACTTTTAAAGTGGATTTCTGTACAAAACATGGTGATTTATTCGAGATTGTGTCTATTAACTCAGGAAAGAAATTATCTGTCGCAGACATGATGGCTATTTATAAATGGAAACCAACTATTTCTGATTATGCAGATCGACTTTGGCAAAAAAAAGAAGATTTAGTTTTGCCATTACGGGCAGAGGTAAATAAATCAGTTAATGAAAGTGAATTAGTAAATAATGATTCCACTGATATTTTAGATATCCACCAATATATGCGCTTCGGTAATATCCGTTTTACCCGTAAAGAAGTTCTGACTATCCGGTTATTATTATCTCATCGTAAAGTAAAAGAAATCAGTGCAGTGCAGGGATGTTCAGAAGCATCGGAGCATAAACGTATTCAGCGCATAAAAGAAAAACTTGGCTGCCCGCATGCATCGTCAGGCGGGGTATTTAATGCACTGAAAGAAAACGGGATCACACTGGCGTGTCTGGATACGCTGGTAAGCCTGCCGTAAGCCATCTGTACAAATAACACAAGAACAGAACGGGCTGCCGGGCAGCCCGTGAGATTGCAGACAAAGCAGGATAAAACGTGGTTTTTCCTGCTTTGTGTTATCAGCCGAAAATCAATAAATTGATTTTCCTGGTTTATTTTTACAACCACTGTCGGTCGTCGCCAACCCCTGCGGGTTTGTCAACGGCCTGACGGGCTGCCGGGCAGCCCGTCTTTATCAGG
Source organism: Morganella sp. BCCO 40_0007 (assembly GCF_032989665.1). Lineage (NCBI taxonomy): Bacteria > Pseudomonadati > Pseudomonadota > Gammaproteobacteria > Enterobacterales > Morganellaceae > Morganella > Morganella sp. BCCO 40_0007. The sequence goes on along the minus strand of NZ_JAVBIN010000012.1, from coordinate 12,804 downwards.
ATCAAAGGGAATTGAGAATGAAATGGAGATACCGGCTGGGTGCCGTGGCAGGGAATGCACTGGAGTATTACGATATCGCAGTTTTTGCGGCAATCTCCGTATATCTCAGCGCTGAGCTTGAAAGGCTGGGTTATGAATCAGCAACTGAAATGGTCTGGGGAATATTTGCGCTGCGTTTTCTGGCACGTCCGGTCGGCGGCTATATTATCGGACGTTATGCGGACAGGGAGGGGAAAAAGGCGGCATTGGTTTTAACCAGCCAGATTACCGGCGTTGCGACATTATGTATGGCATTATTACCAGTTCATTTACTGGGCTCTTATACACCGGTTGCTATTCTGTTGTTGCAAATGGTGTTGTCTTTCAGCTTTGCCGGGGAAAACCCGTCGCTGATGACATATTTATTCAGTGATGCAAAGAGAAATGAATATGCCAGAATTTCCGCTCTGATTGTCGGCAGTTCTGTTACCGGCGTTATTGTGTCTCTCGGACTGGTGCTGGTACTGGAAAATATGCTCACACCGGAGATGATGCAAACTGTCGGCTGGCGGATCCCGCTGCTGGTCGGGGTGCTTAATATTATTATGAGTTTCTGGTTCCGCACCCGATTACCTGCACTGCCGGTGCAATCTGTTATCACAAAGCGTGTTGACGGCCTGCGGGCATTACTGATTTTCCTGATGACCGTGCCGGGATCTGCGGTATTCTATTCTTATAATATGTCTTCTTCACTTGTACGGGATCATATCGGAGCTGAATCCCTGAAAAGCAGTTATGCAATTTTTTCATCCTGTTTATATCTGTGCTGTATTCTGACCTGCGGGTGGCTGGCGGATAAATACAGCTCGGCAGAAAAAGTGTTTAAAAGCGCATCAGCGGCACTGGTCATTTTTTCTGTCCCGCTTTATTTCTTACTCAGCAGTGAACAAACCGGTCTGGTGATTATCGCTCAGTTAGTTCTGACCATTAATGCGTCCTGTATTTCCTGCACACTGGCATCGGTGATTGCCGGCATTTCCCGTGGTCACACTACCACCTTAAGCCTGGGATATAACCTTGCATCCACTCTGATCGGCGGATTTACCCCATTAATTATCGGCTGGCTGGTGTCATATAACCTGACATATGCCGGGGGGTATATCGCGGCCTCCGGCCTGACCGTCATGCTTTCTTACCGGTTAATGCGGAAAGGTGATGTAAAAGCCTGTGCTTACCGGTAACGCTATCGGTTTTCTGTCTGTTTCCGGCCTGCGATTTAAGCTCGACTAACAATGCAGTTGCGTTATGATAGTTATCAATTGATTTTATCTATTAATCGCAGACGGAGACACAGGCATGAATATCCGGGATTTGGAATATCTGGTGGCACTTTCTGAGCATAATCACTTTCGCCGTGCGGCGGATGCCTGTCATGTCAGCCAGCCGACACTGAGCGGGCAGATCCGCAAGCTTGAGGATGAGCTGGGAGTGATGCTGCTGGAGCGGACCAGCCGTAAGGTCCTGTTTACCCAGCAGGGAATGCTGCTGGTGGATCAGGCCCGGACCATCCTGCGTGAAGTGAAAATCCTCGAGGAAATGGCTTCTCTTCAGGGGGAAAGCATGGCGGGACCGCTGCATATCGGGTTGATCCCGACCATCGCCCCGTATCTGCTGCCGCATATCATTCCGGAACTGCACAGGTTATGGCCGAAACTCGAGATGTATCTGCATGAAGCTCAGACACATCAGCTGCTGGCGCAACTGGACAGCGGTAAGCTCGACTGCGCGATTCTGGCGCGGGTAAAAGAAACCGGCAGCTTTATTGAAGAGCCGCTGTTTAATGAGCCGATGAAACTGGCGATTTATGATGAGCATCCGTGGGCATCACGTCAGGAAGTGGAAATGCACGAGCTGGCCGGTGAAAAACTGCTGATGCTGGAAGACGGGCACTGTCTGCGTGACCAGGCGATGGGATTCTGTTTCCAGGCGGGCGCGCGGGAAGATACTCACTTCCGTGCGACCAGTATGGAAACGCTGCGTAATATGGTGGCCGCGGGCAGCGGTATCACGTTACTGCCGGATCTGGCCATTCCGCCGGAGCACAAACGCGATGGTGTGTGCTATCTCTCCTGCACCAATCCGGAGCCGTTTCGTGAAGTAATTCTGGTTTATCGCCCGGGATCACCTCTGCGCAGCCGTTACAGTCAGCTGGCAGAGGCTATCCGTGCAAAAATGAGTGCGTATTACCAGCAGGAACCCACTGTTTAAAATAAGCGGTTGAGCCCGTTCAGTGCGGCAACCCGGTAGGCTTCTGCCATGGTCGGGTAGTTGAAGGTGGTATTGACGAAATAATCGATGGTATTACCTTCACCTTTCTGTTCCATAATCGCCTGGCCGATATGGATAATCTCAGCCGCACGCTCGCCGAAGCAGTGGATCCCCAGAATCTGCCGTGTTTCACGGTGGAACAGAATTTTCAGACTGCCGGCATCCAGCCCGGCGATTTGCGCCCGCGCCAGATGTTTGAATTGTGCCCGGCCCACTTCATACGGAACCTTCATCGCGGTCAGCTGCTGCTCTGTCTTGCCGACTGAGCTTATCTCCGGAATGGTGTAAATTCCGGTCGGGATATCCTCAATCAGATGCAGCGGGGCATCGCCGTCATGGGTGATTGCCCGGGCGGCAATCCGCCCCTGGTCATAGGCCGCCGAGGCGAGGCTCGGATAGCCGATAACATCCCCGACCGCATAAATCGCCGGATTGCTGGTCTGGTAGGTATCGTTAACACTGATAAGACCGCGGCTGTCAGCGGTGATCCCGACATGCTCAAGGCCGAGATTATCGGTGTTACCGGTGCGGCCGTTGGCAAAGAGCAGACAGTCTGCTTTTACTTTTTTGCCGGAGCGGAAGTGAATAATCACGCCATCACCGGTACCCTCAATCCGCTCATACTCTTCATTCTGACGGATAACCACGCCGTTGTTCCAGAAGTGATAGGTGAGTGCGTCCGACATCTCCTGGTCGAGAAATGCCAGTAACCGGTCGCGGGTGTTAATTAAATCCACCTTGACGCTCAGACCGCGGAAAATCGAGGCATATTCACAGCCGATAACCCCGGCACCATAAATGATGACATGGCGGGGTTCGTGCGTCAGTGACAGAATGGTATCGCTGTTATAGATGCGGGAGTGGCTGAAATCGACATCCGGCGGGCAGTACGGCCGCGAACCGGTGGCGATAACCACATTATTCGCACGGAGAATATCGCAGCTGCCGTCGCTGTAGCGCACACAGACATCACCTTCTTCGGTGAATTTTGCTTCGCCGCAGAACATCGTGCAGCCGTTACGCTCGTAAAAGCCGCGCCGCATGCCGGTCTGCTGGGTAATGACCCGCCCGGCGTGTGCCAGGATCTCTGAAAATGACGATTTCAGAATCCGGGAGTTATCACTGTACAGCGGATTCTGGTTAAATTCGATAATACGGCTGACGGCGTGGCGCAGCGCTTTGGAAGGAATCGTTCCCCAGTGGGTACAGCCGCCGCCGACGTCGTTATAACGCTCAATCACGGCAACCCGTTTTCCCTGCTTCACAAGTCCCATTGCCACACCTTCGCCACCCGGGCCGGAGCCGATGACAATGGCGTCAAACTGGTTCTGTTGCATATGAGAAATAACCTGTTTATACATAAATTAACAACATCATCTTAACATCAGATGCAAAATCAGCCTATGATTAGTAAGGTTTACAGGTCACAGTTCGGAAAATCTTTTTTTCAGGAATTTCACCGGCCATAAGCTAATCATCACTGAAAAAAGTATTAAGTTTGTTATATTGATCCGTCTGAATAAATTGAGAGTCTGAATTCCGTGAGTAACGTGATTGGTGTAAGAGCAAAACAAAAAGAAAAAACCCGCCGGGCCCTGATTGAAGCGGCTTTCAGTCAGCTGAGCGCCGAGCGCAGCTTCACCAGTCTGAGCCTGCGTGAGGTCGCCCGCGAGGCCGGAATCGCTCCGACGTCTTTTTACCGTCATTTCAAAGATGTGGATGAACTGGGGCTGACCATGGTGGACGAGAGCGGATTGATGCTGCGCCAGCTGATGCGTCAGGCACGGCAGCGTATCGCCAAAGGCGGGAGTGTGATCCGGACATCAGTTGCGACATTTATGGAGTTTATCGGTAATAACCCCAACGCTTTCAGGTTATTATTGCGTGAGCGCTCCGGGACATCCTCAGAATTCCGCGCGGCAGTCGCACGGGAAATCCAGCATTTTATTGCAGAGCTGGCAGACTATCTGGAACTGGAAAGTAAAATGCCGCGTCAGTTTACTGAATTGCAGGCAGAATCGATGGTAACCATCGTATTCAGCGCCGGTGCGGAAGCTCTGGATATTGATTTGGAAAAGCGGGCGTACCTGGAAGAGCGGCTGGTATTACAGCTGCGGATGATCGCCAGAGGCGCGTATTACTGGTATCGCCGCGAACAAGAGAAAATGCATGACCCCGATTATACCCCTTTAATTTAGCACTCATCACCAAGGAGAACGTTATGACGGAACAGTATCGCCGTGACAAAGGAACCTTACTGCTCGCTTTTATTGTCGGGCTTTCAGTACACGGTACTTTTTCAGCACTTTTTAATTCCGCAGTCCATTTTTCGGTTTTTCCGGTTCTGGCATTGTGTCTTGCGGTTTATTGTTTCCATCAGCGTTATCTTAACCAGATGTTGCCGGAAGGTATGCCCAAGCTGGTGACCGGCACGTTCTTCCTGGGTCTGTTCGCCTATAACGCCCTGATGCGCGCGGAATATCCGGAAGCCGGATCAAACTACTTTTCTGCCGTCTTTATTGTGATTATCGCATTGTGGCTCTACCGGGCGATGAAACAGCGCCGTGCCACCGGGCAGGATGAAGTAACGGAGTAATTTCCGCAGAAAGAATATGAAAAAACCGGTCACTTTTGAAGTGACCGGTTTTTTTGTATCCGTGTCAGGCACGGCAGGGAAACGGGATTACGCGGTGCGCCATCCGCTGCGTGAACTGCTGATTATGAGAGGCAACAATCATCGGCAGATTCAGCTGTGTGAGAATATCTTCCAGCCGCTGAATATTTTTCTCATTCAGACCGTTGGTCGGTTCATCCAGCAGGAGAACTGACGGTGACATTGCCAGTACACCAGCCAGTGCGGTAAAGTTTTTTTCACCGCCGGAAATTTCAGTCACAGCGCGATCTTTCAGCCGGACGATATCCAGCATTTCCAGGCACTGCAGGGCGCGTTCCCGTGCTGCATCCTGTGTCATCCCCATATTCAGCGGGCCAAACATCACATCATCCAGCACACCCGGACCGAACAACTGATCATCAGGATGCTGAAACAGCAATCCCAGCGGGCCGCGCACCTCTGTGAAATCGTCCTCAGAGTGACGGGACTTGCCGAAAACCGAAATATTCCCGGTAAACGGGATAAAACCTAACAGAGTGTGCAGCAGAGTGGATTTCCCGCTGCCGATATCACCGCACAGAAAAAGTCGTTCTCCGGCGTTCAGTTCAAAGCTCAGATCCTGAATTATGGGTACATTGTTGCGGCTGACAACCAGATTGCTGACCTGAATCAGGGGATTTTGGGACGTCATTAACAGACCTTTTTGTATTAACAGAAGACGGGCGTGCGTAAAAACCCCGGGCTTTCAGCGCCATTTCAGTGGTTTCCGCTTTGTGCATCGCTTTGATCAGCAGCAGGGCGACCAATTGGGACAACATGGTAAATGTCCGTTTATTCATCCCTTTGCGGAATCCCCGTGCTTTCATGGCAGTTTCAAGCTGTTGTTTGGTCTCGCTGAAAATCGCGATATAGCGGATTGTCAGAATAAACAGTTTAATCAGTTTGTCGGGCAGAGGATAACGTTTCACGGCACACGCCAGATCGATATCTGTCATATTTGTCAGCATTGCAGAAACAAACAGCAGAATCGCATTCATTTTCAGCGTGATTTGCAGGGCGAGAAACACGCCTGCCGGGGATTGCACAATGCCCTGACTCTCAATTTTCCACGGCAGTGTCAACCAGACAAACAGAATAAAAATATTCAGTTTCAGCACCGTCAGCAGTGAACGGCCCAACTGACGGCGGCGGCAGATAATAAACAGCAGAAAAGCACCCGACAGACCGGCAATAAGCCAGTCGGTCTGCCGGATACCGCTGAGCAGAAAAGCCCAGAGAACCGCAAGAAGCAGGCGCCGGTGAGGAGGCAGCCAGTTATCCATAGGTATGTTGCCCGTGCTGATTCACCATCAGGGCGGCCGGACGCATTTTTGCCAGTGCCAGCAGGATCCCCACACTGATCAGGGAGTCGGTGACAAAAATCGGCAGGTGCCCGATAAACAGCAGCCAGACCAGATCGATATAAGATTTACCGCTGTCCAGCACCAGTGCCAGCGAGGTCAGACACACCGTACCCAGGGTGCCGATAACCCCGGCCATCACACCGAGATACACCAGACGCCCCTGACTCAGCCCCGGACGCAGGGAATTACGGAACAGGTAATAGACCAGCAGCGCCGGAATGGAAATATTACACAGGTTAACCCCGAGAACCGCGAATCCGCCGAAGGAGAAAAACAGTACCTGCAGCGCGAGGGCAATCAGGAATGCCGGAAAAACCGCCCAGCCGAGGAATAATCCCGCAAGCCCGTTTAAGATCAGATGCACACTGCTGACCCCGATCGGCACATGAATCGTTCCGGCGACAAAAAACGCAGCCCCGAACAGGGCTGCCAGTGACAGACGCGAAGTATCCAGCTGACGGATGCCGATGGCAACCCCGGCGGCCGCGACCACACCGGCCCCGGCCAGTACAGGAAGATGTAATACGCCTTCAGATAAATGCATGGTCTTCCTCCTGTTATGCGGCGTTTTTAGCGGCCTGCTTAGTTAATTCACGGGCACGGAAGAACGCGATCACACCGAAAATACCCACGATATAACCCACACCACCGAGAATATTCTGCAGATAAATTTTATTCTTCAGCTGATCAATATCCTGGCGGATCTGAATATAGCCGGAAGAAGAATCACTGCTGCCGGTGCCGGCTGTTGCGGAAATAACCGGGACTTCCGTTTCCACTTTGTGCCCTTCATCACCTTCAACATAGAGAATATAATCACCGGTTGCCGGTACTTCGATTTTGAAATAGCCTTTCTCATCGGTCTTACCGGATATTTCATCATCTTCATGGCCTTTCAGATAAGTACCGACATAGGTATCTTTTGCCGGAGACATATCAGAATAATAAGACTGTCCGCTGATAACATTACCTTCCAGCTGTGCAACCACATGCATGGAATGAGCTTGTGCTGTTGTTGCCAACAGCACCCCGTTAATCAGTAAAATGGCAAATAAATAAACAGATTTCATAACGTTTAATTACTCAGCGTCAAAAGATAAAACATATTCCAGCTGCTGGAATCCGTACTCTTTATTATCCGGAGTATCCAGTTTGTATTCGGCGTAAACTTTATTGGCGCCTTTTTCAGCTTTGAATTTTGCCAGGCCGTCTTTGTTGGTTAACACACCCGGATCTTCTTCACTTTTGGCAATCTTCATGCCTTCCAGCGGCTGACCATCTTTCAGAGCTTTGATTTCAAACTCCTGACCGACGACAGGTTTGGTCATCGGTACCAGTTCATAAGGGGTGTTAAAGACTTTAGTGGCATTATCATCCCACTTCACGATGTTTTTACTGAATTTAATCGGATTTTTGCTGAATTCCGCGTCCGGTACTTCAATTTTATTTTTTTCGACGGTACGGCCGTTCTTTAATTTACTCCAGACGCCGTTGTCGTAGCCTAATAAGATAATCGCCGCATTCTCAGGCATGACGAAGTAAGCTTCACCATCTTTATAAGTCGTACTGACTGTTTCAACTTTACCATCCTGCATAACAGCCTGAACCGGTTTTAATTTATTTTCAGGATAGGTTTCTGTCGGGTTGTGACCAAAGCGGACAACATAATCAGAGCCGTCAGTTTGTTCTATCCAGATATTATGTGCACTTGCCTGAAAACTGCCAAATAACAGAGCGGCTGAAATTAACGTCATTTTCTTCAGAGACATAAAAATACCTTTCGATTAAGTTACGGGATTATTTACGGCCGAGTATAGAGCAGTGAAAATAAAAATAAGACCTTAAATTCAGAAGAATAATTAATATCAGGAGCGGCTCACAGTAAATTGTTAAATATTTATTTACCGCAAACGTATTTTTTAATAGGACAGGGCAGGTTGTTAATTTATTGCATGAGGGTTATTTTTTGTCTTTAAAATGTTATGAGTGTAATGAATATTAGTTGAATGAATATTTACAGAATTTAAATATCACTTTATGACGTATTTTTCGTCATCAGGGGCCGGGCTCAGCAGATCATTCTGACGGAGAAAGAAAACCGTGAAAACAGCAGATGATCATAAAGGAATTAGTGCGTTAAACTCATAAAGTAAAAAAGTTCCTGATCATTGATCAAGAACTTTCCGGGGAAACGCGTAACAACTTATCTGCGCCGGATCAACAAAACACCGCTTTCCATGTGCGGGGTGTACGGAAACTGATCAAACAGCGCCAGCCGTACGACATCATGTGTCTGGTTCAGTGTTTCCAGATTTTCACATAATGTTTCCGGATTACAGGAAATATACAGAATCCTCTCGTAGCCCTGAACCAGTTTAACGGTTTCGGCATCCAGCCCGCTGCGCGGCGGATCGACAAAAATGGTATTGCATTCATAAGAAGACAGATCAATTCCGGCAAGACGGTTAAACTCACGTACTCCCTGCATCGCCTGTGTGAAATCTTCTGCGGACATACGGATAATCTGCACATTATCAATATGGTTAGCATCGATATTATATTGTGCGGCAGCGACGGACGGTTTGGCAATTTCCGTTGCCAGCACGCGGCGGAAATTACGCGCCAGCGCCAGTGAAAAATTACCGTTACCACAATACAGCTCCAGTAAATCGCCCTGTGATCCTTCTGTTGCCGAAAGTGCCCACTCCAGCATATGAATATTGACCGCCGCATTCGGCTGCGTGAAGCTGTTTTCCACCTGACGGTAAATCATCTCTTTACCTGCGACCGGCAGAACTTCATCAACATAATCATTATCCAGCATGATTTTTGTTTTTGATGCGCGGCCAATCAGCTGTAAATCAAAGCCCTGTGACTGCAATTGTGCCCGCAATGCCTTGGCGGCTTCTGTCCAGTTATCATCGAGTTTTTTATGATAGAGCAGGGAGACAATAATTTTATTGCTTCGTGTCGACAGATAATCAATCTGAAAAAGTTTGTGGTGCAGCAGATGAGTTTGTTTCAGTAACGGCAAAATGGCCTGCATCATGTCATTAATCAGCTGACTCGCGGCAGGGAAGGTGTCTATCCGGATACGCTGTTTGGTCTGCTGATCAAACATGATATGCCAGAGGTCATCCCCTTCATGCCAGATACGGAATTCGGCCCGCATCCGGTAGTGTGAAACCGGTGACGCAAATACGTGAGCATCCGGCGCCTGAAAAGGTTGCATCATTTGTTGCAGACTTCTTGCCTTCTCTGCAAGTTGTTCTTCATAATTTTCAATGGGTAACGTGTTATGCATGGCGCGTTGATCCGTTTTGCTGATCACAAAAAATGTTCGTGTCTTAGTGATTAAAGTGTTCCGCCCGACAATTCAGACATCTTATTCTGGACAGATTTTAAGGCCGGATCGTAGCATGATAATTCGGTTTCTTCATAAGAATGAAAAGGGAATCCGGTGAAATTCCGGAACTGGCGCGCAGCGGTAATGGTAAAGCAACACGATGACACTGTTATAAATGACGGGAAGTCGTTGCGGGGAATTGAGAAATACCCTCCTGAGTCCGAAGACCTGCCGAAGATTTGTCGTCCGTCCTGCTGACGCTACAAAGCAGACGGGTGGCATCCTCTTTATATATATGTGGGTGCTCAGGAAAAATGAAAATGACCTCGCCTTATGCGCTGTCCGCTGTCGGACTGGCCGTGTTTTCCGCATTGTCTTTTAGCGCTTCTGCTAATACTAATGATGATCAGATAATTGTTTCCGCTAACCGTTTTCAGCAGCCGGTTTCGTCCGTGCTGGCTCCGGTAACCGTTGTGACCCGTGAAGAGATAGATAAGTGGCAGTCGAATTCTGTAGCGGATGTGTTGCGGAGACTGCCGGGGGTAGATGTTGCTCAGAGCGGAGGTATCGGGCAGACCAGTTCAGTTTTTGTCAGAGGAACAGATGCGCGTCATGTGATGATTTTAGTTGATGGTGTCCGTTTGAATCAGGCAAATGTATCCGGCAGTTCAGATATCAGTCAAATTCCGTTATCGATGGTTCAGAGCATTGAATATATCCGCGGTCCCCGCTCTGCGGTATATGGTTCCGATGCTGTTGGTGGCGTCATTAATATTCTTACGGAGCGTAAAACAGAAGGAACCACACTGAATGCAACCATGGGATCTCATGGTTATCAGGAATACGACGCTTCAACACAGCAAAAAATCGGCGACAGAACAACAATCACTGCCGCAGGAAGTTATCTTTATACGAAAGGTTTTGATGTTGAAGCTAACGGCAATACCGGTGGTGTTCGCCAGCCGGATCGTGACGGATTTATGAATAAGTCTCTCTGGCTGGGGGTAAAACATCAGATAAATGATAATTTTGATGTATATGCCAGAGCATACGGGTTTGATAACCGGACGGCTTATGATGCGTTTTATGATAGTTATAACGATGTATTAGCTGATACCCGTCAGTTGTATAGCAGAACGTACGATGGGGGGATCTCATATAACCGCGGGATTTATTCTTCATTTCTGAATTACAGCTATAACCGTACCAAAGATTACAATTATGATCCGCGCTATGGTCAATATGGTAAAGAGCACCGGCTTACAGATACTGAGCAGCAGAATGTGCAGTGGGGAAATCATGTTCAGGTCGGAAATGGTTCAGTCAGTGGCGGTGTCGACTGGTCGCGCCAAAAAATGATGGATGGTTCCAGTGACTTTACAACAGCGGATAAAAATTATTTCGATAATACCGGTGTGTATTTAACAGGACAGCAAGGGCTGGGGCCTGTTATTGCGGAAGCATCAATCAGATCTGATCACCATTCAGATTATGGCTGGCATACAACATGGCAGACAAACGTTGGCTGGGCGTTTGCTGATGGGTATCGTGTAATCGGCGGGTACGGAACTGCATTTAAAGCACCGACATTAAATCAGCTCTATAGTGCATGGGGAAGTAACCCTAATCTGAAACCGGAGACAAGTAAGCAATGGGAAGGCGGATTTGAAGGAATTACTGGTCCGCTGGAATGGAGGCTGACGGCATACCGCAATGACATAGAGGAATTGATTCAAAGCGAATCAAGTTATCCGTATCAAAACTATAATGTCGGAGAAGCAAGAATAGAGGGTGTGGAGTTTACCGGGGAAATGGATACCTGGATTTTCCATCATACGTTTTCTTATCAGTATATTGATGCAAGAAACGGAAAAACCCATGAGAGGCTGGAACGCCGGGCAAGACAACAACTCAAATATCAGCTGGACTGGAATATTGAGGAATGGGATCTCGGCCTGACCTATAATTACATTGGCCAGCGTACTGATAAAGATTACGGTACTTTTGATCCTGCAATTAACGGTTATAAACCTGTCTCTATGGGCGGGGTTAGTCTTTTTGATGTGACTGCGGCATATCCGGTCACTGACCATCTGACAATTCGTGGTAAAGTAGCTAACCTGTTTGATAAAGACTACGAGACTGTGTATGGCTATCGAACCGCTGGCCGTGAATACTTCCTCACAGGAAGCTACAACTTCTGATCCGAAAGCCCGCCCGACAGTGCTGCTGTTTGATTCCGGCATGGGCGGTTTATCTGTTTATCAGGAAGTAAGAAAGTTACTTCCTGATCTCCGCTATATCTATGCATTCGATAATGAAGCATTTCCTTATGGTGAAAAAACCGAAGCCTTTATTGTCGATCGTGTGACTAAGATTGTCCGCCAGATTGCTCAGCAGCATCCGCTGGCAGTGATTGTCATCGCCTGCAATACCGCCAGCACTATTACACTGCCTGCGCTGCGTGCAATGTCCGATATTCCGGTGGTCGGTGTGGTTCCGGCGATCAAACCTGCGGCAAAACTGACACGTAACGGCCTGGTCGGGCTGCTGGCAACACGGGCGACGGTAAAACGGGCTTACACCCGGGAACTGATTGACCGGTTTGCCTCTGAGTGCCGGGTATCACTATTAGGATCCGCGGAGCTGGTCGAACTCGCGGAACGCAAGCTGTACGGTGAGGCAATTCCGGCAGGTGCTCTGGAAACTATTCTTGCGCCGTGGCGGAATATGAAAGAACCACCGGATACGGTGGTATTAGGATGTACACACTTCCCGCTGATCGCCGAAGAGCTGAAATCCGCATTACCGGACGGCACCCGGCTGGTGGATTCCGGTGCGGCGATTGCCCGCCGCGTGCAGTGGTTAATCAATAATAGTGAAAAGCCTCATCACTTAACGGATGAAGAAAATGTGGCGTATTGTCTGCGGGATGATGAAACCACACAGAAATTACAGCCTGTTTTGCAGCAATTGGGACTGGAATCGCTGAAAAAACTGACAATTACAGGGTGATTTGCTGTAATAATCAGCAGTCAGCACATTTTTATAAATTACCCCTTGCGGTCAGATGAAAACTCCCTATAATTCGCATCCGTTGTCACGGCACAGGACGCTGAGTCCGCTGAGATAAC